>CABUXL010000062.1 GCA_902495525.1 uncultured Collinsella sp.
GCACGAGCACGCCCAGGCTCACGACCTCGCCGTGCAGGTATGTGCCCTCACGCGGAATGCTGCAGGTGGCGTTGTAGAACGCGTGCGCCACGCTCGAGTTGTAGTAGTAATCGTTCTGGTTGGTCAGGTTGGAGACATAGCCCGTGTTGACCACGATATCGAGCGCAATCTGCTTGACGGCCTCGCTCGACAGGTTCTGGCGCACATCCTCAAGACCCTGCACGCCGTAGGTAAACAGCGGCTCGGAGCAGGTGTGGGCGAGTGCCAGGCCAAGACCGGCGGTGTGCTCCAAGTTGCCGGCGCTCGTGGCGTACTCGACCTCGGGCTGCTTGGACAGGGCATCACCCACGCCGGCCCAGAAGTACTCCGCCGGTGCCTCGGCGATGATCTTGGGGTTGATGAAGATGTGCGCCGGTCGGTTGGGGTACGAATAGCCCTCGAGCGAGCCGTCGTCGTTGTACACGACGGCAATGGCGGTCGCGGCGGAGCAGTTAGAACAGATCGTCGGGACGGTGAAGACGATCTTCTTGAGCTCGATAGCAGCCGTCTTGACGGTATCGAGCGCCTTGCCGCCGCCGCATGCGATGAGCACGTCGGCTTCCTGGCAGGCAGGGGAGTTCACGACCTTGGCAATATTGGCACGCGTACTGTTGGTGCCATAGACGCGCGTCTCCAGGACCTCGACATCGGTACCTTCAAGTGCCGCCTCGATTCCCGGCAGCGCCGCAGCCAGGGCTCGCTTGCCGCCAATGATGGCGACCTTCTTCGCGCCGTACTCCGCCAGTGCGGTCGGCAGCTCGGTAAAGCAATCCTCGCCAACGGTGTAGTCGCTCATTCCGATCGTGCGCATAGCAACCTTCTTTCGTTCGATAAAGTGCTTTCAGGTATTTTGCTCCTAGAGAAGGGCTGTAATAGCGAGAAATTTCGAACGTATAAAACCAGTGTTGAGGGTTTTTTGCCGGCGCGGAACGTGCTAGCATACTCCACATAAGCGTTGATGGGGACGAGTAGTCGGCCGTCCGCATGCTACAGAGAGCGGGGAGCGCTGAGAACCCGTGCATACGACCGATGAAAATCACCCCGGAGCTGCGGTCCCAACGGACGTGCCGTGCAGGTTCGTCTTAGTAGACATCGCCGAGATGGTCGTCGATACAGGCCAGCCGAGTAACGGATGCGAGCGCGCGAATACGCGGGCGAGGGCATCTAAGCTGGGTGGTTAAGCGAAGAGCTTTTGCGGGCGTGCAGCCCGTTTTGCGGCGCTTCGTCCCAGCTTGTAGGGACGGGCGCTTTTTTGGTGCCCAGAGGGCGTGCGCGCCCATGACATGAAAGGGGTACCGTGGCAAACGAGTACAAGCAGACGATGAATCTGCCCAAGACCGGTTTTCCCATGCGTGCCGGTCTTTCCAAGTCCGAACCCAAGCGACTCAAGGACTGGCAGGACAACGAGGTCTACGAGCAAGTTCTAAAGAAGAACGAGGGCCACAAGAAGTTCGTTCTGCACGACGGCCCTCCGTACGCTAACGGCCCGATCCACATCGGCCACGCCATGAACAAGATCTCCAAGGACATGATCAACCGTTACTGGATGATGCAGGGCTATGAGGTTCCATATGTCCCCGGTTGGGATTGCCATGGCCAGCCGATCGAGCATAAGGTCGAGGAGAAGCTCGGCACCGAGAAGTTCAACCAGACCTCCACGGCTAAGATCCGCGAGCTTTGCAACAAGTTCGCTGTCGAGAACATCGAGCTGCAGAAGGCCGGCTTCCGTCGCCTGGGCGTGCTCGGCGATTGGGACAACCCCTATCTGACGCTCTATCACCAGCATGACGCCGCCGACATCGAGGTTTTCAAGGCCATGTTCGACAAGGGCATGATCTATCGCGGTCACAAGCCCGTTCACTGGTGCAAGCACTGCCATACCGCACTTGCTGAGGCCGAGATTGAGTACTCCGACGAGACGAGCCCGTCCATCTTCGTGCGCTTTGAGATGACCTCCAAGCCCGCCGGCCTCGAGAACTTCGACGGCCCGGTTGACTTTATCATCTGGACGACCACGCCGTGGACCATCCCCTCCGACCAGGCAGTTTCTCTCAAGCCCGGTGCCGCCTACGTCGCCGTTGAGCACGACGGCCGCGCCGAGGTCATGCTCGAGGACCTAGCTCCCAAGTGCTGCGAGGAGTTTGGCTGGGAGTACACCCCGGTTGTGGTCGACGGCAAGCCCTATGTGGTTCCCGCCGAGACCTTCCACCACATCCACTACAAGCAGCCGATCTTTGACGGCGTTGAGGGCGTGGCGCTGCTGGCCGATTACGTCGGTGTCGATGACGGTACCGGTATTGTCCACAACTCGCCCGGCCACGGCGTCGACGACTACTTTGCCTGCCTCAAGGAGGGCATCACCGACATCTGCATGCCGGTCGATGACGACGGCAAGTTCTACACCGGTGAGGAGTTTGGCACCGGTGGCCCCTTCAGCGGCATGGATACCGACGAGGCCAACCCGCATATCATCGAGTTCCTGCGCGAGCGCGGCACCCTGGTCCTCGAGAAGAAGATCACGCACAGCTATCCGCACTGCTGGCGCTGCAAGCACCCGGTGCTCTTCCGTGCTACCGACCAGTGGTTCGTCTCGATGGACAAGACGGGTCTGCGTGAGCAGGCTGGCAAGGAGGTCCGCGAGAACGTCAAGTGGTATCCGGCCCATGCCGCCAACCGCATTGGCGCCATGGTCGAGCAGCGTCCCGACTGGTGCATCAGCCGCCAGCGCAACTGGGGCGTGCCTATCCCTAGCTACACTTGCGCCGACTGCGGCGAGAAGGTCATGAACGACGCCACGCTCGACGCCGTCATCAAGCTCTTCCACGAGAAGGGCTCCGACGCCTGGTTCACCGACGCTCCCGAGAGCTACCTGGGCGAGGCCTGCGTCTGCCCCAAGTGCGGCGGTCATCACCTCAAGGCCGATAAGGACATCCTCGACGTGTGGTGGGATTCCGGCGTTTCCTGGAAGGCCGTCTGCGAGTACCGTCCCGAGCTGGAGTATCCGGCGGATGTGTACCTCGAGGGCTCCGACCAGCACCGCGGTTGGTTCCAGAGCTCGCTGCTCACCTCGGTGGGTGCCAACGGTCATGCTCCGTACAAGGCGGTCGTCTCTCAGGGCTTCACGCTCGATGGCCAGGGCCGCAAGATGTCCAAGTCGCTCGGCAATGTCATCGACCCCAACAAGGTCTGCGACGAGATGGGCGCTGACATCATCCGTCTGTGGGTTGCCTCCGTCGACACCAGCTCCGACGTCTCCATCGACCACGAGATCCTTGCTCGTACATCCGATGCCTACCGTCGTTTCCGCAACACACTGCGCTTCTTGCTCTCCGAGCTCGAGGGTCAGTTTGAGCCCGAGACCGACGGCGTCGCCTTTGCCGACCTGCTGCCGCTCGACAAGCTCATGGTTGCCCGTCTGACCCAGGTTCAGGCCGAGGTCGACGACGCTTACTCTTGCTACGAGTTCCCGCGCGCTTACCGTGCACTTTACGACTTCGTGGTTACCGAGCTTTCCAACGTGTACCTCGATGCCCTGAAGGACCGTCTGTACTGTGACAAGCCCGGCTCTCTCGAGCGCCGCAGCGCCCAGACCGTGCTTGCCGAGCTCTTCTCGATGCTCATGCGCGACCTGCAGCCGATCCTGTCCTACACGGTCGACGAGGCCATGGCCTATGCGCCCGCCGGTTGCGTCGACCACCAGAAGTACGCCGCGCTGCTCGATTGGTACAAGTCGCCCATCACGGTCGACGAGGCCAATGAGTTCGAGGGCGTGCTTGAGGCTTCACTCGAGTTACGTAGCGCCGTGACCAAGGCCCTTGAGGATGCCCGTTCTGCCGGCACTTTCACCAAGAGCCAGCAGGTTCGCGTCAAGGCGGTCGTTCCCGCAGAGATGTACGCGCTGCTGACCGGTGATAAGGCCGTCGACCTGGCCGAGTTCTACATCGTCTCCGATGTTGAGCTGACCCAGGGCGAGGAGCTCTCCGTTGCCATCGAGGCAGCCGAGGGCGAGTGCTGCGACCGTTGCTGGAACTACCGCACCACCGTTGGCGAGTACAACGGCCACGCGCATATTTGCAAGCGCTGCGCCGATGCTTTGTAGGTTACGGCGTTCGTAGAACGCCGTAACCTACCGACGCTGCAAACGCCCCTAAGCGGCAATCTGACGTTCAATCGTCGGTCGCGTACCAAAGTACGCTTCCCTCCTCTTTCACGTCACCTTGCTCGCTTAGGGACGTTTTCGCTGTTGGTGACGATAACGCGGCGTTTCCATTGCTGGAGCTAGAGGCTTTCTTTCGACTTGCGTTTTTAGTCGAAAGCTATTAAGCGACATTCCGTTATTCGGAATGTCGCTTTCGTTTTTAGCTGGTTATTTCGCTTGCGTTGGTGGATATGTCGTGCGTTCTGCGTATGGCAATATAAGATAGTTCTTTGTATTAAACGTAATTCGATGTTCTTGAGGGTAGGGGATTGATTTGGGTCGTGCTGGGGATATGACGCCGCCTTTGCGTTGGCGGTTGGGTGTTGCTGGTGGGGTGGCGCTGGCTGTGTTGCTTGTTGACCAGCTGACCAAGCTTGCGGTTCGTGCCGTGGGCGACGCTTTGCATGTGACCGTTATCCCCGGTGTTATCGACTTTATGTTTGTCCGCAATATCGGAGCCGCCTTTAGCATGGGCGAGGGTCATGGCGTCACTTTCGCTGTGTTGGCGCTTGCGGTCATTGTCGCCATTGCCGTGTACTTGCTCCGTGCATCCCAGCTCGCCCATCTTGAGGTCGTGGGCATGGCGATGGTTGCGGGCGGTGCTATTGGCAACGCTATCGATCGTTTGGCCTTTGGCTTCGTGACCGATTTTATTGCCACCACCTTCATCGACTTCCCCGTCTTCAATGTGGCCGATATCGGCATTACCTTGGGCGTCGTGCTCGCCCTCTTCGGATACATGTTCTTGAGCCCCGCGGCCCGTGAGGTCGACGCGACCGCTGAGCTTAACGCCCGTGACGAGGCCCGCGCCAAGCGCAAGGCCCAGCAACGCGGGGAGCGTGCCCGCAAAATTCGCGAAAGGAACGAGCGCTAATGGCCGACATCCATATTCTTGTTGCCGACGATGCCGCCGGTCAGCGTCTTGACGCTTATCTGGGCGCCAATGACGGCTGTCCTACGCGTTCTGCCTGTGCGCATCTGATCGAGGGCGGCGCCGTCGCTGTCAATGGCGAGACCTGCCTGTCCAAAAAGTACGCCGTGCGAGCCGGCGACCGTATTTCGGTCGATTTGCCCGAGCCGCACGATCCCACCGATGTGATTCCCGAGGCCATCCCGCTCGACATTCGCTATGAGGACGATTATCTCATTGTGCTCTCCAAGCAGCGCGGCCTGGTGTGCCATCCTGCGCATGGTCATGAGAGCGGTACGCTCGCGAATGCCCTGGTCTATCACTGCGGTATCGACCATCTGGGCACCGTGCAGGGTGAGGACCGACCCGGCATCGTGCACCGCCTGGATCGCGATACCTCGGGCCTTATGCTCGCGGCAAAAGACGACGACACCCAGCGCGCGCTTCAAAATCTTATCCGCACGCGCACGCTCGACCGTCGCTATATCACGCTCGTTCACGGGCACATCGCCATGGACGAGGGCACCATCAATACCGGTATTGCCCGTTCCACGCGCGACCGCGTCAAGATGGCGGTTTCGGACGACCCCTTTGCCCGTCAGGCCATTACGACCTTCAAGGTGCTCGAGCGCTTTGATTCCACGCGTTTCGACGACGGCTACACGCTTGTCGAGTGCCACCTGTTTACCGGCAGAACGCACCAGATTCGTGTGCACATGCGCCATATCAACCACGCCTGCGTGGGCGATCCGCTCTACGGCAAGTGCGATGCGCGTGCCGATCAGGGTCTGACCAGGCAGTTCCTTCATTCCTGGCGCGTGGCGTTCGACCATCCCGTGACGGGGGAGCGCATTGAGTGCCGCGACGAGTTGCCCTGGGATCTCGCTGCGGTTCTTGACGATCTGGCTCCGCGCTCGCTCGGTCGCACTGCCGCCGGTGACGAAATCGTCTCTCAGCTCGGTCTGCTCGAAGCCTAGCCAGTATTAGGTGGTTTCTTGAACTCGGTAAGCCTGCGGTAAGATATACGGTTGTTTACGTAACGCGTTCTCGGGAGCCTGCATGCTCGCCTTTTTACAAACCAACACACCCATCGTGGTCTTCAACCAGATTGTCGTCACGCTGCTCACGGTCTGCTTTCTGTACCAGGTGGTCTTCTTTGTCATTGGCGCTCTTCGTGGCGAGGTCGCGCCTCCCAAGGCCAAAAAACTCCATCGTTATGCTTTCTTTATCGCGGCGCATAACGAGGAGGCCGTGATCGCCAACCTTGTTCGCTCCATCAAGGACCAGGATTATCCGTCCGAGCTTATCGAGGTCTTCGTGGTTGCCGACGCCTGCACCGACAACACCGCACAGCTCGCGCGCGAGGCAGGTGCCATTGTTTACGAGCGCAATGATCTTGCCCGTAAGGGTAAGAGCTGGGTCATGGACTTTGGCTTCGACCGCATCCTTAACGAGTATCCCGACACGTTTGAAGGCTACTTTATCTTCGATGCCGATAACGTTATCTCCCGCGATTACGTGTCCAAGATGAACGATGCCTTTGACCAGGGATTCCATGTGGTCACGAGCTATCGCAACTCCAAGAATTTTGGCAGCTCGTGGATCTCGGCAGCTAATGCTACTTGGTACCTGCGCGAGGCGCGCTTTCTCAACAACGCGCGTAATATCTGTAAGACGTCTTGCGCCGTCTCGGGTTCGGGCTACCTCATCTCCGCCAGTGTTATTGAGGGCATGCACGGCTGGCAGTTCCACACGCTGACCGAGGACATTCAGTTCACTACGTTCTGCGCTATTCACGGTATTCGCATTGGCTATGCGCCGGCGGAGTTCTTTGACGAGCAACCCGTGACGTTCAAGGCATCCTGGAAGCAGCGTATGCGCTGGACCAAGGGCTTTTACCAGGTGTTCTTTACCTACGGCAAGCATCTGGTCAAGTCGACGTTCCGCTATCATCGCTTTGCCGCCTACGACATGTTCATGACGATCGCCCCGGGTATGCTGCTATCGCTGATCTCGATGCTCGCTAATGCGACGTTCTTGATTGTGGGTGGCCTTTCGCATGGTTTCTTGGCTACCGAAGTCGAGATGCAGGCGTGCGCCGCTTCGCTCATTATGACCTTCGCCATGATGTATCAGACCTTCTTTATCCTGGCGCTGCTCACGACTATCTTTGAGTACAAGCACATTCACTGCGCGCAAAAGTGGCGTCTGGTGACTAACCTGTTTACCTTCCCGATCTTTATGTTCAGCTATATCCCCATCACGGTGGCCGCGCTGTTCCTGAAGGTCGACTGGGTTCCTACCCAGCATGCCGTAAACGTCACCCTCGACGAGGTCATGCAAGGCGCCAAATAACCACCACCAAAACCACCGCAAAGGGGACAGGCACCTTTGTGGTGGTTTTTGCTTTTGCGATGCAGCTCGAGGAGGTACTCGATGTTTTATATCCCGTTTTGGATTTGCATCTTTGCCGGCGCGGCGATTGATGCCCGTCAGCGACGTTTTCCCAATGAACTTGCCGGTGCGTGTGCGGTGACGGCGTTAGTGGGCGTTTGGCTCGACAAAGGCGTTAACACAGCGCTTGACCACGCGGGTCTTGCCGTCATTGTGTATCTTGCTCTCGTGCTGACTGAGTCCCTCTGGCGTCGTCTTCGCCAAATCCCGGGCATCGGCATGGGGGATGCCAAGGCGCTCTTCGCGCTTTGCACGCTCGACCCTATGGGTGGCATCGTGGCATTTGCCGTCGCACTCCTGGCTCTGGCCCTTTCCTGCCTCTTCACAAAATCGCGCTCCCTGCCATTGCTCCCGTTTTTAGTGCCGATTTTTGCCATAATCGAGGTCGTGGGCTGCACTTTGTAACCGATTGCGCATCCTTCTTAAGGAGCATGCCATGGAATCTAATCAAGAAACGGCCGTCATTAAGGCGCGCATGGACCGTATTCCCTCAGCGTTGTCGCCCGAGCTTGTCGAGCGCATTGCCGCCGATCGTGCTTCGGGCTATGTCAACCCGTATCGTTGCAACGATGATCAGGTCATTCGTCGTATTGATCGCACTACCGACAAAGGCACGCTTATGCGTCCGGCGTTTATGCGCGATACCGAAAAGATACTTCATCTTCCGGCTTACACCCGGTATGCGGGCAAAACGCAGGTCTTTAGCTTTCGTAGCAATGACGATCTGTCACGCCGCGGTTTGCACGTGCAGCTTGTCTCGCGCATTGCGCGCGATATCGGTCGCGCCCTGGGGCTCAATTGCGATCTGATCGAGGCGATTGGCCTGGGCCACGACTTGGGACACACGCCTTTCGGCCATTCCGGCGAGCGCTTCCTCAACGATATCTATCATGAGCGTACGGGGCGTTATTTTTTCCATAACGTGCAGTCGGTTCGCGTGCTCGACGCGTTGTATGGCCGCAACGTGTCGCTCCAGACGCTCGACGGCGTGCTATGCCATAACGGCGAGTACGAGCAGCGTGTGTTTGAGCTCTCGGACATGGGCTCCTTTGACCAGTTCGATCAGACGGTTGAGGACTGCATTGCCAAGGGCTATAGCGCAATTGAGCACCTACGTCCCATGACGCTCGAGGGCTGCGTGGTTCGCATCTCGGATATCCTTGCCTACGTGGGCCGCGATCGTCAAGACGCCATTGCGGCGGGCCTGCTGTCGCCCGATGCTTTTGATGACGGTCGGGGTGGAGCCTACAACAGCTGGATCCTCACGCATGCCTCCATCGATATCGTCGAGCACAGCTATGGCAAGCCACGCATCGAGATGAGCGAGGACCTGTTTGAGGAGATCCGCCGGGCCAAGCGCGAGAACTACGAGAAGATCTATAGCAAGGGCGGTATCGAAGGCGACTCCGAGGCGGAGCTGCGCGAAGCCTTCGAAAAGCTTTACGACCGTTGCCTGCAGGATATAAACGAAGGTGACGAGTCCTCGTATATCTTTAAACACCACATTTCTCGCATCGAGCAGCAGCTTTCCTACTACGATCGCGCCTATGCCTGGCAGGACGACAAGGATCAAGCCGTGGTGGATTATATCGCGAGCATGACGGACGGTTATTTCTGCGAACTGACGAGCAAGCTGTTCCCGGGTCTAAAGTTTCCGCATCGTACCTATATTAACGAACGGTAGTTCGTATTAATTCGGTATACTGTTAGTGGAAAACGTATTTGATTAATACACGGGATGGCTATGGACGACCTTTTTTCTGCTTCGACGCGCGAGCGTTCCTTTCAGAATGCGCCGCTTGCGGTGCGCATGCGCCCCAATTCGCTCGACGAGTACGTGGGCCAGCAAAAGGCCGTCGGTAAGGGTTCATGGCTGCGTGCCGCGATCGAGCACGACGTGCTTTCGAGCGTGATTCTGTACGGGCCTGCCGGTACGGGCAAGACGACGCTGGCCCACATTATCGCCAACCATACCAAGAGCGAGTTTGTCGAGGTCAGCGCCGTCACGGGTACCGTGAAGGACCTGCGTCGTGTAATTGATGAGGCCAAGACGCGCCTGAATACGTACGACCGCCGCACCATTCTATTCATCGATGAGATTCACCGCTTCTCTAAGTCGCAGCAGGATGCCTTGCTGCATGCAGTTGAGAAC
>CABUXL010000063.1 GCA_902495525.1 uncultured Collinsella sp.
GCCGTCCTCCGATCTCCCGGGGCCGGCCGATCCGGCCCTCAGGGTATCGGGTTCCCACATTCATCCGTACATGTACGGATGAATGTGGGAGGTGTTCGGATAAAGTCGATAATCAAGGCCCGTTTCAATCCGACATCGTCGCTTGCAATCGACAGGGCGGTTTCGCATAATAGCTTTTAAGCTTCGCGACGGATAACGCAGATGAAACGAACCATATACCGTTGCTTTGGGGCATAGCCCCGCTTCATCTTCTCTCGCGCAGCCAACTGAATGATGCGATTTGGGTGCTGGAAGATGGGGAGAGCTCATGGCTTCTTCTGATGCAACACAACGAGCAGTCCTTGCCGGACTTTCGTGCGGGATCGGCCTTGCCGCTCCCGTGGTTATGTATGCCGCGACGCTGCCGTTTTCGTCTGTGAACGAGACGGTCGTGGCGGGTGCGGTTCCCTTCGCCGTGGGCGCGGTGGCGGGCGTGGGCATCTATGCCGCCTCGCTGGGTATCTCCGAGTATCGTGCGCAGCGTGAAGAGCGTCTGTTCCAGCCCGATGCCATGGGCGGTGCCGCCAATCTCAATCAGCATCAAAGCGAGTTCAAGACCGCCTCGATTTCAGCTCAGCAGCAGGATGCGACTCCTTACGCTGCGGCTTCTGATTCTCAGGCTCAGGCGGAGCAGTCTACCTCGGCATTCCTTTCCGGCCTGACTGGTGCGTTCCAGCGCCGTCATGCCGATGATGGTGTCCCTACCATCGCTCGAGCCGCAGATGCTATGGACGAGGACGAGGCTTGGTCCATGATCGACAGTATGCTTGACGACGATTCGCCGGTGAGCTGCGACCCTGCACACTCGCGCGACGTCTATCAAGTCGCCATCGACGAGCTCACCAACGGCGGGCAGACCGGCTCCTTCAATCGCGACGACATCGCCGCCGCGGCACGCGCCGTGTCTGGCTCCCAGGCCGCCCCTGCGGGCAGCACGGCGGCTTTCGTGGCACTCGTCGCCAACGCGGCAGCCAATAACGCCTACAGCGCTACCTCGGCGGACGCGAACGCTTCTGCCGACAATTCGTACGTTGATGAAGCCATGGCCGCGGACGAGGAGGCCGTTGCCGCCCGCCGTGCCGCCGAAAGCTCGCTGTGGGGCGCTCCTGCCCAGCAGCAGGCGGCTGAGGCTGCGCCGTACAATGTAAACCTCGCCAGCATGCCTATCATCTCCGGTGCCGCGGATATCGATTTCGATGACCTCGATGAGCCTGCAGCCATCACCGCATCGATTGATGCCCAAGATCGCATCGACACCGGCGACCTTCCGGATGCCTCACTCGAGGTTGATGTCCCCATGGCCGATTACTCGGGCCACGAGGACATGTGGGCCGCCGCCACCGCGATTCTGGATGAGATTGACGAGCCTGCTCCTGTTGCAGCCCCCGCTCCCGTCGCTGCCCCTCAGCCTGCTGCCCCCGCCTATGTCGGCCGTCACAGCGCTGTATTCCCCGAGGATACTGCCCGTATCTCGCGCGAGAGCATCGAGCGGGCCGAGGCTATTGCCGCCGGCATTATGGAAAACCGTCGTCACGAGCGCGTCAATCAGATCCTCGAGGAGGAGATCGAGCGCCTGCAGTCCTCTACCGCCAAGCGTACGGGCCGTGCCTACCTGAGCGTTATCGAGGGCGGTACCGCCAGCTTCGCGCCGCTCCGCGCGGAGGCATAACTTCTGCATGGTTAAGATCAATCGAAAATGGGCGGTCGTGACCTGCCTGATGGCGCTCTTGATCTGGGGCAATTCGCTGGTTCCCGGCTCGGGGTCGGGCTCGCTGAGCCTAACGGTCATGGAAGCTATCCGCGGTTTCCTGCACAGCGTGGGACTTCCATATGAATGGGTGACCAACTTTGTTGTTCGCAAGTGCGCGCATTTTACCGAGTATATGGTGCTCGGCATCTTGGCAACGCACGCCTTTGATTTTGAGGGCCGGCGCACCTTTGACGTGCTGCTGCCCACGGCGGTGTTCCTGCTGCTGATTCCCTCGATCGACGAGACGATTCAGCTCTTTGTGCCGGGACGCGCCGGCATGATCACCGATGTGATGATCGACTGCTGTGGAGCGGCAACGGGCGTTGTGCTCCGATATCTCTTACGGTCGCTGATGTGCGCTAAAAAGGCCGCCTAGGACGTATTGTTTGGTCCTAGGCGGCCTTTTTTATTTGAGGGCTTATATGAGGCGTGGTGGCGTCGTTCCGTAGGTCGGATTTGCCGGGCGCGCCACGCCCTGTGGGTGCGTCTGCTACTGAAGCGCCTGTGCGCCCAGGGCCAGGCAGCCCATAATGCCCTGCTTGCCCTCGAGGCTGTTGTTGACGATGTAGTTATCGATGTCGTTGACCTCGGGCGTGACGATATAGCCGTTGAGCATCTCGGCGCACTTCTTGCGCGCGAGCGGCACGATGGGGGTGTGGTCGGCCACGCCGCCACCGATGATGATCTTTTGCGGCGCGTAGCACAGCGTGTAGGTCATGAGCGCCTGTGCCAGATAGCCTGCGAGCAGGTCCATGGCCTCCGGGTCATCGGCCATGTCTCCGGCGCTCTTGCCATCCCAGCGCTTTTTAACGCCGGGGCCGGCGATGAGACCCTCGAGGCAATTGTCGTGGAAGGGGCAGGCGCTGTGCTCGCCAATGGTGTCGCGCGGGTCGCGCGTGACCAGGATGTGGCCGGCCTCGGGATGCATCATGCCGTGTACGAGCTTACCGCCCGAGAGCACGCCGGCGCCCACGCCGGTGCCGATGGTCAGATACACAACGTCAGTGAGGCCCTGGGCGCAACCAAAGGTGACCTCGCCCAGGCAGGCGACGTTGACGTCGGTGTCGTAGCCGCAGGGGATATTGAGCTCGTTTTGGATAGTGCCCAGCAGGTCAAAGTAGCGCCATGCCGTTTTGGGCGTCTCCAGGATCTTGCCGTATTGGGGCGAGGCAGGGTTGACTGCGGTGGGGCCAAAGGCGCCGATGCCCAGCGCGGCGATGCCCTTGTCGGCAAACCATGCATTGACGGCCTCAACGGTCTCCTGCGGGGTCGTGGTCGCGATCTGCTCACGCTCCAGGACCGTACCGTCTGCATAGCCCGTGGCGCAGACCATCTTGGTGCCGCCGGCCTCGAGCGCTCCGATAAGCTGCTGTTCTGCCATAGTATTCCTCTCTCTGGGACGAGTTGCTCCGTGACTAAAGTATAGGGCTCTAAACCATTTAAGAAAGCGCTATAAAAAGAAGCCTCGCAACGTGGCGGGCGGTGCGGGGCTTCTTTGGTTGCTTTAGTTGCCGGGCCGTCCTTACCCGCGCGGCTTGATTTTATCACGTAGCGACTTGAGGTTCTCCAGTGCCGCGTTAAGCGTCTCGTCCCGCTTGGCAAAGTGGAAACGAATCAGATGGTTGACGGGCTCGCGGAAGAAGCTCGAGCCGGGCACGGCGCCCACGCCCACCTTGGATGCGAGGTCCTCGCAGAATTCGAGGTCGCTGTCATAGCCAAACTCAGAGATGTCCATCATGACGTAGTAGGCGCCCTGCGGCACGTTATGCTCAAGACCGATGCTATCGAGCCCCTGGCAGAACAGGTCGCGTTTGGCGGTGTAGAGGTCGAGGACCTCATCGTAATAGCTGTCGTCGAAGTTGAGGGCGGTGACAACGGCTTCCTGCAGGGGAGCGGCGGCACCCACGGTGAGAAAGTCGTGGACCTTCTTGATGCGCTCGGTGATCTGGGCCGGGGCGATGGTGTAGCCCAGACGCCAGCCGGTGATGGAGTACGTCTTAGACAGCGAGCTGCAGCTGATGGTTCGCTCGAACATGCCGGGCAGCGTGGCCATGTAGACGTGCTCATGGGGCGCGTAGACGATGTGCTCGTAGACTTCGTCGGTGATGCAGTACGCGTCGTACTTTTTGCACAGGTCGGCGATAAAGGTGAGCTCTTCGCGCGTAAAGACCTTGCCGCAGGGGTTGGAAGGGTTGCACAGGACGATGGCCTTGGGGTCGTTGTCGCGGAAGGCAGCCTCGAGCGCCTCGCGGTCAAAGTCGAATGTGGGCGGGTTGAGCGGCACATAGATGGGCTCGGCACCCGAGAGAATGGTGTCAGCGCCGTAGTTCTCGTAGAACGGCGAGAAGATGACGACCTTGTCTCCGGGGTTCGTAACCGTCATCATGGCGGCCATCATGGCCTCGGTGGAGCCGCAGGTGACCACGATATTCTGGTTGGGGTCGATCGGCATGCCCATAAAGTGCTCCTGTTTGGCGGCGAGCGCCTCGCGCATGGCCTGGGAGCCCCAGGTAATGGAGTACTGGTGGTAGAGCGGCTTGGGGTCGGCGGCGATGGTGCTCAGGCTGTTGAGCAGCTGCGCCGGAGGATCGAAGTCGGGGAAGCCCTGCGAGAGATTGACGGCATCGTACTTATTGGAGATGCGTGTCATGCGGCGGATGACCGAATCGGTAAATGTTGCCGTGCGGTTGGAGAGTTCTTTCATGCCGGTCCTTTCGAGGATTTGCAGTGGGGCAAGTTTACTCCTATGGAACCGGTGGGAATTGCTCGAAACGCGCTCGAAAAACTCTTTTCAAAATTCTTGAAAATTGGGGCTTGCATCGCGTGGCGTTCCTTGCAATAATAGTCGAGCGCGAAGCGCACAGGACACGGTGGGTGTAGCTCAGTTGGCTAGAGCGACGGGTTGTGGTCCCGTAGGTCGAGGGTTCGAGTCCCTTTACCCACCCCAGTTCTTGCTTCGTGTTGATATCGGGTCGTTAGCTCAGTTGGTAGAGCAGGGGACTCTTAATCCCAAGGTCCAGGGTTCGAACCCCTGACGGCCCACCACACGATATCTCCTCTAAAGTCCGCCATAACGGACTTTAGCTTTGGGTCGTTAGCTCAGTTGGTAGAGCAGGGGACTCTTAATCCCAAGGTCCAGGGTTCGACCCCCTGACGGCCCACCAAAGAACATGCAGGTCAGCGCTTCGGCGCTGGCCTTTTTTGTTTACCGAGAAGCCAAATCATAACCGCCCGTTACCGTTCGCGTTTTACGCCCCCTGCCGTTTATGCGCGGCAGGGGGCGTTTTATGCATTTAGCAGGTAATGGACCTAGGGAACGCCATTTTAGAGCGTCTCGGCGCTGCGACCGGTGCCATTAAAACCGCCGTCCGCGCCGCCGCCCTCGACGATCTGCAGGGCGCGCCCGACCTGCCTGGCGGCCTTCTCGCGCTCCGCCAGACCCGGTTTGATGTAATGGCGGTAATCTGTCCCCAGGTCCGTATGGCCGTGCAGGTCCATGATGCTCAGGGGGTCGACCTCGGTCGCCGCCATGATAGTCTCGGACGTGTGGCGCAGGGCCTTGGGCGGGATATACCGCAGGTCATGGCGTGCGCACATGCGCCGCCAGGCGCGCACGAGGTTGTCGCCGCGCATGTTCACGATCCGCTGGCCGCTCCACTCGCGAACCTGCTCCGTAACCGAAGTGCCGCCCTCGACGGTTATGGACGGGCGCAGCTCGTCCATGATCTGGTGCAGGCGCTCGCGGCCCGCCAATAAAACCGGCACGGTGCGCACGGAATGGGCGTTCTTGGTCTCCTTCACGCCGTCCTCGTCCGTGTACGCGCGGCAGACCTCGATGTACTCCGATACCGTCGGCTGGCCCGTGGCGAAGTCGTAGGTCGTGGTGACCTTGAGGTCGCACGGGCGCACGGCAAGCGCCTCCTCCTTGCGCAGCCCGCTGAGCCCCAAGATCAGGTAGGCGTTCATGACCAGGTCCGCGCGGTCGTCGCTGGCGGCGAGCTTGCGCAGCGCCTCGGCGGCCTCGGGGATGCTCCACGGCTCCACGGGCGCCTGCTTAGCCTTGGGCGCGATGACGCGGCGGCGGAAGGGCTCAACCGTCACCCAGCCGTCGTCGAAGGCGCGGCGCATGACGGCGCGCAGCGTGGTCTTGGTCTTGGCCGGCGCGCCCGAGCGCTCGATGCAGCTGCGCATCATGTCGTGCGTTATCTCGGAGATGTCGATGCTCCCCAGGACGGGGGAGATGTAGTTGCACATCTGCCCGTCGTACTCGCGCAGGCTCGCCTTTGAGCGCGGCTTGCCGCGGTTGCTGGGGGAGTCGCGGAACACGCCCCAGTAGTACATATCAAGCGTCACACCCGCGTGCGCCGCCTGGGACACGCCCAGCTCCTGCGCGAGCTGGGCGATGGCGATGTCGGCCTCGGTCTCGGTGCCGTATACGGTGCGCGACACGCGCCGTACGTGGCCGTCCGCGCGGAAGCCTGCCTGCACGCGGATCACCCACTTGCCTGGCGCCACCTCGCGCTTCGACCCGAGTTTTGACCTGGAACTGTCGTTGGTTGCCATATAATGGTCCTGCCTTTCCCTTTTTGCCGGAGGGCACGCCCCGTGCGGATCCGCCAAGATCGCCGCACGGGGTTTCTTTATTTCAGTAGCAGTCGTTGCGCTTTCTACAACAACTTAATCAGCCGCTTTCCTATTTTGCTGGTGTCAGCAAAATAGGAAACAACTGGTGTTTTGGTGCGTGCACGCACCCGTTTTGGTTTTTCCGGAAAAACCGAATAAACCTAGCCGCGCCGCGGGTCATAGCCATCCATTTTCGTGACGTCGCGAAAATGGGAAACAACTGGCGATTCGATCGTTTCGCGCAATCTGCTAGTCAAACACGAGATATAGCTTCGTTGCGTTGCTGCTGTCTTGGAAGTAGTCATACATATAGCATGCGCGGCACTGCCTTCCTTTGTATTCGGTAAGCTGCTTGTATACCTTATGGCTGCTCGCGTTTATCTCTATGAGCGGCTCCTTTCCCGCCAAGATCCTAATATGGGGCTTGGCGGATGAACCCTTTGGTGTCGGGATTATCTCGAAGCTCGGTGTAAAGCGGAGATCTCCTATTGGTGGTGTTCCGGCGATCCAGTTGCGTTCCGTAACGTCTATCCACACTTCGCTTGAGGTCTCATGGAGCTCGATTCCGGTTCGGTTTTTCCTGATTTCCGAAATCCTCGCCCTGTATCGTTCCTCATTTATAAGTAGTTCGTTCTCTTCTGAGAAGGGGACGGGCTCGGTTGTTATTTTTTGTCTTTCCCACCACTGCTTCAGGAGTCGCGGGTCCGCGGTCATGGTGACAAGTTCGGGAATCCCCGCGGAGTACATTCCGATCTTCTTAACTTTGACCTGAACCTTAAATCCGGCTGCGACCATTTCCTTGAGAAAGCCTAGGCATGACGGCGTGAGCCCAAATGTGCGACCTTTATAGGCAAGAGGCGTGTCCCCAAATGCGCCGCTATCAGTGGTCGTCCCGGTCGACCTGCTGTGAATAACCGTGTCAAATCCGAGCGGGGCCACATAAAACACCGCTCCTTTTTTGACCCCTTTAAATACGGCGCCGAGATACGTGTAAATGACTTTCTCGGTATCGCCGTCGATGTCTATGACGCGCGCGGCGGGGTGCCTGCCATTTCGTGCGGACATGGCGGTAGAGTCGGACACGCCTTCCGTGGCAGGAGTGCGCGCACTTGTCGACGCTCCATTGCTCGTCAAAATCGCTTTAACTAATGAGCTGAAAAAGCCCATGGGTACCTCCTGACCTTGCTACGCGGACCTTACTTGATCCTCTTCCAGCCCTTCGCCTTCAGGCGCTGCAGCCTGAGCTTGGGACAGCTCGGCCTGGTCGCGTGCCGTCTCCAGGATCTTCGAGCGCCTCTTCTCGGTGCTCTGCCGGTAGCAGTAGAGCAGCTCGCCCTCCTCGGGGTCGAGCTCATCGGCAAACCCTTCATTCAAGCCAGGCGGCCATCCACAGAGGTCGTTTGGCGTACAACCAAATACCTCGGCTATCACGCAAGCGTCCTCTGCGGTTAGTTTCACTTCACCTCGCTCGATGGATGCATAGCGGCGTTCTTTCCATCCAAGGGCGCGGGCGGCGTCTGGCTGCTTCTTAAATCCAGCGGCCTCGCGCATCTTCTTTATCGAGAGTTCATACATATATCTCTCCCTTCTTCAGATAGAAGTCTACGCGAAATGTGTATATCCATCAAGAAAGTTACTAGAATCATGTTGACAATACGTGAATCACGTAGATAATGAGTATCAGCAAACGCGAAACACGTAGATTTCTAGAACGGAGGTACATGAATGACGGATATCTGCACACGCGTCGCTCATAACCTGCGCGTTGCGATGGCTCACGCCGACATCAAGACCGCTGAGGAACTTTCCGCGGCATCGGGCGTGTCGGTATACAGCATCCGCAACTATCTGGCCAAGGCCTCGACGCCTTCGCTCGAGAGCCTCGCGGCGTTGGGGTTGGCCCTCGGCTGCACGCCCAATGACCTGATGGGCTGGAACACGGACGAGGCCGCGTAGTGATGGGGGAAGAGATGGAAGACAGGAAGGTGGCCGAGCTCGTCTTGGAGGGCAGGTGCCCCGAGGCCAAGGAGCTCGCGGAGAAGGCGAGGGAGGCCTCGGAGCACCTGCAGGCGGCCGCCGAGATCCTCGAGGGGATCTGCGAGGTGGAGCTCGCCTACGAGGTCATCGCGTGCGGTAGCCCGTCCCGCAGTGGGGGCAGCTCATCGATTCCGGACGGAGAGTGAAGCTCCGGCCGCAGACTTGGCAGCGGTCGCGAAGACCGATGACGAAGGAGGAGAACATGGAGTTTGCCGAGAAGAAGTATCGCAGGGAGCCACTTGCGCTCCCGTTCAGCATCGAGGCAACTGTCACCTGGATGGACGAAGACTGCTGCAGCCACAGCGTGGGATTCGATTGCTTCGTCGATGCTCGTGAGCATCTAGCTAAAGTGCTCCGAGAAGGCGCCCTCTTCGGCGAGATAAAGCGCGTCGTGACGATGAACACCTACGACGCGCTCGACCCCGAGATCAGGGGGATTGAGGTCAGGCCGGCCGCCGGCACGTGGCTCGACTGGCGGGCGGTCGATGCGGAGTGACCCGGGCGCTGCTGGCCTCGGCCGTCGTGATGGACGCCGCGGGGTGGCTGTGCATCGGCCAGGGCGCCTACGGCCTGGCGCGCTGCTGCTTCGCCGCCGCGCTGCCGTTCATCGCGGCGTGGGTGGTCGGTTCGCTATGGGCGCGCTAGGCGAGCCATTCGGAGCGGTGCCCGGCGATCGCCCTGATCACCGCGGGCCTGATGGAGAAGTCGGTCGCGGTGAGCATCGAGCCGACCGGCGGCGTGCCGAAGATGCCGAGCTCGCACAGCGCGAGGGCGTCGGCATCGAGCGGGGAGAGGCTGACGGAGCCCTCGTCGAGCGCGCGGGACACCAGCTCCTTCCGCCTCCTCGACATGCCGAGGAATACGGCGGAGAGGCGTTCGTCCATCCTCCGGCGCTTTGCCCAGGCGCTCCTCGCGCTGACGATGCGCGCGGTCGCGTACCCGAGCATCGCGGCGGCGCCTGTCAGGAGGAGGCACGAGGCCGGGTGCTCGGCGATCATCCGGCGGGCGTCCTCGGCCATCGCGGCGACCGAGCCGAACCCGACCGCGCCCGCGATGGTGACCAGCAGGTCGATGTTCTCCTTTGCCGCCCTGAGCGCTCTGTTCATCTTCGATTCCCTTCCAAGGAGGTTCCCATGGGTTTCATTCTCGCACTTTCCTTCGCGTTCCTGTTCGGGGTCGGACTCGGCCTCATGCGCCGCTGACGGCGGGTCCGCCCCCCTGGGCGCCCCCCGCGGGCCCCCCC
>CABUXL010000064.1 GCA_902495525.1 uncultured Collinsella sp.
CGCGCTTTCGCGCTTTGGCGCCCGCATCGTGCGCTCCACGAACGCCGCCACCGTGCAGTCCGACAAGCTCGCCGGCTTTGAGATGAGTGCCCACGACATTCCCGACCTGGTGCCCGTTATCTCGGCCGTGGCCTCGCTGGCACAGGGCCGCACCTTTATCCGCGATTGCGCCCGCCTGCGCATCAAGGAATCCGACCGCCTGGCCACCACCACCCGCGAGCTCACCGCGCTGGGCGCGCAGGTGCGTATTGCCGGCGACGACCTCATCATCAAGGGTGTCGATGCCTTCACCGGCGGTGAGGTCGATTCGCACAACGACCACCGCATCGCCATGACGGCCGCCATCGCCGCGAGCCGTGCCACCGGCGAGGTCGTGATCCACGGCGCCGAGGCCGTCAACAAGTCCTATCCCGATTTCTTCGACCACTACCGCCTGCTGGGCGGCAAGGTCACACTCGAGGAGGAATAGCATGTCCTCGACCTTTGGCAACGTCTTGCACTTAAGCATCTTCGGCCAGTCGCACTCTCCCGCTATCGGCTGCTCGCTCGATGGCATCCCGGCGGGCATCGCCGTGGACCAGGAGAAGCTGCAGGCCTTCCTCGACCGTCGCGCCCCTGGTCGCGACGAGACCGCGACCAAACGCCGCGAGGCCGACGCCGCCCACATCATCGCCGGTGTTGTCGATGGACATACCACCGGAGCGCCCATTGCAGCGATTATCGAGAACACCAACACGCGCTCCAAGGATTACTCCGAGCTGCGCCGCAAGCCCCGCCCCGGGCACGCAGACTTTCCGGCGCGTGTGAAGTACCACAACATGCACGACGTCGCCGGCGGCGGGCACTTCTCCGGCCGTCTGACGGCCCCTCTATGCATCGCCGGCGGCATTGCGCTGCAGGCACTTGAGGCCCGCGGCATTCAGGTCATGGCGCACGTCGCGCAGATCGGCGGCATCTCCGACCTGCCGATGGACGATATGGTCTATCGCGAGGCCGACCGCAAGGCAATCCTTACGAACGATCTGCCGTGCATTGACGCCGCCGCAGCCGGCCGCATGCGCGAGGAGATTCTTGCCGCGCGCGACGAGCTCGACAGCATCGGCGGCATCGTGGAGTGCGGCATTTACGGGCTTCCCGCGGGCATCGGCGACCCCATGTTCGACGGCATCGAGAACCGCATCGCGCAAATCGCGTTTGGCATTCCCGCCGTAAAGGGTGTGGAGTTTGGCATGGGCTTTGCCGTGGCCGCCATGCGCGGCAGCGAGAACAACGATCCGTATCGCATCGACGCCGAGACCGGCGAGATCGAGGTTGAGTCCAACAACGCCGGCGGCATCCTGGGCGGTATTTCGACCGGCGCGCCCGTCATGTGGCGCATGGCCGTAAAGCCGACGCCCTCGATTGGCCGCGAGCAGCAGACCGTAGACATGGACGCCATGGAAAATGCCGAGCTCTCTGTCCACGGCCGTCACGATCCCTGCATCGTCCCGCGCGCCGTCCCCGTAGCCGAGGCAGCCGCCGCTCTCGCAATTTGGGACGCCCTCCTCGAGGACGCCGCCCAGCTCTAACCCGACTCACCTGGGTTGACTGTCAACTCAGCCATTACGCGAAAGGGGCCTCCATGGACCTTGCCGATATTCGCCAAGCCATCGATGGCATCGACACCACGCTCCTCAACAGCTTTGTCGAGCGCATGGACATTGCCACCGAGGTCGCCAAATCAAAAATCGAGATGGGCAAGGCCGTCTTCGACCCCGCCCGTGAGCGCTCCAAGCTCAACAACCTCGCCAGCCGCGCGCCCAAGCGCTACGAGGCGCAGACCATCACCCTGTTCCGTCTCCTCATGAGCATGAGCAAGGCCGAGCAGCAGCGCTACATCAACGAGCTCAAGGGCATCACGGTCTCGCAAAAGGCCCATGCCACGGCCGCAGCCTGTGACACGCCCTTCCCCCAGACGGCCACTGTCGCCTGCCAAGGCGTCGAAGGCGCCTACAGCCAGATCGCCGCGTGCAAACTCTTCGACGTGCCCGACATCGCGTTTTTCGAGACCTTCGAGGGCGTCATGCGCGCCGTGCGCGACGGCTTTTGCGAGTTTGGCGTACTGCCCATCGAAAACTCAACCGCCGGCTCGGTAAACGCCGTCTACGACCTGCTCGCACAGTTCGACTTCCATATCGTGCGCTCGCTGCGCCTCAAGATCGACCACAACTTGCTCGTCAAGCCCGGCACCAAGCTCGCCGACGTGCGCGAGGTTTACAGCCACGGCCAAGCCATTGCCCAGTGTGCGGGCTTTATCGAGTCCCACGACCTGCACGCCACCAAGTACCCCAACACCGCCATGTCGGCCGAGATGGTCGCCAGCTCCGAGCGCACCGATGTTGCCGCCATCGCATCGCGCAGCTGTGCCACGCTGTATGGCCTCGAGGTGTTGGAGCCCAATATCCAAGACTCGGACAACAACTACACGCGCTTTGTCGTCATCAGCCGCGAGCCGCGCGTCTATCCCGGTGCCAACCGAACCTCACTCATGATCACCACGGCCAACGAGCCGGGCGCGCTCTATCGCGTACTCGAGCGCTTCTACGCACTCAACATCAACCTCATCAAGCTCGAAAGCCGTCCCATCCCCGGTCGCGACTTTGAGTTTATGTTCTACTTTGATCTGGACTGCCCCTTTGGCAGCAAGGCCCTCGACGACCTGCTCGATTCGATCGACGACGTGTGTGAGAGCTTCACCTACTTTGGCAGCTACACGGAGGTGCTCTAGATGACCGATACCGCCGCAACCCGCCCCTACGGCGTACTGGGCCGCGTGCTGGGCCACAGCTACACCCCAACCATCTACAAGGAGCTCGCTGGGCTCGAGTACGTGCGATTTGAGCGCGAGCCCGAGGATCTTGAGGCCTTTATGACGGGCGACGAATGGGAGGGTACCAACGTGACCATCCCCTACAAGCGCGCCGTCATGGAGTACCTGGACGAGCTGAGTCCGCTCGCCGAGCGCATGGGCAACGTCAACACCATCACACGCCTACCTGGCGGTCGCCTGCGCGGCGACAACACCGACTACTTTGGTTTTCAGTGTCTAGTCGAGGAGTTGGGCGTAGAGGTTGCCGGCAAAAAGGTCCTCGTGCTTGGTGCCACCGGTGGCGCCGGCACCACGGCGAGCATGGTACTCGGCGACTTGGACGCCATCGTCGTACCAGTCGGTCGCACGAGCGAGGTCAACTACGGCAATATCGCGCAGCAGTCCGACGCCGCCCTGCTCGTCAACTGCACGCCTGCCGGCATGTTCCCCCACTGCCCCGACGCGCCTTGCACGCTCGAAGGGCTCGATGCGCTCGAAGGCGTTATCGACATTGTCTACAACCCCGCCCGCACGGGCCTGATGCTCGAGGCCGAGCGCCGCGGTATCCCTTGCATCGGCGGCCTGCTTATGCTTGTTGCCCAGGCAGCACAGGCTGTTGAGCGCTACACCGGCCAAGTCACCCCGCGCGAGAGGATCCTGGACGTAACGGAGCGCCTGTCACGCCGCGAACAGAACATCGCGCTGATCGGCATGCCGGGCTCGGGCAAGACCCGCGTGGGTGAGCAGATTGCCCTGCTCACGGGTCGCGAGCACATCGACCTGGATCGCGCCCTCGAGGAGCGTTTGGGCATGCCCTGTGCCGACTATATCGTCGAGCGCGGCGAGGCGGCCTTCCGCGAGCAGGAGACGACGGCGCTGTCCGACATCTCCAAGCGCAGCGGCTTGGTGCTCTCCACCGGCGGCGGCGTGGTCACACGCGACGAGAACTACCCGCTGCTGCACCAAAACAGCCAAATCGTGATGCTCAACCGCAAGCTCGAAGAGCTCGCCCACAAGGGCCGCCCCATCACCGCCCGCGACGGCATCGATAAGCTGGCCGAACAGCGCATGCCACGCTACCGCGCCTGGGCCGACTACATCATCGACTCACGCGACTGTGCCGCCAACACCGCCCAAGCCCTCCTCGACACCCTCCCACCCGCTCTCTAACCAAAACCACCACAAAGGGGACAGGCACCTTTGTGGTGGTTTTTCGCTCCGCCGCACCTCCCGCCCAACAAAAAAGGAAACAACCATGAAAGCACTCGTCATCAACGGCCCCAACCTCAACATGCTCGGCATTCGCGAGCCGGGCATCTATGGCAGCGACAACTACGGCCGCCTGGTCCAGATCTGCCAGGAAGCGGGCGCCGCACAGGGCTTCGACGAGGTCGAGGTCTTCCAGTCTAACCACGAGGGCAGCATCGTCGACAAGATCCAGGAGGCCTACGGCAAGGTCGACGGCATCGTCATCAACCCGGCCGCCTACACGCATACGAGCGTGGCCATCCTGGACGCGCTCAAAGCCGTCGCCATCCCTGCCGTCGAGGTTCACATCAGTGCCGTCGAGACGCGCGAGGACTTCCGCCAGGTGAGCTACGCCCGCCTAGCCTGCTTCGCCACCATCACCGGCGAGGGCCTGCAGGGATATGCCCACGCACTGGAGCTGCTGAGGGAGCGTCTCGAAGAGTAGCCTAGCGATCAAATCCATCAGCGCCGATTCACACGCCAATAAAACCAATGCCGGCAGTAGCACCTCGCTGCTGCCGGCAATTTATTACTGGCATATAATCGTTGCAGTCACACAACGTCTGGAGACCCACATGCTGAGCATTCACCTGGGGGATTACCCCGGTTCCATCTACGATACCGAGACCTATTTTAGGAACTCGTACCTGGATTCCTGGTTCGAGGACCCTCTGGCAGCGCAGATGATTAAAGGTGTTGACGGTTCAGAACTCATCGGCCCCCACAACATCATCAGCAAACAGCTCGGTTCGATTACGCCCCTCGAGCTTTCCGGCGGCGTTAAGACGCTTCTGCTGGTGCACAATCTCCCAAACATGGTGTTCAATGCATCCACTTGCGGAGATAACTGCGCCCGGTGGCTGCTAAAAATTGGCAAAGAGCAGGATGTGCTGGTAACCCTTTACCACATCATGAAGTTCCCCTGGAAGCGTTTTGAGATTCGCATCAATAACGATGGCCGCATCGTCAGAAACATGCAGGAGTTTGTCGGCGCCACGAATGACTTTTTGGATGTTGATGAGTAATGAAGGGAACGCATACCGTTGTCGTAGAGCGTGCAAAGGTCAAATACACACTCACGTTTAAGCGCAATATTTCCTTTATACGCGGCAACAGCGGCACGGGCAAAACGACGCTCATCTCGATGATTCGCGACTACAACGACCGAGGACCGGAAAGCGGCGTTGCACTCAGCTGCGACGTACCTTGCGAAACGCTTTCCAGCAGACGCTGGGAGCGCGAGCTGTCGATCATCGAAGATTCAATCGTCTTTCTAGATGAGGGCAACGAGTTTATCTACTCAAAGGACTTCGCCAAAGCCGTAAACGGCTCGTCCAACTATTTTGTTCTGATATCTCGTCGTGATGCCAACGAGCTCCCCTACAGCGTTGATGAAATCCTAAAGCTAGTCAACACGACGAGTAAAACAATCAATGGCCGCAAGAGCGACAGGCGCTTCTACTCGGTAACCAAGCCGCTATATGACCACACGGCAAGCATGCTGTATCAGGATCTAAATGTTGGATTCGAGGTACCCGACGCCGTAGTTGTCGAAGATAGCAAATCTGGCTATCAATTCTACGACGCTCTTTGCAACCGGCTCGGGATCCCCTGCTATACCGCCACCGGCGTAGCAAATCTAAAGCGGACAATTCACGAATGCCCCGAGCAAAACGTTCTTGCCATTGGAGACGGCGCAGCGTTTGGTCCCTACATCGAAAAGGTGCTCGGACAGCGCGTTTACAAGAACGTTCGCTTGTTCCTCCCGGAATCATTCGAGTGGACACTCCTGCGCTCCGGGCTCATACCCAGCAGTGACATTCCCAAGATCCTCAAGGATCCCTCAAGCTATATCGAAAGTCGCGATTATTTAAGCTGGGAACGATTCTTTACGGATGTGCTGATCAAGTACTCGGCAGACACTCGCTATGCCTACAGAAAGGCGCTGCTCAACGAGCAGTACCTAAAGCCACAGGCGATGGATGCAGTTGCAAACGTCTTGCCCGAGTGCCTGAAGGCAGACTAGACAGACTAGATATAGTGGGGAGGGCCAAGTTGGTCCTCCCCGTTTTTGTTACGCCTTCTTGATCACGTACGCCAACCCTATGTCGCACCCGCAGCGCACAATCGACGCAAAGAGCCATGGTACTGGCAGCGTTAAAAGCAACGGCATCGTCTGCCAAGGGATAAACCAGTCAACCGCATGAAAGGCAAAGACGGCAAGGCTTGCCTGTCCGCAGAACGCTCGCACCACCGCTTCGGCCTAAACGTATACCCGGCAAGAATAAAGAACACCGGCATGTGAAAAAGCCCAGACCACCAAGCGGTCCGGGCTTAATAAACGATGGTGCTCCATGGCGGATTCGAACCGTCGACCTTGGGATTAGAAGTCCCCTGCTCTATCCAACTGAGCTAATGGAGCAAATAACCGCACGCCCAGCCAAACAATTCGGCCAAGCGCAAGTAATTATAACCTAGTTGAACTGCTCGCGGTACGCCTTGCAGACCTCATCGACCGGGCCGTCCATGCGAAGGTCACCCTTCTCAATCCAAACGGCACGCTGGCAGATACGCTCAACCTGCTCCATGGAGTGCGAAACGAACAGAACCGTCACGTCACCGCTCTGGATAAAGTGCTGGATGCGGTCCTCGCACTTCTGCTGGAAAAACACGTCACCGACGGACAGCGTCTCGTCAACGATCAGAATATCGGGCTCGGTAATCGTCGCGATTGCAAAGGCGATACGCGCCACCATGCCTGAAGAGAAGTTCTTAAGCGGCATATCGACAAAATTCTGCAGCTCAGCGAACTCAATAATGCCGTCAAAATTGGCGTCGATGAACTCCTTGGTATAGCCGAGCAGCGCGCCGTTCAAATAAATGTTCTCGCGGGCGGTCAGCTCGGGGTCAAAACCGGCGCCAAGCTCAATCAGAGGCGCGATGTTGCCGTGCACCTTAACGCTGCCCTCGCTGGGCTCGAGCACACCGGCGATAATCTTGAGCATCGTAGACTTGCCGGAGCCATTGGTGCCGACCAGACCCACAACCTCGCCGCGATGAATATCAAACGAGATGTGCTTAAGCGCCCTAAACTCCTCAAAGAACAGCTCGTGCTTGGCAAGCTTAATGAAGTACTCCTTGAGGTTGGTCAGCGACTCGGACGCCATGTTAAAGATCATGGTGACGTCGTCGACCTCGACAGCCAGAGGCTGCTCGCTGTAATCAACAACAGATTCAGTCATCACAGCACTCCTTAGATGTAGAGGATAAATTTGCGCTCGGACTTATGGAACACGGTATAGCCAATAATAAGCGCAAGAACCGCCCAAGCGACGCACATACCAAACGTCATAAGCGAGGGCGTAGTCTGGAACAGGAAGATATCGCGCATAAACTGCAGGTAGTTGAACATGGGGTTCGCATACATCAAGATACGCACGAGATGCGGCATTTGCGCAATATAGTCAGTCGTCCAGAAGATGGGCGTAATGTAAGTCCACGCCGTAATGACGACGCTCCACAGATGCATAACGTCGCGGAAGAAGACCGTAAGGGCAGAGAGCATCATGCCCAGGCCCATGCAGAAGCACATAAGCAGCAGCAGGCAAACCGGCAACAGAATCAGGTGCCAAGAAGGCATAACGCGGAACCACAGCATGACGATGGCGACGGCGACCAGCGAGAAGGCAAAGTTGACCAGCGAGAAGAGCACCTTCTGCACCGGGAAAACCCAGCGGTGCACCTTAACCTTCTTGAGCAGAGGGGCAGCGCCCACGATCGACGTCAGGGCCTGATTAGTAGACTCAGACATGACGGCAAAGGTGATGTTACCCACGATCAAGTACAGCGGGTACATCTCGGGCGTCATTGAGCCATTGCGGCCCTGGCCAAAAATCGTCGAGAACACGATGGCCATGACGATCATCATCAGCAGCGGGTTGAGCACCGACCATGCGACGCCCAGAACGCTACGGCGATACTTGATCTTAAAATCCTTGGTAACCAGCTGACGAAGGATAAACGCGTCCTTCTCAAATTCGTTCTTAGCAAACGTCGCAGGCAGACTGCGAGTTTCTTGTTGCTTTGTCTGATCCGACACGGATGCAACTCCTTTACTCGTAATCGTTGACAAACGAACAGTATAGACCCGACGGCCATGCAAACGATTCGCGCAACAAAACTGGAGAACTAACCCACATCTTAGGATGCCAGGCCCAAACGGCTATACTTTCTAGGATTGAATGTATAAGGAGCATTAAGTGAATTCTGAATCCATCGCCGTCATCATCCCTTGCTACAACGAAGCGCTCACGATCGGCAAAGTCATCGACGACTTTCACCGCGAGCTTCCGCAGGCGACGGTCTATGTCTATGACAACAACTCGTCGGACGATACCTCACGCATTGCCACCGAGCACGGCGCCACAGTCCGCTTTGAGCCCCGTCAGGGAAAGGGCAACGTGTGCCGCCAGATGTTTCGCGATATCGACGCCGATTGCTACCTGATGGTCGACGGAGACGACACCTACCCCGCCGAGGCGGCCAAGGCCCTCTGCGAGCCCATCCTTAACGGCACGGCCGACATGACCGTAGGCGATCGCCTTTCCAACGGCACCTACGCCGAGGAGAACAAGCGTGCCTTCCACGGCTTTGGCAATAATCTGGTCCGCGCCATGATCAAGTGGATCTATGGCTACAGCTTCGATGACGTCATGACAGGCTACCGCGCCATGAGCCGCCCGTTCGTTAAAACCTTCCCAGTGCTTTCCGAGGGCTTTCAGATCGAAACCGAGCTCTCGATCCACGCCGTCGACCACCGCTGGCGCATCAAAGATGTGCCCATCGAGTACCGCGACCGTCCCGAGGGTTCCGAGTCCAAACTCAACACCGTGAGCGACGGCATTAAAGTCGTTGCGATGATCGGCACGCTGTTCAAGGACTACCGCCCGCTGAAGTTCTTCAGCCTCGTTGCGCTTCTGTTCGCGGTATTCGGCCTCGCCCTGGGCATGCCCATCGTTGTCGAATATTTCCAGACCGGCCTCGTCCCGCGCTTCCCCACCGCTATGCTCGCCGCCTCGTTTATGTTCCTGTGCGGCCTGAGCCTTGCGACCGGCTTCATCCTAGATTCTGTAGCAAAGGTCGAAAAAAAGCAGTGGGAGGTCAACGTGTACAGCAAATACGCCTACGACGACCAGCCCGGCCACCCTACTTCCATGCCAAGCGAGAGGTAGATCTTCCGCAAAATACTA
>CABUXL010000065.1 GCA_902495525.1 uncultured Collinsella sp.
AACTCGTCTACCTGAGCTCTTCGGGCAGCGCGGATCTCTATCCCACGCTATCGGCCCTCGAGCACCTTGCTTTCGTTAGGGAGGCGTGGAAATCGGCCGCCGACATCGACTCGCTCTGCGACTCCCTCGGAATCTCCCCATATCTCGACAAGCCGACCCGTAAACTCTCGACAGGAATGAAGCAGCAGGTAAAGCTTGCCATGGCGATAGCGACCGATTGCCCGTACCTCATCCTCGATGAACCGCTGAACGGCCTCGATCCGGGAAAACGGAAAACCTCCTGCGACGCGATGCGCAGCGAGGTGGCGCGGGGACGCAGCGTGCTCATTTCAAGCCATCTGCTCGACGACCTGGCAGACCTCACCGACTCGTTCTACTTCATCGAGGCCGGCACGCTCGTGGAAAAGACCGAGTCGTCCTCGCAGACGCTCAAGCAGGAATACCTCGATACATACGAGGGAGGTGAATGACATGAAACTATTTGAACAGCTGAAGTCCAATGCGTCGCGCATGGCTGTCTACGCCATCCTCGTGGCAACGGCTTTATGCGGAATCGCGGCACCCGTCTATGCGCTCAACGGGGAGAAAGGCGATGTCGAACCCGCGTACATGGCTTCGACGGTTAAAGACCGGTACAAAGCCTTCTCTGGAGACACGTTTTACGTAGCAGAGTACGACACGACCTACCGTCAGCTTCGCTACAACAAGAGATACGAATATCTAGGCCCAGAAGTAATCAGCTATACATCGGGTTGGTACCGCTCCAGCTATGGACACATAACCCAGTTCAAGTGTAACTACCGTGTGTACAACTAAAGCAACCCGGCCGGGACGAGGGGTGACGCAAAAGCGTCGCCCCTCGTTTTTAACCATGTCAACTGAACCTGGTTCAGCTTGGTTGATTTCCGATCTCAGCCGAACACATTGAGCGGAAAGGCCGTTCCCGCAGTCAGTCGAACGTCCCCGGGGCCCTTCTCAGGCCCCGGGGACGGCATTTTCCCAGTTGAAGGAACGGTGGAGATGTGTTTCGATGGGTCAGATTCGTGTCGTTCCGAAAAGACCGTGAACCTTTTGTGGGACACGCGGTGCCGTGGTAACATAACCGAGTTTGTTGTCTTGGTCGGAAACCAAGACGCCTTATGCGCTGATCGGTAACCAGCGCCTGACTAATAAGGAGTCCTACCATGAAGCAGGGTATCCATCCCCAGTATGTCGAGTGCACGGTGACGTGCTCCTGCGGCAACACCTTCAAGACGCACGCTACCGTGTCCGAGATGAAGGTCGAGCTTTGCAACGAGTGCCACCCGTTCTACACCGGCCAGCAGAAGTTCGTCGACACCGGTGGACGCGTCCAGCGCTTCGCCGACAAGTTCGGTGGCGCCGCTGCCGCCCAGCTCAAGAAGGCCGAGGAGGCCAAGGCTGCCAAGGCCGCCAAGGCTGCTGAGGCCGAGGCTGCTCGCAAGGCCGCCGCTGAGGCTAAGGCTGCCGAGAAGGCTAAGCGTGCTGCTAAGTTTGCCGAGGAGGCTGCCAAGCAGGCCGCCGAGGCTCCCGCAGAGGCTCCCGTCGAGGAGGCCGCTGCCGAGGCCGAGACCACCGAGGCTGCTGAGTAAATAGCTCGCCGCGGAATCACTCGCATTCATGGCATAAGGGCCGTGCATCCGTTTGGGTGCGCGGCCCTTTTCCTTTATTGGTGCAAACGAACCTGTCTCCATGGCACCAGATTGGTACGAAGGGGACGGATTGGTTTGCGCCAAATGGCAGAGAGACAGCGTTTTCCCAGATAAAAGCTGCCAAATTAAACCAGCCCCTTTTTGGCAGGTTGGTCGTAGTTATTACGTGGCGGTCGAGGTCGACCGTATAGGCCGCGCCTTGTTTGGCTAAAGTACAATCATCTGTGTTTAACTCGCCCGCAGCTGCACGGCGTGGGCGATGGCCAAAAAAGGAAAACCACATGGGATTCATGTCAAAGCTGCTGTCCTTTGGATCCGATAAGGACCTTAAGCGCTACTACAAGATCGTTGACCAGATCAACGGTCTTGAGCCCCAGTTTGAGAAGATGACCGAGGAGGAACTCCGCGCCCAGACCGATAAGTTCCGCGAGCGCTACGCCAATGGCGAGTCGCTCGACGATATGCTCCCCGAGGCTTTTGCCACCGTGCGCGAGGCTTCCAAGCGCGTCACGGGCATGCGTCACTTTGACGTACAGCTCATCGGCGCCATGGCGCTTCATGAGGGTCATATCGCCGAGATGAAGACCGGCGAAGGCAAGACCCTGGTCTCCACCTTGGCCGGCTACCTCAATGCTATCGCCGGCAAGGGCGTGCATGTCGTTACCGTCAACGATTACCTGGCAAAGCGCGACTCCGAGTGGATGGGCCGCATCTACAAGTACCTGGGAATGACCGTCGGTCTGCTCCAGAACAACATGCCGCTCGAACTCAAGCGCCCGGCCTACCAGGCAGACGTCACCTACGGCACCAACTCCGAGTTCGGTTTCGACTACCTGCGCGACAACATGGTCACCCGCCCCGAGCAGCGCGTACAGCGCGGCCACCATTACGCCATCGTCGACGAGGTCGACTCCATCTTGATCGACGAGGCCAGAACGCCGCTCATCATCTCGGGCGCCGGCACCAAGTCCGCCAGCACCTACAAGGACTTCGCGCGTGCCGTGCGCGGCCTGGAGCGCGGTGAGGACGTGTCGCACGACATGCTCACCGCCACCGAGGACGTCGAGCCCACGGGCGACTACGTCATGGACGAGGCCAAGCACACCATCGCCGCCACCGAGCGCGGTCTTAAGAAGATCGAGCGCCGCCTGGGTATCGATGACATCTACGCCGACCTTTCGGGCCAGCTGGTCAACCACCTGCAGCAGGCGCTGAAGGCCCAGTACATGTTCCATCGCGACAAGCAGTACGTGGTCACCAACGGCGAGGTCAAGATCGTCGACGAGTTCACCGGCCGCATCATGGAAGGCCGCCGCTATTCCGAGGGCTTGCACCAGGCCATCGAGGCCAAAGAGGGCGTGCTCGTGCGCGAGGAGAACCAGACGCTGGCCACCATCACCTTGCAGAACTACTTCCGTCTGTATGACAAGCTCTCCGGCATGACCGGTACGGCACTCACCGAGGACGCCGAGTTCCGCGAGATCTACAAACTGCCCGTCGAGGTCATCCCCTCCAACAAGCCCGTTCAGCGTGTTGACCACGAGGATCTGGTGTACCGCACCATCCAGGCCAAGTACAACGCCGTTGCCGACGACGTCGAGCGACGTCACGCCAAGGGCCAGCCGGTCCTGGTGGGCACCGTCTCCATCGAAAGCTCCGAGAAGCTGTCCGCCGCCCTTACCAAGCGCGGCATCGCACACGAGGTCCTCAACGCCAAGCACCATGAGCGCGAGGCCCACATCGTTGCCCAGGCCGGACGCTACGGCGCCGTGACCATCGCCACCAACATGGCCGGTCGTGGTACCGACATCCTGCTGGGCGGCAACCCCGACGAGCTGGTGCGCGAGCGCCTTGAGTACGAGGGCCTGACCATGGAGGACGTGACGCCCGAGCAGCTCGAGCAGTTTAACGCCGAGGCCAAGGAGACCTGCAAGGCCGAGCGCGAGCGCGTGCTTGCCGCCGGCGGCCTGACCGTTATCGGAACCGAGCGCCACGAGTCCCGTCGTATCGACAACCAGCTGCGCGGCCGCTCCGGTCGTCAGGGCGATCCGGGCGAGACCCAGTTCTACCTGTCGCTCGAGGACGACCTCATGCGCCTGTTCGGCGGCGACAAGATGGACCGCGTCTCCAAGATGATGGTCACGGCCGACATGGGCGACGACATGCCCATTCAGCACAAGATCATCTCCAAGGCCGTCGAGAGCGCCCAGCACAAGGTCGAGAGCATCAACTTCTCCATGCGTAAGAGCGTCCTTGAGTACGACGACGTCATGAACAAGCAGCGCCAGGTCATCTACGCCGAGCGCAACAAGATTCTGGACGGCAAGGACCTGACCGACCACATCACCGAGGTCATGCACGATACCGTGTACCGCTGCGTGCAGGAGTTCTGCACCAAGGACAGCCACGAGGGCGAGCGCGACCTGGAGGGCCTGCGCAAGTGGGTTGTGGAGCTCACCGGCCACATCGATACGCCGAAGTTCCCCGACGAGGACTTTGAAGCCCTGGCTGCCGATGTCTTGGCCTATGTTGAGAAGTGCTACAACATGAAGGCCGAGCGTCTGGGCGAGGACCTGATGCGCGAGCTCAATACCCAGGTCATGCTGCGCGTCATCGATACCCGCTGGATGAACTACCTGCAGGAGATGGACTACCTCAAGACCGGCATCGGCCTGCGCGGCTTTGGCCAGCGCGACCCGCTGGTTGAGTACAAGACCGAGGCCTACGGCGCGTTCCAGATACTCGTCGATACCATGTATGAGGATTACCTGCGCACGGTTCTGCGCATCGAGATCAAGGCTGCCCCGCGTGCCATGGAGCACAAGGAGGAGCCCGCGCTCGAGGGTGCGCGCTTCTCCGGTCCTGCCGAGGTCGATGGCGACAACGGCGACTCGGTACTGCGCAAGCAGGCACAGGTGCAGGCCCGCACGGCTGTCCAGGGTGGTCCGGCTGCCGTTAACAACGGTGGCAAGGTGACCACCTATCGCAAGTCCGAGAGCGACGATCCGTACGTCAACGTGGGCCGCAACGACCCGTGCCCCTGCGGTAGCGGCAAAAAGTTTAAGTACTGCCACGGCAGGAATCGTTAATGGCTGAGGCTTTAGAGGTAACGCCCGCCGAGCTGGACGCGTTTGCGGACCGGCTCGGCGAGGTCGAGTCGTATCTCCACCTGGACGAGAAGCGTACCCGCGTGTCCGAGCTCGAGGCCAAAAGTGTTGCTCCTGGCTTTTGGGATGACGCCGACGCCGCCCGTGCCACCATGGAGGAGATCGCTCGCGCCAAGGAAGATATCGCTGCCGTGGATACCGCGCGCGGCGAGCTATCTGACGCCCGCGCGGCGCTGGAGCTTGCCGAGGAGATGGGGGATGACCCCGACGCCGCCGCATTGCGCGAGGAGGCTGCCGCTACTGCAGAACGCCTGGCCCGTGCCATCGATGAGCTTGAGCTTTCGAGCTGGTTTACCGGTGAGTTCGATCACGGCGATGCCATTGTGACCATCAAGCCTGGACAGGGTGGTCTGGAGGCCCAGGACTGGACCTTCATGCTCTTTAAGATGTACATGAAGTATTGCCAGCGTCGCGGCTGGAAGGTCACCATCAACGACTGTCCCGCGGCCGAGGTCATCGGCATCGACCGCGCGACCTTTACCGTCGAGGGCAAGGACGCATTTGGCATGCTGCGCGCCGAGGCCGGTGTCCACCGCTTGGTTCGCATTAGCCCCACCGACGACAAGAAGCGCCGCCAGACCACGTTTGCCGGCGTCGAGGTCATCCCCGTGCTACCCGATGATATCGACATCGAGATCAGCCCCGATGACATCCGCGTGGACGTGTACCACGCGAGCGGCCCGGGCGGTCAGGGCGTCAACACCACCGACTCCGCCGTGCGCGTGACGCATTTCCCGAGCGGCATTGTGGTTACCTGCCAAAACGAGCGCAGCCAGATCCAGAACAAGGCCGCGTGCATGCAGATCCTCAAGGCTCGCCTGTACGAGATTGAGCTCGAGAAGCGCGCCGAGGCGCTCGATGAGATTCGCGGACCCAAGACCACGATCGGTTTTGGCAACCAGATTCGCAGCTACGTGCTCTACCCGTATCAGATGGTTAAGGACCTACGCACGGGCGTGGAGACCAGCAACGTCGAGGCAGTTCTTGACGATGGCGACCTGGACCCGTTTGTTATTGGCTACCATCGCTGGGCCACCGGCAACGCCGATGCAGAAGGCTCGGAGGTCTAAAACATCGGGCGGCTTCAAGCCGATGCTAAGCCCAACGGTTGGACGGGTTTGTATCCAGAATAAACCCTGCGCAGGGGTGGTTTTTGTTCGGCGAATCGTTAGAATCGAATACAAGAAGAAGTTCAAAGCGCATCCGTTTGGGTGCGCTTTTTTGAGGGAGGCAGCATGGCATATCGTCTGGACATCAAGCGCATTCTTTCGATGAACTTCTTTCACGACCTGCCCCAGATCATGTTGGGGTGCGCTCTGGCCGCCATCGCGACCGACCTGTTTTTGATTCCCAACGGTCTTGCCGCCGGTGGCGTTACGGGCCTTGCGACTATTATCCAGGCGGTCGGCGCGGCGCGAGGCGTGTCGCTTCCCGTCGGTATCCAGACCATCGTGATGAATGCCTTGCTGCTGCTGGTCGTTATGCGCGAGGGCGGCATGTTCTACGTGGTGCAGACCGCGACGGGCTTTGTGCTGCTGGGCTTCTTTACCGATCTGTTCGCCCCGTTTGTAGCACCTCTGGCGGATGCGGACCTGATGCTTCCCGCTATGTGGGGCGGCATTATTACGGGCATCGGTTACGGCATGGTGTTGCGCGCCGGCGCCAACACCGGCGGCTCGGACACGATTGGCCAAATCATCTCGCGTAACACCTCGCTGCCGGTGGGCTCGACCGTCATGGCGATCGATGTTGCCGTATGCGCGCTGTCGGCTCCGGTCTTTTCAATCGAAAACGCACTATATGCAGGCCTTTCGATGGTCATTAGCGGCTACGTGATCGATGCCGTGGTCGATGGTGGCAACAAGCGCCGTATGGTACTCATCATCTCGGACAAGTTCCCTGATATCGCTGCCGATATCATGTATGGCCTGGGTCGTGGTTGTACCAAGTTTAAGGCGACTGGCATGTATTCGGGTGCCGAGAAGCCGGTGATTATGGTCATCGTGAGCCGTCGAGAGCTCAATACCCTCAAGACGATCGTGCGCGAGCGCGATCCTCACGCCATTGTGACGGTCGCTGACGTTACGGAAGCCTTCGGCGAGGGATTCAAGGACATTAGCGCGTAGAGTCGACCGCGTTCCATCCAAAAGACGTTCACATTGATAAACCGTTTCATCAGCGGTTCTGCCTGCTAAATTGTTCAAATAATGATAAAAACTCTGGTAAAGCCATCAGTTTCCAGCATAATGAATGACGTACGTGCATTGCGGCTGTGTTGGGATTACCTTCGGTGCCGTGCGCATTTTGTCTAATGAGGATGAAAGGAAGGCACAATGAGCGACGAAGAGCTCAAAAAGGTTGCCAACGAGGTAAGGAAGGGCATCGTCACCGGCGTGCACGCTGCCAAGTCCGGCCATCCGGGCGGTTCGCTCGGCGCTGCCGACATCATGACCTATCTGTACTTTGAGGAAATGAACGTCGACCCGGCCGATCCCCGCAAGGCCGATCGCGATCGCTTCGTGCTTTCCAAGGGTCACTGCGCGCCTGGTCTGTACGCCGTGCTCGCCGAGCGCGGGTTCTTTCCCAAGGAGGACCTCGAGACGCTGCGCCATATCGGCAGCCACCTGCAGGGCCATCCCAACATGAACGACACCCCGGGCGTTGATATGTCCACCGGCTCGCTGGGCCAGGGTATCTCCGCCGCCGTGGGTATGGCCGTTGCCGCCAAGCACTGGGGCGATACTTACCGCACGTACGCCCTGCTGGGCGATGGCGAGAGCGAGGAGGGCCAGGTCTGGGAGGCCGCCATGTTTGCCGGCAACCAGCAGCTCGATAACCTCTGCGTGATCGTCGACCACAACGGCCTGCAGATCGACGGCCCCGTCGAGGAGGTCAACGACCCCATGCCGCTCGCCGACAAGTTCCGCGCGTTCAAGTTCCACGTGGTGGAGCTCGCCGACGGCAACGACTTCGACCAGATCCGCGCCGCCTTTGCCGAGGCTCGCGCCACCAAGGGGCAGCCGACCGCCATTATCGCCGAGACCCTGAAGGGCAAGGGCGTGTCCTTTATGGAGAACCAGGTTGGTTGGCACGGCAAGGCCCCCAACGATGAACAGTTTGAGCAGGCCATGGCAGAGCTCACGGCCGCCGGAGAGGAGCTCTAGGATGGCAGACGTCAAAAAAATCGCCACGCGCGTAAGCTACGGCGAGGCCCTCGTCGAGCTCGCCAACGAGCACGATGACTTTGTGGTCCTCGACGCCGACCTGGCCGCCGCCACGCAGACCGGCAAGTTCAAGGCCGCCTGCCCCGATCGTTTCTTCGATGTGGGCATTGCCGAGAGTAACCTGATGGGCGTCGCCGCCGGTATCGCGACCACCGGCCGCGTTGCCTTCGCGAGCACCTTTGCCATGTTCGCCGCCGGCCGCGCTTTTGAGCAGGTCCGTAACTCCATCGGCTACCCGCACCTCAACGTTAAGATTGGTGCCACGCACGCCGGTATCTCGGTGGGCGAGGACGGCGCCACGCACCAGTGCTGCGAGGATATCGCCCTCATGCGCGTCATCCCTGGCATGACTGTGATCGTTCCTGCCGACGACGTCGAGGCCCGCGCGGTGACGCGCGCCGCCTACGAGTGCGACGGTCCGGTGTACATGCGCTTCGCCCGTTTGGCCTCGCCGGTTATCAACGACCCCGAGACCTACAACTTCGAGTTGGGTAAGGGTATTGTCATGCGCGAGGGCGCCGATGTGACCATCATCGCCTGTGGCCTGATGGTCGGCGAGGCTCTCGAGGCCGCCGAGCAGCTCGCTGCCGAGGGCATCGACGCCGAGGTCATCAACATGCACACCATCAAGCCCATCGATGCCGACCTGATCGTCAAGAGCGCCACCAAGACCGGCCACGTCGTGACCGTCGAGGAGCACTCTGTGATCGGTGGCCTGGGCAGCGCCGTTGCCGACGTCCTGTGCGAGCAGTGCCCGACGCCGCTCAAGAAGATCGGCGTCAACGACACCTTCGGTGAGTCCGGCCCGGGCGCCGAGCTCCTGCACAAGTACGGCCTGGACGCCGCCAACATCGTGGCGACCACCAAAGAGTTCTTGGGCTAAAGCAAGACGGATTTCAAGGACTGCTTCGCCAGTACTATGGAAACCCGGCAGGGGCGCTCTCTTGGAGAGCGCCCCTGTTTCAGTTGCGGTGAAATAGGGACTGATTAGACCTTTTAACTGGTAAAACAGTCCCTATTTCACCGCAACTTATGAAGACGCCCCTCAAGCACGGTCCCATCAGGGAAAAGGGCATATATCGGCAAAGTGCAATTCAGACCCTTCCAACTTTGTATATGCAGCACTTCAAGATAAACGCAGCGACCCCTTAGTTACCGCAGGCCGGGTACAGGGTTACTCTCCAAATCTTTCCGCAGGACGGAGGAGCCCCCGCAGCGC
>CABUXL010000066.1 GCA_902495525.1 uncultured Collinsella sp.
CGACGTAATGCACTCAATGCAAGAAAGGAGCCGCATGGCAAGCCTGTCGGATGAAATCTCGTCGCGCCGCACATTCGCGATCATCAGCCACCCGGACGCCGGTAAGACCACGCTTACCGAGAAACTGCTGCTCTATACCGGCAGCATCCAGACCGCCGGCTCGGTCAAGGGCAAGAGCTCGGCCAAGCATGCCGTCTCGGACTGGATGGACATCGAGAAGGAGCGCGGCATTTCCGTTACCTCCTCGGTGCTGCAGTTCACCTACAACGGCGCCTGCGTCAACATCCTCGATACCCCCGGCCACCAGGACTTCTCGGAGGATACCTACCGTACCCTTATGGCCGCCGACGCCGCGGTCATGGTCATCGACGGCGCCAAGGGCGTCGAGGCCCAGACCAAAAAGCTCTTTAAGGTCTGTACGCTGCGCCATATTCCCATCTTCACCTTTGTGAACAAGCTCGACCACGAGGCTCGCGATCCCTTTGAGCTCATGGAAGAGATCGAGAACGTCCTGGGTATCAATACGTATCCCATGAACTGGCCGATCGGCAGCGGGCGCAACTTCCGCGGCGTGTTCGATCGTCAGACCCGTCGCGTCATTGCCTTTGAGGGCGACGGCCACGCCAACGCCACCAAGAAGGTCGCCGAGGTCGAGGCCGAGCTGGGCGATCCGGCCATGGACGAGCTTATTGGCGAGGAGAACCACAAGAACCTGATGGACGACATCGAGCTGCTCGATGGCGCCGGTGACGAGCTCGACCTGGATGCCGTGGCCTGCGGCAAGCTGAGCCCGGCGTTCTTTGGCTCGGCACTCACCAACTTTGGTGTGGAGCCCTTCCTTAAAGAGTTCCTGCGTCTGGCCCCGACGCCGCGCGCCTATACCGATACACTCACCAGCGAACCGGTCGCGCCCGCCGAGAACGACTTTAGCGGCTTCGTGTTTAAGATCCAGGCCAACATGGACAAGAACCACCGCGACCGCATCGCCTTTGTGCGCATTTGCTCGGGCAAATTCGAGCGCGGCATGGATGCCTTCCATGTGCAGGGCAATCGCAAGCTCAAGCTGGCTACGGGCACCTCGATGATGGCCGACGATCGCGCCATCGTGGACGAGGCGTACGCCGGCGACATCGTGGGCCTGTTCGATCCCGGTATCTTTAGCATCGGCGACACCGTGTGCTCCGGCAAGCGCCACGTGCAGTATCCGCAGATCCCGACGTTTGCCCCCGAGATGTTTGCCCGCATTACGCAGGTCGACACGCTCAAGCGCAAGCAGTTTGTGAAGGGCATGGAGGAGCTTGCCCAGGAGGGCGCCATCCAGATCTTCCGCGAGCTGGGTGCCGGCATGGAGAGCGTCATCGTGGGCGTGGTCGGCGTGCTGCAGTTTGAGGTACTCGAGCGCCGCCTTAAGGCCGAGTATCGTGTTGAGGTCCGTCGCCAGCCGCTGCCCTATACGGACATCCGCTGGATTCAAAACGACCCCGACACCATCGATATCCCGGGTCTTTCGCTCACGCGCGACACGCTGCGTGTCGAGGACATGCGCGGCGGCAAGCTGCTGCTGTTCACGAGTCCGTGGAATGTTGACTGGGCGACCGACCACAACCCCGACCTTGTCCTGTCGGAGTTTGGCAACGTAACGTTTTAGCGCACCGGCGCGGTGGCCCTGCGGGGCTGTCGCGCCGTTTGCTTGCCTGTCGCCGTGTGAGCGGCTATCATACCCACCGTCGCCTCAAGACCGTGGCGGCCGAGCAGTTCGGGTCCGATATCCTGCTCGTTAAACCTAAAACCAAAGGAGTACATAATGATCAAGAAGGTCATGGAGGACTATAAGGTCCTGTTGCGGAGCATTCCCGCGGCAACGGTTTCGCTGTTTATCGTGAGCGTTATCATGATGAACCTGCTGGCCAACAAAGAGCTTATCAGCCTGCCGTATCTGGCGCTCGACTGCGGCTTTGTGGTGAGCTGGGTCTCGTTCTTGTGCCAGGACATGATCTGCAAGCGCTTTGGCGCCAAGGCATCCATCAAAATCTCTATCCTCGCGTTGGTGGTCAACCTGGCCGTGAGCCTGTGCTTTTGGCTGTGCTCGCTCACGCCCGGCATGTGGGGCGCCTACTATGACACGGGCATGATCGAGGTCAACACCGCCCTTAACGCCACCATCGGCGGCACCTGGTACGTGGTATTCGGCTCTTCGCTCGCCATGCTTACCTCTGCCGTGGTCAACTCCACGCTCAACCAGTCGCTCGGCCGTATGCTCAAAAAGAATAACTTTGCGAGCTTTGCCTTCCGTTCCTATGTGTCCACGGGTATCGGTCAGTTTATCGACAACCTGGTCTTTGCCATTGTGGTGAGCCACACGTTCTTTGGTTGGACCTGGGTGCAGGTCATCATGTGCTCGCTGACCGGCGCTGTTGCCGAGCTGCTGTGCGAGGTCTTCCTGAGCCCTGTGGGCTACAAGGTCGTGCGCAGCTGGGAGCGCGAGAACGTGGGCGCCGAGTATCTCGAGCGCCACGCAACCGCCTAAGGAGCAGCTATGCGGGTTTTGATCACGGGCGCCTCGGGCGGCATTGGGGCCGCGTGCGTGCAGCGCTTTTTGGACGAGGGGCACGAGGTCGTGGGCTTTGATCTGCTGCCGGCGGCCGTCGAGCACGAGCGCTACCGTCATCTGATCGTTGATGTCCGCGAACCGGACTTGTTTCCAGACGACCTTGAGCCTCAGGTGATCATAAACGTTGCCGGCACGCAAGATTCGGCCGACGACATTGCTGCTAATCTATGCGGCACCATCAACGTGACCGAGCGCTACGCTTTTGTGGGGGAGGGGCTTGCCGCCAAGCCGGCGCCGGCTATTGCATCCGTGGTCAATGTGGGGTCGGCGAGCGGGCATACGGGGTCGGAGTTTCCCGCCTATGCCGCCAGCAAGGGCGGCGTTATCGCCTACACCAAGAACCTCGCGAACCGCCTGGCGCCGCAGGCCATCGCCAACAGCGTTGACCCGGGCGGCGTCATTACGCCGCTCAACCGTTGCGTGATGGAAGACGAGCATCTGTGGAACCAGATTATGGAGCTCACGCCGCTCAAGCGCTGGGCCACCGCCCAAGAGATCGCCGAGTGGATCTACTTTGTGGGCGTGACCAACCGGTTTATGACCGGGCAGAGCCTGCTCATTGACGGCGGCGAGGCCGGCCGCACCCAGTTTATCTGGCCCGAGTAACAAGACGCGCCTGATGGCAAGATGCCGTCGGGCGCGTCTTGCATCTTAATAGCTTACTTTGGTGGAGCATCATCTCTGAAAAGTGCTTTTGGGCTGGTAGAATGAACGCCTGAATGAAAAAAGGGGGCATATTGGGGCTGTTCGGTTCACACGAGAAGCGCGACGCGGACCGAGCGCGTCGACTGTTTGAAGAGGCGCTTGCACAGCAAGGGCCCAACGTTGCGCTGGTTTTGCGCGCCGACGACTGTCTTCCGCTCTATATCACCCCAAATTTCGAGCGCATATTTGGTGTATCGCCCGAGCGTATTAGCGACGACATCGAGACGCTGTACCGCTTTATCCCCGATAGCGACCGTGTTCGCATGCAGCGACAGGTGAGGGATTGGGACCGGGCGACTCCGCTAAACCTTCTGTGCTCCTACCATGCGCCCCATGGAGCAAAATCGCAGCTCAGCATAAGGTTTACGATCTCGCTCATTCAGGACGGCACACAGTACCTGGTTTCTGCAGTCGATGTAACGACCGAAAACGAGCGCATCGCCAAGGCGGAGTCCGAGCGCGATCGCGCCGTCGAGACCGCCAACGCGCGCACCGACTATATGAACCAGATGAGCCACGAGATCCGCACGCCGCTCAATGGCATCGAGGGTATGATTTCGCTTGCCCGCGAGCATCATGCGGATGAGTCTCGTCTGATGGATGACTTGTCTCGCGCCTCGCAGCTTTCTGCCTATTTGCTTTCGCTTATCAACGACATGCTCGACATGAGCCGCCTCAACAGCGGGCGCGTGCGCATTGACGATGCGCCGTTTGATATGCGTCTGTTTGCCGATGAGATTGAGCGCATGTTTGCCTCGCAGACGGCCGACAAGGGGCTTGCGTACTCGGTCAATCTCGAGGACTGCGAAAACGTTTTTGTCGTGGGCGATCGCATGCGCCTGTCGCAGGTTGTCATCAACTTTATCTCCAATGCGGTCAAGTTTACCGAGCGGGGCGGCAGCGTTACCGTAACCCTGCGCGAGATGTACCGGACAGACGACGGCGTGAGCTATATGCTGCGCGTGCGCGACACGGGCAAGGGCATGGATCCGCGCTATGTCAGCAAGATCTTTAAGCCGTTTGAGCAGGAGGACCGTACCATTGCACGTCGCTACGGCGGAACGGGCCTGGGCATGGCCATCACGAGCGCGCTCGTCGACCTGATGGACGGCGAGATCGTCGTCGATACCGAGCCCGGTCGCGGATCAACCTTTTCGGCCTACATTCCGCTGCGACTGGCCACGCCGGAGCAGATCGAGGACCTTAAACTCAAGGAGCAGACGCTCGAGACGGCACCCGATTCCATTGGTTCGTCGTTTACCTACCAGTTTGAGGGCAAGCGATTCCTGCTGGCCGAGGATAACGAGATCAATGCCATGATCGCGATTGAGCTGCTGGCAAGACGAGGCGCGGCGGTCGAGCGTGCCGAGAATGGCCAAGCAGTCGTCGAACGATTTCGGAGCATGCCCGCGGGCACCTACGATGCGATCCTCATGGATATCCAAATGCCCGTGCTCAACGGCTGGGAGGCGGCGGAGCAGATTCGAGGGTTCGATCGTGAGGACGCCGGTGCCATTCCCATCATTGCGCTTTCCGCCAATGACTACACCGAGGACGTTGAGCGATCGCGCGCCGCGGGCATGAACGGACATGTGGGCAAGCCCATCGACCTAAACGTTTTGAAAGCGCAGCTGGCGGCCGCGACGGCCGAGGCAGCTTACCGAGGAAATGAGTAACCGTGATCGTCGAACAGTCAAGCAGCATCGTCAACGAAGTGAGCCGCGCCCTGCTGGGCAAGCGCGATGTGATCGAGAAGGCCCTCATGGCCATCTATGCCGGCGGTCATATCCTGTTGGAGGATGTGCCCGGTACCGGCAAGACGACGCTGGCCCTGGCGCTTTCGCGCGCACTTGGTCTGGACTTTAAGCGCGTGCAGTTTACGCCCGATACGCTGCCCTCGGACATTACGGGCTTTACGATGTTCGACCGCGACGAGGGCGTGTTTCGCTTTGTGTGGGGTGCGGTCAACTGCAACATGCTGCTGGGCGACGAGATCAACCGTACCAGTGCAAAGACGCAGTCGGCCCTGCTCGAGGTTATGGAAGAGCGCGCGGTGACGATCGACGGGCAGACGCATCAGGTCCCGCGTCCCTTTGTGTGCATCGCAACCGAGAACCCGGTGGGCTCGGCGGGCACGCAGCCGCTGCCCGATAGCCAGCTCGACCGCTTTATGGTTCGTCTGTCTGTTGGCTATCCGTCGCGCCAGGACCAGATCGATATCCTCAAGGCCCGTCGCTATGCCAACCCGCTCGACGACATCAAGCCCATGGTTGCCTGCGATGACCTGCTCGATATCCAAAACTACCTGGGTAACGTGCAGGTTGCCGACACGGTGCTGGACTATATCGTCCGCCTGTGCGAGGAGACCCGTAATGACGGTCTTGTTGAGCTGGGCGTGAGCCCCCGCGGCATTATCGCGCTCACGCGCATGGCGCGCGCCTGCGCATTGATTCGCGAGCGCGACTATGTGGTGCCCGAGGATGTGCGCGAGGTTTTTAAGGTCGTTTGCGCTCACCGCCTTGTTTTGCGCCCCCAGGCCCGCATTGAATCGATTACCGCCGAGGACATCCTCGACCGCATTCTCGCTGCCGTTCCCGCCCCGTCCATGGGCCAGGTTCGCGGTCGCTCGTAGCGGCTCGTTCGCCTATTTGCGCCCTACGTTACGCTCATGATTGCCAACAAGATTACCTATTTCGTATCCGTCGCGCTCCTGCTCGTCACGTTCGTGTTTACCGCCAATGCGGCTGCGCTCGCTGCTGCCGCGGCGTTGATCGCCATGCCCGTGATCACGGTGGTGGCGTGCCGTTCGAGCGTTGCCTTGCTCAAGCTTGACTTTGAGCTTCCCCGGTCGTGTGTTGTAAACGCACCTCTTGCATTGCGCATCACGTTGGATCGCCCGCTTATGTTTCGCGGTCGCGTTGAGTTGTCGTTTTCGGTATACAACCAGCTGACGGGAACGCGGACGGTCTGTCCCGTAAGCCTTGCCCCCGCGATGGGTAGGCCTGCCTTGTTTGAGCTGGAGCTCGATTCGGCCGTCTGCGGTGCGCATACGATTGTCCTTGACACCGCGCGCCTGGTCGATGAGATGGGCTTTATGTCGCTCACTCTCGAGGACGCCGACTTTCACGGAATGTTTACGGTCTATCCCGAGATACTCGACATTCAGGTTGATCCTCACCAAAGTGTTTCCGCCAGTCTTGAGGGTACGAGCTACGATCCCCATCGAAGCGGCCAAGACGCCTCCGAAGTCTTTGACGTGAGGCCCTATCGCGAGGGCGATGCTGTTAAGTCGATCCACTGGAAGCTGTCGACGCGTTTTGACGACGTGCTGGTGCGCGAGGCCTCGCGCCCCCAAGACCACGCTATTGGCGTCTTGTTTGGTGCGTTTGCATGCGATTTTGAGCGCTCAAGCCGCTCCGAGGTCCTTTCCGCGGTGCTGAGTTTTACCGCATCGGTATCCCTGGCGCTTGTGCGTCAGGGATACCGTCATGTGGTCGTGGCTGCCCCCGAAGGGTCCCTGGCTGCCTACCCCGTCGATGATCGACGTAGTTTTAATAAGATGCTTGACGCCTTGACGGCAACGCCGCTTGGCCCTGCCCATCCAACATCAAATGAGCAGTATGCCAGGCTTGTGGCGGCAAAGGGCATTAGTAAAACGGTGCTGGTGACGGCGGGCGTCGATGAACAGGTCTATATCGATTTGGGCCGTCTGACCGATCTGTCGGTGCTCCATGTGTCGGATTCGGTCGAGTCGTATAGCATCGAGCGCGGCGCCAACTACATCATCACCCATTGCCCAGTATCGAGCGACTCGGCCCGTATGAAGAGTCTGGAGCTCTAACATGGACTTTGTGACTCTTACCTCGACGGAGCGCGTCGCTTCGAATAGCCGCGTTGTTGCCGTGTTCCTGTCAGTGGCTCCCGCGGTTTTACTGTCTGCGGGCTTCTGCTGCACAATTGCTCGGTGCCTGAGTGCAACGTGCATGGGGGTCATGCTTGCCGTCGCCACTGGCGTGGCCGTTGCGCTGGGCGCTTTGAGCGTTTCGCTGGCTGAAAAAAAGGCCCCCCTCTGGATTGCCTTGGCTGCGGCGTCCGTAGCGCTTTTATGCGCGCTCTTGATTCCTTCGGCACGCTGGGGCTTCTATGCGTGCGTCAATACCGTTATCGCTCGCATCAACTCAATCTGTGAGCTGTATATTCCATTGGTGGCAGACGCCGGTCTGCTGTGCGAAGCCGTGTCGCTGGCGGTGCTCGCCGGCATGTTTGCCGGCTCACTCGCCTGGCTTTTTGCCAACTTGAGCGTTTCGTGGCCCACGCTCTCAATCGTCGCTATCTGCGGTGCAGGTTCCATGGCGCTGCAGCTCGGTGATTCTGCGATGTCTATGGCGCTGGGCGTTGCGGGCTGGCTTGTCCAGCGCCGTGCCCGCGAGTTGCGGGGCTCTACGGTAGGTTTGCCCCAGGTTCTTTTTGGTCTTGGTGGTCTGTGCGCCGCATGCGGTGGTCTCTTTGCGCTGACCGTTGCCCTTGTGCAGCCTCTTCCCGAGGTGTCCGCCATGTCAGCATCTGCCGTCAAAGCAGCCCAAAGCGTTCGATTTGGGGACGATACGCTGCCCGAGGGCGACCTTTTGCAGGCGGCGGACATGAACGAGGGCGAGTCCACGACGCTGTCGCTTACTGCCAGCAAGACGCTTAGCGATGATCTGCTCATGAAAGGTTTTGTGGGTACGACGTTTGATGGCCTGTCTTGGGGGCGTGGCGACTGGATGTCCTACGAGGGCGAATGGTCCGGCATGCGTGAGTGGCTGCGCCAGAACGGTTTGACGGTGGCCGAGCAGCGCGCCGCGTTTGATGCCGAGGCCGAGCGCGAGGGCGACGAGCCTGTCGAGGCGGTTGAGATTTCGGTCAATGCCTCGGGCGCCAACCGCAGATACACCTATGCTCCCTATACGCTGCGCTCGCTGAGCGGTGCCGACGCAATGTTGACGGGATCCACGATGCTAAGCATGGATCTTTTGCCGTCTAAGGCATACAGCGTGACCATCGATAACGTGTCGGCAGATGACGTTATTGCAGATTCGAGCTGGCTGGCGTCCTCCGAGAGCGACTATGCAAAAAGCGAGCGGGTGTACGCCGTCTTTGTTCGCGATAAGTACCTGGATGTTCGCGAGGAGGAGCGGGATGCCGTCAATGCATACCTGTTCTCGAGCGACAGCTGGGATGCCCAGGCGAATGTTTCGGACACGGCCGTGATCAGTCGTGTTCGCACGATGCTGGCTTCGCTTGCGGGGCAGACGGATAACCCGCCCACCTATACCGGGGAGACGTCGTTTGTCGCGTGGTTCTTGGGGTCGGCGCACGAGGGCAACTCTGCCTACTTTGCCACGGCGGCGACGCTCGCGTTTCGATCCCAGGGAATCCCCGCGCGCTATGTCGAGGGCTATCGGGCGGCAGATGACCAGCTTGCCGCTGCGGTTCACGCGGGCGTGCCGCTGAACTTGACGGCTGCCGATGCACACGCGTGGACCGAGGTCTACCTTGACGGGCAGGGATGGACGCCCGTGGAGGTCACCCCTGGGTACTATAGCCAGACGCTCGACGCCGATAGAATTATCGATGTGGGCGAGGCGTGGAGCAACGGCGCCAACGATAAGACGCTCGATGTGGGCTCGGTCGCTGGTCGGTCCGAGGACAAGCATCGTGATGATGCGCCGGTATCGCACGGTATCCCCGTTGTGGCCAAAGCCGGAGTCGGTTTGGCCGGCGCGGTGATTGCCGTCCTGCTCGCCCTGTTCGTTCGCAGGCTCGTCTTGCGCGTTCGTCGCGCGCGGGCTA
>CABUXL010000067.1 GCA_902495525.1 uncultured Collinsella sp.
AAGAAAAGGACCCCTTTGCAGAGGTCCTAGTCAATTCAAGGTGGCGGGGAAGGGAATCGCGTCCGCGCGCTGCGCGGACGGACCGCTGCGGCGCTTACGCGTTTACTCAGCTCCGCGCCCTCACGGGGTTCGATTCCATGTGGGGGCTGCATAAAAGAAAAGGACCCCTTTGCAGAGGTCCTAGTCAATTCAAGGTGGCGGGGAAGGGAATCGAACCCCTGACACGAGGATTTTCAGTCCTCTGCTCTACCAACTGAGCTACCCAGCCATTTGAGGTGTGCCTTGTTTCAAGGCTTGATTAGTATAACCAAGGACGCGTTCCGGTCAACCGAGAATTTTAAAAAAGTTTTTGAGCACAGCCTCGGTTCTATAAATCGGCACGTCAGAGGCATCAGCCGGCAGCAAGAAGTTTTTCACTCAGAGCCGCACGGGCAAACTCACTTGGCGTCATCCCCTCGGCAGCCGCCCGTCGACGAATGGCCTCCTTCATTCCCAGAGGAATCTTGACCGACAGCGTTGCCGTCCCCTCACCTGAGAGCGGGGGCCGTCCACGCACGATCCCACCAACGGTGTGTTCGCCATCCGGAAACTCTCCGCGCTCGTACGACTCGCACCACGCTTCAATCATTTCATCCGTTACAACCTGACCATTAGCGGCCGTATACGTCTTGCCCATCATCGACCCCTCTGCCGAGCTCGCTCGATCTCTTGCCAGAATTTCTTCTGAACCGGAGACAGGGCATGAATAATGAGCCATCCACGAATTAGTTCGACCGCAACAAGCTCCACACTTCGACCATCTGGAAGCCATCCAATGGCAAGCCATCTCGGCGGCTCGTCCTCCGACTCGCGGCGAATGCACTCAGTAACCGCGAACCAGGCACCAAGCACCTGCTTTTCCGTCAAGTGTTTTTTGGCGTTCGGATGGATCTCAACATCCATGCATCTTCTCCTCCATCTTACCAAATTTCGTATGACGAAAGTCCGCCGTCGCCAATCTCTTACGCCGGCACTTGTTGGAGGGCGGGAGGTGTAGCGAGGATTGAAGGGCGTTCCAATACCGCCCAGGCACCGGGACAGGAACACATGTGCCAAGGACGGACGTTTTCGTAGCGCGCGAGGATATTGCCGTCGCGATCGATGAAGGCGATGTCGATGGGATAGGCCATAAAACACGTATGGACCGAAGAGCAGCGTGGAAACGCCATGACGAGCGGCAGGCCGTTGGCGGCAACCGGACGCCGTCCCAGCATGCCGCGCAGGCGCACGACAAACGACTCCGCCACCACAAACTCGGCCGGCGTCCAACCCAGCCTATTGAGTGCCCGCGCGTAGGCGATGTAGGACGAGACCGCGGTCACATGACCACCCCCGGACGCCATGGATCGACCGTCACCGCACGCTCGTGCGACAACGTTGTCGGCGCCCCCAGCGGAACGCCAGCGATGCTGAGAGAAGTCGGCCACGGCTCATAGTGCATGGTGCAGGTGTAGGTCCTAAACGTACCGGATAGGGAGAGCAGGCCACCATCCGATGCCTCCGCGCCTTGCTCGCTCGACACTTCGATCTGCAAGTCATAGCCTTCCATGGCATTCAGAATTTGAGTCTGAACCGTCGCCGAGGCATCGGCAGAGCTCTCGTCACCCTCCCCGCCCGGCGCCACAGCGTGCGCCAGCACGATGTCGGGCACCACGCGGTCGAAGCGCGCGACAGCGCTGGCAAAGACCATGACGTTGTACACGATGAGCGCCAGCACCAGTAAAACGGGCGTAACCACTGCCATCTCCACCGTCGCCTGGGCGCGCTCCTCGCGCAGACGTATGCGGATACTCATTACGACCCCCCGCCCAGAGCGCCAACCAGCGTGGCGACATCGACGGTGAGTGGGATGGAGCCGCCGCCGGGCAGAGGAATCTCCGCAAGCGTGAACACCGTACCGCTAATGGTGCGTTCGACTTGATATTCCAATGCCTCGCAAAGCGCCTTGGGATCGGTCACGCCCAACGGAATACCTCGCAGCTTGTCTTGCGCTTGAGAGAAACCAGCAATGTCAGACCCCGGACTCTTAATGACGTTGGCGGAATCGGTCAGCACTGGCTTTCGCAGGCGCAAGTCGCACGGCTCCAGACCCAACGCCGCCACGGACGCCGAAACGGTATCGCCGAGCCACGATGCGATGGAGCCCAACGCGCCGCTGCCCCCTCCTAGGCCTTTAATCATCTCGTCCATAAGTTCGTCGGCCGAACCTTGGATATCACCGTATCCTACGAGCAGCCGTCCCCAAACATCCATGACGCCGTCGAGCACGCCGGCAACGCCGCCCGAGCGTTCCTTCAATGTCGAGAAAAATCGCGAAAGCACGTTGTTTTGCGCCGTCGCCTCATCGGGCGCCAACACCGCGGCAGAGATAGCACCGCGATCGCCAAGCCTGACTGCCGTGTTAAACGAAGAGTTGAGCTCATCGGGGCTCGAGATGGCACCCGAAACCGCAAAGGCGACCACGCCGTTGCGACCGGGCGGAGCGATACGCGGGCGCTCGCCCGAAAGCTCCTTGATGGCCTGGTCAAACGCATTGCCCGCACGGTCGGCCTCATCCTCGGTCTGACGCTCAAGTTCGAGTTCTTTGTTGCGGCATTTAACGTAGTCTTCCAGGGCGTCTTTGAACTTGTCAAAGTGGTATTCGAAGCCCCTTTCGACAGAAGTCGTTGCAATCGCAACGTACCCTAAAGACGACACACCGAAATGGCATTCGCTACACGTTTCGTGACCGTCAAAATCTGCGACGGATGCCAGCCCGCCCGGCTTTCCTTTTTTGTAATTTGGACAGTCAGTCCCATAATGCAAATAGGTAACTTTATCTACTTCACTCGTGGGCCAACGTGCATCGGTATAGAGTTCAGTCGTCCGCGCCTCATCTGGATTTCGCGGAAGGAAAGGGATGTGGGCGGAAACTTTGCCGTCCTTTTCAGTTATATATGCCCGCTCGACTTCTTCGCTCGCATAAGCGAAGAACACCTTTCGTGCAGCAGAATCTGCCTGTTTTTCCGGACCCTCGCCAAGCGGTTTCTCATTTGCCAGGCGCTGGCGATAGTAGGCCTTCGCACGATCGAACGCCACTTGCGGTTCCCACGTAACGCTCGAAGCGTAATGCGGATTTTGAGCACCAGAAAGATCCGTTAGACTTTTCGCACGCTCCCACATGCAAGAACAGCTGCTGACCGAGCCCTTGTCCGACCCACCACAATCCGCCAGCCAAGCGCGCTCTTTAGCCTTCGCCGTGTCCTCAGAAGCCTTCCGCAGCTCCTCGGCCGCACGCTCTAAATCATCCGATGTGTCTTTAATGGCATCGGTCGAGATCTCGGACCCCTCGAGCGCAGCGAAGTCCGACTCGGATGTCCTGGGCACGGCAAGCGCCGTACCGGTATAGGTCACACTATCGGTATCCTGCGCCGACACCGCCTGCGTGGCACGCGCGGCGATCAGATACGGCAGAGCCGTCTCGATTTTCTGTAAGCCTTCCGATGCGCTTTTGGCAAACTTGTTGCGCGTTTTAATGATCTCAATCCCGGTGTCGACCATATTGCCGGCAACTGGTTCGGCACCCGGGATGAGGATGGCGACCAGGCCCGTCCCGATCGTGGCAAACCCCGCCAGGCCCAAACTCAAGATGCTCGCATCAACCACCGTGGCAGCCGTGTAATAGGACGACACCACATTGGCGCCTGCCAGCGCGCCGCTATCGGCAGCCACCTGGGTGTCCCCCGCGCGCGACATGCTCCATATCGCCGCCGTCGACGAAAACAGCAGCGTGAGCACCACCAAGATGACCACCGCAGAGGAAAGCGTGGTGTAGGCACCGTCTTCGATAAACAGGTCGATACCGGCTCGACCCATAAAGCCGCCTCGCTTGCGATGGCAGCTCGGACGGCGCGTCAAAACGCATCTAGACCAGAAACGCTTAATCCCATGCAGCAATCCACGAATCATAATCTCCCTCCAGCCATTCGGGACGTGATTGATACGAGACATCGACCTTGAGCTCAACGTAGCCGCCCTCGGCGGTACCACCCATAGCCTGCGCAAACGCACCGATCACAGGCAACGGCTTGGCCTCGCCGGAAACGGACACGGACGAGACGCCGCCCGCATCGGCCCGGCTAAGCTCGACATCCCACGACAACGGCCCGCCGGCATGAAAGATCGAAACGTTGGGCACTGCGGCAAGCCGGCGGCGGGTGAACTCCTTAAGATCGTCGTCCTCCGCCGTCGTCGTGGTCATGAGCCGCGCGGTCTCGGCGGCGGCAGACTCCATGACCGCGCGCGTATAAAGCAGGCACACCGGTTGCAGTGCGAGAAGGATGAGCGTCAGAAACGTCGGCAGCAAAAAAGCGGCCTCGACCGTAGACTGCGCCCGGTCCTCGCGCGCGATATCAATACAACGCGATGTCCTTAGCGCCCGCAGCGACGTCGATAACCGACGTCGAGGTAACGCCATGGGATGCCGCCCGCTCAACCAGCGCCGCCAAGCGTCCATCGGTGCCAGCACGCCAAAGTCCCACAATCGCCAGCACGATCGATAGCAGCACCACCGTGACGATGGCGTATTCGACCGTCGCCTGGGCAGATTCCTCGCGCAGGACGTTATGCATTTCACGATCCCTCCTTTGAGCTTATTGTTTGCGGGCTCAGGCGGATCACGCGCAGACGACACGAAGCATCGCCAGCATCCGCGGCAATTGTCACCATATCGACCCAGCCGCGTCCGTCGCGCACGATGGCGCCCCACACGTTTCCCTTGATGTCGAGATAGCCGCTCAGAGCAAGTTGCGCCGTGGGTACCTCGCGATAGGCACGCAGCATATCCGCCGCCGCTTCGGTCATCGGTCGGTCCTCGGACCATGCAAGCCGGACCGTAATCGCGTTGCCCTCAGGCGAATCCGTCGCAGTACCAGACCGCTTGTCGAGCGTCCGCAGAAAGGTTTGCGCCGTGACAGCGACATCCGAATCGTCCGTATCTCGCATCTCATCTTTTTGAGACGCCACCGCCGAATCTGAGCCCGAATCGAAGGCGGCCCCAGGACGCTGCTGCCGCGCGGCGTTAAGCCCCCAAAGCACCGCCGCTATCGCCACGGTCAGGCAAGCAAACGCCAGCAGCACCCCGATGGGGCGCTCGCCCTCTACAGGCTGTTGATGCCCTCGCTGATAGCGTTCCATAGATCTTGGACCTTGCCCTTAAATGCGACAATGGCAATGATGGCGATCACCACGAGCACGCCGACCAAGATGGCGTATTCGGTGGTGCCCTGCGCACTCTCCTCCTGCAGCAGCTCCCCGGCATGCTGGCGAGCGCGAATTGACTGGCAAACAGCCCAGCTCCAGACCTTGCCAGCAACGTCAGTCATCGTGTTCATGTATTCCTCCCTACATCATCCCGCCTGCTCCCAACAGCGGGCCCAATATGGACAGAAGCAACGCCGGCAAGATGAGTGTGCCGGTGGGAATCAGCAGCTTGACGGGCGCACGCTCGATCTCGCGCTCGACCGCGGCGCGATGAGCCGCACGGATCTCGCGACTTTGAGCGGCCAGTGTCTCGGCAAGTGGGGCACCCAGAGCGAGCGCCTGCCCCACCGTGATGGCAAAGGTCTCGAGCGCTCGCACGTCCAGGTCGCGTGCGGCGGCCAACAACTCGTCCTCACGCGTGCCCACGCCCACCTGCCATGCCATGCAGGCCCGCTCAAGTCGAAGAGCCAGCACTGACCGGCGGTTGGCGCAGAAAATCTCAAGCGCCGCATCAAACGAAAGACCGGCCGAAAGACCCAAGCGCACAACATCGATCATCTCGGACACTTCGCCGAGCGATACTCGCGCCGGGCCGCCCGCTCCAACCGCGCCCTTCATTCGCGCGGTCAGAGCATCGAGCACCGAGCGACCCGCGGCAGCGACCAGCACCGCCTCGCGCTTGCAGGCCTCTGCGATCTTGCGTGCATCCGCCCGATCCAAACCCGTCGCGACAAATGCACTCAGAGCGCACAGGCAAGCCGCAACTGCAACCAGGGCGCTCACAGCTCCACCCGCATAATGCGCCTGATAACCACCAGGGCAACGGCGTTGAGGGCAAGACCCAGCGCCACAGCGCCCGCGCCGGCAGGCGTCGCAAGACCGCGACGAAAATCTGCCGAAAGCAGCGCCAACACCGCGCACATGCCCGCCGGCATCGCCGCGACCATATGCGCAGACATGCGAGCCTGCGACGTCTTGACATCCAGGCGGCGCTTGAGCTCAATGCGCTCCCCCACCATGCTCGACGCCTCGGACAGTAAGTCGGCAAGCGGAGCACCGGTGCGCTGAGACACCTTAAGCGCCAAGGTCACAAGCGAAAGACCGGGGGCGTCGATGCGCACGAGCAAGTCATCGAGCGCATCGGTCGCCGAGATGCCGCAATCGATCGCCGCCGCCACCCGCAAAAACTCGGTATGCACCGGCTCTTGCGCATGAGCGCCCACAAAGCGCATGCCCTGGGCCAGCGAATGTCCCGAGGCAAGCGACATGGAAAGTGCGGTAAACGCCTCGGGCATGGCCTCTTCTGCATCGTGTTGCTCGCGCCGGCTCTCAAAGCCATCCCGAGCGGCGCCAGCGGCAATCGGAGCAACAAGTCCCAAGGCAAATCCGAGGGGCGATAACGACACCATCGTTAGTAAAACGCAGCAGACACCGCTCGATAGCAGCAGAAACGCCAAACGCCCCGAAGCATCTTCGATCACGAGGCCAAGGCGATGCGCCGGAGCCAGCGATGCCCACGAACGGGCGATCTTTTTCAGCAGATCGTTTTCCACCAGCTCACGCGGCAGCTTCTCTGCCGCCGTCTCGAGCGCCTGACGCGCCAGCTCCGCCGGCGGCACCTGCGGCACACGAGGTTCCGCCCCGCACGCCGTCGCAACAGAAAACCCTGCCAAACCCCCTACGACGAGGGGCACAGCGACCTCCATTCGTCCACCTCCTCTTGTGTGAGCGTCCCCGACCGCAGGCCTTCTGCGATAAACGGCGGCTCGCGGTCAAGCGCCCAGGTGCGCTCGGCGGCATCGAAAGTCACATAGCGCTCGAGCTCTACGCCGCCCGACGCGGCGCGACGCACCCCCGAATACGAGGAGACGAAGCGCCTGCCATCGGCGTGGCGCTCGGACATCACGATGCCGTCGAGCGCCATGGCAATCTGCTCCTCGATGAGCTCGCTCGGCAGATCGATGCCATAACGTGCAAGCAACGTCAGACGCACCACGGTCTCCTGTTCTGAACCCGCATGAAGTGTGGTGAGCGACCCGTCGTGGCCCGTATTCATGGCCTGCAACATGTCGCAGCACTCGGCACCGCGCACCTCGCCCACCACGATGCGGTCGGGGCGCATGCGCAGGGCATTGGTCACCAGGTCGCGGATCGTCACCGCGCCCTCGCCCTCAATTGAAGCCTCGCGCGCCTCTAGGCGCACCACGTGCGGATGATGCGCAAACTTGAGCTCGGCAGAGTCCTCGATCGTCACGATGCGCTCGCCGGTGGAAATCTCGCATGACAGCGCGTTGAGCAGGGTGGTCTTACCAGATCCCGTGCCTCCCGCAACCGCCAGGTCCTGTCGCAGCGACACCGCGCACGACAGCAGCTGCGCATACCAAAGCGGCAGTGACCCCAGCCCCACAAGCTCGTCCAGCGAGCAGATGCGGTCCGAGAACTTTCGGATGGTGAGAATCGGTCCGTCAATCGCCACAGGCGGAATCACCGCGTTGACGCGATAGCCCGTTTTAAGGCGAGCGTTGACGATGGGGCTGCGCTCGTCGATACGGCGGCCAAGTGGCGAGATGATGCGGTCGATAAGCACACGGATCTGCTCATCATCCTCAAACGCATGCTCGATAGGGTACAAGACGCCGCCGCGTTCAAAGAAGGCCGAGCGGCAGCCGTTGATCATGATCTCGGTAACGGTGTCGTCCTCGATGAGCGGCTGCAACGGCCCCAGGCCCACCACGTCATCCAAAATCTCGTCGATGATGGTCTCGCGTTCGGACGTCGCGAGATCGGTCGGTTCCTCAACATTGAGCGCCGCCTCCACCGCGGGACGCAATTCCGAGCGGGCAAGCGCCGGGTCGATATAGGCGCTGATACGCGCCACTTCGTCGTAACCCATGCGGTCCATCACAGCGCGCTTGGTGCGTCGTTTCACCGCGCGACGACGCCCCGCATCTACAGGCGCTGCAGCCGCTGCAGCGCCGGCAGCCTTAATCCTCGTTTGCAGGCTCATCGCTGATCACCCTCGCGCGACCAGGGAAGGCGGATACGCGGGCGTTCGGTGCGCGTTGCACGGTCGGCGACCATATCGCTCCAAGGGCCGACGGCGCACCCCAGTTCCACGAGCATCTCGCGCGTGGCCTCGCGCACGCTGGTCGCGAAAGCGCTCGTCTGACCCACTGCCTCGTCAGCGCGCCCAAACGCCATGAGCGCGGCGAGATCCTGCCCGCCATCGGCGATACGAATCTTTGAGCTCAACGCACAGGCAATCTCAAAGCGCATGGCGACGTCCTCGTCTGCCCCGCGCGCACCGAACCGGTTGAACACGGCGCTCATGCGCGTGCGCGGCACACCTACTCGACTTGCCAGTTCAATGACGCGCGATGCCGATGTCGCGGACGACACCGCCGCATCGCCAACGACCAGGCAACGGTCGCTCGCCGCCACCGCAGCCGCCACGGCGTCGCCCCAAAAGACCGAGGTATCGATAAAGACCACGTCGGATTCGCGACGCAGGACATCAAGCAATAGCTCCACCGGACGTGCCATGAGCTCGGCTTGCTCGGGCGCCGCGACGGGACCCCAGAGCGTAACGCCCGGCGCCACGCGCATCGATGTGGCTACGATATCCGGCTCGGTGAGCGTGCCCGCCA
>CABUXL010000068.1 GCA_902495525.1 uncultured Collinsella sp.
CCCGCCGTGCCAACGATAACGGGACACTCCACCAGCGCTTGGACCTCACTCATCGTGCAACCGCCTTCTCAACGCACGCGACGAGCGTCGATGCCGCCGTCTCGATATCGCGGTCGCCCACGAGTGTGCGCACATCAAACAAAATGCGGTCGTGCGAGGCGCGCGTAACGACCGGCGTGTCGAGATCTTGGACGAGCGAGCGCTTGAGCGCGTCGACGGACAGGCGCCCGTCGACCGGGCAGACGGCAACGCACATCGTGGGCAGCTCCACGGTAGGCAGCGAGCCGCCACCGGGAGTCGACGACTCCTCGACGATTTCCACCTGCACGGCACACGGGCAGCCAGCCTTATCGAGGCCCGCCACCATCAGCTCGCGCAGCTTGCGTGCGCGGCGCTCCAGATGAGCCTGCGGAAGCGTGAGCATGTTGAGCACCGGCACCTCGCGATGGGCCACATCCGCCCCATCCATGTAAATGCGCAGCGTAGCCTCGAGAGCCGCCAGTGCGAGCTTTCCCGGACGCAGGGCGCGCATAAGCGGATGCGACCCACAGGCCTGGACCAAATCGCGACGGCCCATGATAATGCCCGCCTGGGCAGCCCCGAGCAGTTTATCGCCCGAGCACGACACGATATCGAGCCCTGCCGAAACCGAAGCCGGCGTGGTTTCTTCGCCGCCGCGCACCAGGATATCGTCGGGCAGCAGTGCGCCCGACCCCTGGTCCTCGTAGAACAGCAGGCCATGCTTGTGAGCAAGCGCCGCAAGCTCCCGAGAACCCACCTCCTCGTGGAAACCCTCGATGCGATAGTTGGAAGGATGGACCTTAAGGATCATGGCCGTTTCGGGCGTGATGGCGCGCTCGTAGTCGCCCAGATGCGTGCGGTTGGTGGCGCCGACCTCGACGAGTTTGGCGCCCGAGGCCGCCATGACGTCGGGAATACGGAAGCTGCCACCGATCTCGACAAGCTCGCCGCGGCTGACGATGACCTCCTTGCCTGCGGCATGGGTCGCCAGCACCAGCAGCACCGCGGCGGCATTGTTGTTGACGACCAGCGCGTCCTCGGCACCGGTGAGCGAACGGACCAGCTGTGCGGCGTGCTCCTTGCGCGACCCGCGCGAGCAGGTGTCGACGCTGTACTCGAGCGTGCTGTAGCCGCGCGCGACCTCGGCCACGGCCTTGGCGGCCGACTCCGCGAGCGGGGCGCGGCCCAAGTTGGTATGGATGACCACACCCGTAGCGTTGACGGCGGGGCGCAGGCTCGGCAGCGCGGAGCGATGCGCACGCCACTCGATAGCCGATGCCAGCTCGCGCTTGGAACGCGGGGCGGCACCGGCGCGAATGGCGGCACGCTCCTCGTCGAGCTCGGCCGTCACGGCGGCATGCACCACCGCGTCGCAGGTCTCCCCCGCCGCCTTCACTACCGGCCACTCGGCAAGCAGCTCGTTGACGGAAGGAATGGCGCGCAGGCGGGCGCGCACCTCATCGGACATGTTCTGGCTATCGCTCATGTGCGGCCTTTCAAAACCAAAGGTGAATCAATCGTTCGAACGTCAAACTATCAGCCAATTCGATCGGCTGAGTCAATCAGTCGTTATTATCCTCGTGCTCCGTGATCTTTTCCACGCGAACGGCGTTTTCCTGGGTGAGCGCGGCACCCGTCAGCGGGTCCCAGCGCAGCGGCGTATGGTCGAGCGGGCCCACGCCCAAGGCTTGAGCGCCACCGGCATCGGCGCCAAACGAGCGCCCACCGGGGGCGGCCGACGTAAAGATGCACGCCGGATGCAGATAGGGCGTCGTCTCCACGCGCACGCGGTCGCGGCCCATATCGCTCACGAGTTCGACGATCTCGCCGTCGGCGATGCCCATGTGCGCAGCAGCATCGGCATTCATCTGCACGGCGTCCAAGTCGGAACCAGCCTCGGCGGCACCGGCCGCCGCGAGCCTGCGCGAGGTATGCGACTCAAAAGGCCGGTTGCCGCTAATGAGGCGAAACATCCCCGGACCGGGCTCCACCATGGGCGCGATCCAGCCGGGCACACGACCCAAACCGGCGCGCTCCCACACACTGCTTGCCAGCGCTATCTTGCCGCCGTCCAGCGGAATCACGGGCTCACCCGTGCGCGGCGGCAGTGGCACGCCCGTATCGGCCCAACCGCGCTCCTTAAGCTCGTCCAGATCAATCCCAAACGGCGCCACCTGGGCAGCCGCCAGATCGTCAGACGTAAACTGGAAATATTCGCCCACGCCACACGCCTGCGCCAGACCGGCAAAAATCTCCCGACCGGGACGCGTATCGTCATGCAAAACGGGCAGCACGGCGTTGCGGTAGAACACACGCGCGTCGTTGACGCCTGTCACCGTTCCCACGCCGCGATCAGCCTCCAGATACGTCACGTCGGGCAGCACGAAGTCGGAAGCGCGCGCCGTCTCGGACCAGCGTATATCAATTGTCACGAGCAAGTCGAGCTGCTGCAAGATGCCCAACCAAGCCTGCGCATTGCCATAGCCCGCACCGGGGTTACTGGCATAGACGATGAGCCCACGCAAATCGCCGGCAAGAATCGATTGACCGATGGTCGTGCACAGGCCGCGCACCGGATCGACCAGAGGATAACGCTCGGACCCCAACTTGGGCTCGCGCGGCACCGGCGGCGTCGCAAAGCGCATGGGATCAAGGTCGCCCAATACAAGCGGCGTCGGTGGGTTGAGCACACCGCCCGCGTGTCCGATGCAGCCCAGCAACACATCGACCAAGCAGATAGCGCGCGCGGTCTGGGTGCTGTTGGCATACGCGATACCGATGCCACCATGAAAGCCCGCATCTACCACAGCGGCAGGCGCGGCGGCAGCCAGATCGCGCGCCGTCGCGACAATCTCCGCGGCCGGCACGTCGCACATCGATTCAGCCCACTCGGGCGTCCAAGCACTGGCCGCCTGCGCCAGCTCATCAAAGCCCGTAGTATAGCGAGCAACAAACTCACGGTCGTACAAGTCCTCGGCAATGAGCACATGTGCAATGCCCAGTAGCAAGGCCAAGTCGCAGCCCGGGCGCACGCGCAACCAGCGGTCGGCAAGCGCCGCAGAGCCACTGCGCCGCGGGTCCACGACAATGATTTTCGCCCCGCGCCGGCGTGCGTCATTCAAGGCGTCGACTGCCCCCATCGTCGACGAATCGACAATGGAACGCCCCAGGTACATGATGCAGTCGGTATGCGCAAGGTCGGAGGCGGGACTATAACCCAGGCTGTGCTCCCAACCGGTGAGACGGCTTACCTCGCAGGCGCCGTCGGCACCGTATACGTTGGGCGAGCCCAGCGCATGCATAAAGCGATACGCCCAGTAACGGTCAAATGAGGGCACGCCGAGCGTCATGCCCAGCGCACGAGGCCCGCACTCGTCAACAATCCCCAAAAGACGCTCGGCAATCTGAGCAAACGCCTCATCCCAGGAAATCGCATCAAACCCCGAGCCATCAGCTCGTCGGCGCATGGGGTGCACAATGCGGTCGCGCTCGTCAAACGGCATTGCCAGGCGATGCCGTCCGCGGGCACACAGGGCACGCGCCGCGCACGGATGCCCTGGCACCGGCAACTCGGCCGCCACGCGACCGTCCTCAACTCGTGCCGCAAAGGCGCAATCGGCATAGCATCCCCCGCATGTGGTCACCACGGCGCGACCGTCACGCTTCACAGCAGATGCCATCTCGATTACCCCTTTCACAAGCCAAACACAACAGGCCAACAGCCCGGGAACGAGCCCCAGGCCAAAAAAGCCTCCCGCACGGCAACGCCCCGCGGGAGGCCCAACGTCAAACAGACGGTATCTTACGCCTCGGACTTCTTGGCGTAGATAAACCAGTAGCCGAGCGCGACCAGAACCGCGCCGCCCACGATGTTGCCCAGCGTGGCGGCGGACAGGTTAAACGCAATGCCCGCAGCGTTGAGTGCATCGGCGCCGGCGACGTCGGCACCGTAGCCGCATGCATGCATCACGGCACCCATGGGCAAAAAGTACATGTTGGCGACGCAGTGCTCAAAACCGCAGGCCACAAAGGCGGCGATGGGCAGCAGAATGCCCACAACCTTATCGACCACGGTCTTGCCGGCGGTACCGATCCACACGGCCAGGCACACAAAGATGTTGCACAGGATGCCGCGGAAGAAGATCGTCACCCAGTCGATCGTCACCTTGCCGGCGGCGACGCTCACCATGGAATTGGCGACCGCCTCGCCGTTGAGCTTGTAAATGCCGGCCATGTACACCAAAAAGACGATGAACAGGGCACCGACAAAGTTACCGACCCATACGACGACCCAAGCCTTGAGCATCTGGACCAGGGTGATCTTTTTGCTCTTGAGTGCGCAGACCATAAGCGAATTGCCGGTAAACAGCTCGGCGCCGCACACCAACACGAGCACCAGGCCCAGGCAAAAGCACAGGCCGCCCACGACGCGCTGGGCGCCCCAGCCCAGCGTGCTATCGCTCAAGAACACGGTAAAGAACAGGCCGCCGAAGGCAATGAACGCGCCGGCGAACATCGCCAAAACAAAGGCCTTTGCGACCGGCAGGTTAGCCTTGGTCACGCCGGCGGCCTCGGTCTTGGCCTCGATCGCGGCGGGCGCAAGGCAATCGGGAGCGGGGTACTCCGCCTTGGAATCTGCCATGTCAATCACTTCTTTCCTAATCAGCAGGGACAAGCGCTCCTATTGCTCTTGTCCCAAGCGGACAAAGTGGGAAAAGTCGTTGGCGGCCACGGCGTCGTACACGGCGTCGACGGCGTCAAAGACCTCCGGGGACATAGGGTTGTAAAACTCCGTATCGCCCGGCTGAATCCCTATGAAGACGATATCTTCGCACGATTGCTCGATTTCCTCGATCAGAATCGACAAAGGGAGCGAATGCGTGGTGAACATCGACTTGCGGGCCACATCGCGCTTATCGAGCAGGCGGATAGACCCGACGGGCAGCGCCATGTCGGCGGCATCGACCAAGACCAGGCGAGGCGGACGCTCGCGCTTGACCTCGATGATGTCGTCCTCGGGCGTTTGGCCACCGTCGATGGTGTACCAACCGGCAATGGGCGCGTCCTCCATCTTTTTGGAGAGCACGGGGCCGGCGGCATCGTCGGCACGCAGCACGCTTCCCGCCGTGAGCACGATACCCGCAAACGGGGCGCCGTTCACACGTCCATCCACAACGCGACCCATTACTGCAACCTTCCCGTCAGGTACACGCCCGACACATCGCGCACGCGCTCAACCAGATCGCGGAACTTCATCAGAAACGCGACCTGCTGGGCATGCAAGCCAAAGTCGTCGTCGAACACCGAGATGCCGGCCTTGGCCGAGCCGCGAAAACCGCGCTCGTCGAGCAGCGTGTCGCAGGCCTCGAGCAGCGACGGCACCGCCGCCTTGTCAAGCTGGCACTCGCCAAAGGAGCGGATGGCCTCGAACTTGGTCTTGGCCTCCCCCTCCGGCAGCGCATCGACGAGCGAATAGAAGACATCCACCGGCACCGACAGGCGCGGCTCAAAGCAATCGAGCACGCCGGTGTGGTGGCCCACGGCGAGCGTGTAGTACAGCACGTCGCAGGCCTCCTGGGGAACGTCTTCCTCGGTCTCCACAAACTTACGCGTGAGCTCATAGAAGACCACCTGGTCGGGCGCATGGCCCAGGCAGGGGTCGGCGACGCCCTCGGCGGCCTCGTCGCTTGCGCGCGAGGCATCGCCAAAGGAGCCGCCGAGCATACCGGGACCCGCAAAGTAACCAGAGCGGTCCGTGAGCTCCATCTAGTGACCTCCGGCCAGCACCAGATCCTGCAGCGCCGAGTAGACCTCAACGCGGCGCGGATCGTCCTGCTTGTCGATGAGCAGCGCCATGGCACCGCGGATATCGCCCTTGGGCGCACCCTCGAGCGTATCCATAAACTCGTTGGCCAGGTCGCGGCCGTAACGGTAGCCGCTCATGGCGCGAGCCTCGCGCTCGATGGCAACGCGCAGCTTGTACGGCACGCCGGGATGCAGGATATCGGCCTGCTCGCCGGCGGCCTCCACCGTGGTCTCGGCATGGAGCTTTTGGTCCAGCAGACCGAGCGCCATGGCAAAGCCGTAGACGGTCTGCGCGGGACTGGGCGGGCAGCCGGGGATGTAGACATCGACCGGCAGAATCTTGTCCGTGCCGCCCCAGACGCAGTAGTTGTCGTAGAAGATGCCGCCGGTGCAGCCGCACGCGCCATAGGACACCACGATCTTGGGATCGGGTGCGGCCTCAAAGGCTCGCAGGGCCGGCATGCGCATGGCACGCGTCACGGCGCCGGTGTACAGCAGCACGTCGGCGTGACGGGGCGAGGGCACGACCTTGATGCCAAAGCGCTCGAAGTCGAAGACGGGCGTGATGGAACCGAAGATCTCAATCTCGCAGCCGTTGCAGCCGCCGCAGTCAACACGGTAGACATACACCGAGCGCTTGATCTTCTTAAGAAGGGTCGCCTTGGCCTTCTCGATGCTCTCGTCGAGCTCGATCTTGGTCGGGCGGTACTGAAGCCGCTCGGGCAAAAGCGTGGGTTCGGCCATGGTTACTCCTCCTTCGTATCAAAATCCATGATGATGCCCTCGACCGGCGCAGGACCGGCGGGAATCTCGGGCGCATCGGGGTTGAGCTCGCGGTCGATATACTTCGGGTTCACGCCGTGGCCGCCCAGATACTCCATTCCGGGGCCCTGGGGCTCACCGGACGCAAGCGTCTCGTTGGCAGCCATGCCGGCAGCGTTGCCGGTCTTGACGGCCGAGGCGGCGCGCAGGGCGTCGAGCTCGCGCTTGCACTCCTGGCACATACCGACGGCACGGGCGGCCTGCTCGGCCTCCATGCCGCCGGCCTTTTGCAGCAGGCACTTGGCGTAGTCGATCTCCTTGTGCGGGGCAAACGGCTTGCCGCAACGCGAGCAGTGCTCGAGCGTATAGACGCTCTTGCTGGTGAGGTCGTCCTTGCTCATGACGGCCAGCTCAAACTCCTCAGTGAGCTTGATGGCCTCCATGGGGCAGGCCTCCTCGCAGCGGCCGCAGAAGATGCAGCGGCCGTAGTCGATCGACCAGGTGATGGTGTCGGCCGCAAGGTCGGTGTCCATGCGAATGGCATCGGCCGGGCACGCCACGCCGCAGGCTCCGCAGGCGATGCAGAGCTCGGCGTTGTGCTCGGGCTTGCCGCGCATGTCCTTGTTGGTGGGGAACGGCGCAAACGGGTATTTGACCGTCGCGTCGCCGGCCTTGGCGTTAACCTTCCAAAGCTTCAGCATATTAGAGCGCCTCCTCATCGAGCGGAGCGGCCATGGTGCCCTCGCCCGCAAGCGGCGACTTGTCGCGCCAGACGTTCTCGAACTGCTCCTTGTCGAGCACGTGGTCGCGCTTGGCGGCGACATCGGTCACCGTCACGCGGTCGGTGCAGGAGTAGCACGGGTCGAGCGAGCCGACGATCAACGCCGCGTCGCCCACGGTGTTGCCGCGGAACATGTAGCGCAGGACCGGCCAGTTGCTGTACGTGGCCGCCTTGGCGCGCCAGCGGTAGCACTTCTGGTTGTTGCCGAGCATGGCCCAGTGCACGTCCTCGCCGCGCGGCGCCTCGGTGGCACCGATGGCGTACTTGTGCGGGGTATACTCCCAATCCGTGGTGAGGATGGGGCCCGACGGGCAGTTCTCGAGCATGGTCTCGATCATGTCGATCGAATCATAGACCTCCTGGATGCGAACGGCGGTACGGCCAAAGGCATCGCAGGTATCGGCCGTAGCGGCGTGCATCTTTTGAACGTCCGGATCGGCGTAGCCGTCGAAGGGATGGTCAAAGCGCACGTCACGGGCATAACCCGAGCCGCGCATGAGCGGCCCGACCGGTGAGAAGTCGCGTGCGATCTTGCGATCCAGAATGCCGATGCCGCTCGTACGCTCGATAAAGTTGGGCGTGGAGAGCAGCATGTCGACGAGCTCCTGGACCTCGGAGCGCAGCTGGTGGATGGTCGTGAGCGTGGAAAGCTTCTGCTCGGCCAAAATGTCGCGACGCACGCCGCCGATCACGTTGAGGCCGTAGGTCTTGCGGTGACCGGAGAGCTTCTCGGCCAGGTCCATGGACTTCTCGCGGACGCGGAAGAACTGCTGGAAGCCGGAGTCGAAGCCCGTATAGTGCGACGCCAGGCCAATGTTGAGCAGATGCGAGTGCAGACGCTCGACCTCAAGCATGATGGCGCGGATGTACTGGGCGCGCGGCGGGACATGAATGCCCTGCGCGCGCTCGACGGCCTCGGCATAGGCCACCGAGTGAGCGCAGCCGCAGATGCCGCAGATACGGTCGGCGAGGAACGTCACGGCGTCATAGTTCAGGCGCGTCTCGGCGACCTTCTCCATGCCGCGGTGCACGTAGAACAGACGGTAGTCAGCGTCGACGATCGTCTCGCCTTCAACGAACAGGCGGAAGTGGCCGGGCTCGTCGGAGGTAATGTGCAACGGGCCCATGGGGACGAGCGTCGTCTCCTTGCCCTTGGTATCGGCCAAGAACTCGTAGTTTTCCATGTCGCTCGCGGGAGCGGGACGGAAGCGGTAGTCCATGGAGTCCTTGCGCAGCGGGTACAGGCCGCTGGGCCAGTCATCGGGCAGCACCAGGCGACGGCGGTCGGGCAGACCCTCGGGAATCAGGCCAAACATATCGCGCAGCTCGCGCTCGCCCCACACGCAGGCGGGGACGAACGGCGTCACGGACGGGAACGTCATCTTGGCGGGGTCGACCTCGGCACGCACGGTAACCCAGCCGGGGTCCTCCCCCTCCATGGAGATGACGTAGTACACGGCGTAACGGCC
>CABUXL010000069.1 GCA_902495525.1 uncultured Collinsella sp.
ACCTCGTGTACTATCGTGAGGAGCGGATCAAGAAGTCCCTCGGGTGGCTGAGCCCGATGGAGTACCGCAGGAAGCTTGGATACGCCTAGGCGCGGTCCAAGAAATCGTCCGCACCCCCATCCAGGAACTATTTCACCGCAACTTAGGAGGGGATGGGGTTAACTGCGGGGGCGGTGGCGGAGCTTGTCGATGGTGGAGTCGGTGCTTCGGCTGCGGGCGCCGGCGGCGGTTTGGCGCTTGCGGCGGTAATCGATCATGCCTTGGATGATGGGCTTGCCAAAGCTCACGACATCATCGTTGTAGATGGCGGTTCGGGCTGCGAGGAGGCAGTCGGTAAAGTCCATATGGGTCTTGCCAAAGAGTTTGACGGCAAGGGCGACAACGGTGGGCTCGTCGACCATGACGTCATCGAGCAACCTTTTCACGGCCGCAGCAATCTCAACGCGGGGAACCTTATAGACGTCGCGCAGCGTGACCACGCCGCGCGTGATGATTTCGGGGTAGACGCGAGCGGTGCGCGTGGCGATGACCTTGGCGGCGCGCGGCGACAGGACCTCGTCGTCGTTAAGCAGGTAGCGCAGGATGACGGTCTCGTCGATGATGGTGCTACTCATGGATATCTACTTCCTCGGGACCCAAAACCGACTCGTCGCTTTCTGTGGCTAGGTATTCAATCCAGGCATTGCGCTCCTCGGAGCGGCGATTGGGGTCCCCATATGCTTTGAGCAATCCATAGGCGGCCGTGCCGTCCTTGGAGCGCACGGCGACCGGCTGAAAGGGGAGCTTGCGCATCAAAATACTCTGCGCGACAAATAGACGGACAGCCTCGGCGAGCGATGTGCCCATAGCGTCGTAGAGACGCTCGGCATGCTGCTTGTCTTCCTCGCGAATGCGCACCTGCAGGATGGCTCTTTTTTGAGTCGATGACATCACTGGCCTCCCTTAATGAGCGTGCAATATGAATGGTCAAATACAACATTGACTAATAATAGCCAATCTTATAACCACTGCTTTATTGCACTCAAGTTAATGAGCGCGAAATATATATCAAACGTATTACATCCTTTATAAACGAGCGTGAAATCTCCCCTAGATGTACGCATGTAATACACTCACCTTTATAGCTTCTAGAGAATAATTCCAACCTGCCAAAACCCCTGCAATACACCCGTATTGCAGGGCCTATGCTCAAGTTTGCCCCCTGCAACTGCGTATATTTAACCTGTATATCGTTGGAGGAATTCTATCGAAGTGCCTGTTTCGCCGCATGCACTCGATACGCCGATGCCGGACCACGGGCGGTCCGGGGCAACGTCGGCAGGGTCTCTCCGGCATGGGATTCAGGAGGGAGTGAACAACATGGGCAATAAACGAGTCGTGGCTGATTCTTCACGCTGCATTGGGTGCCAAACCTGTATGGCGGCGTGCATCGAGGCACACGATATTCCCGGCAACATCGCCGCGCCGCGCCTGCGCGTGACGCGTACGTACGAGATCTCCGCACCGGTGGCTTGCCATCACTGCGAGGATGCCCCGTGCGCCAAGGCCTGCCCTACGGGCGCCTTGTTCTTTGATCCAAAGAACCATCGTATCGGCGTCAACGAGGACAACTGCATCGGCTGCAAGAGCTGCGTCATGGCCTGCCCCTTTGGCGCCGTGAGCGTGGCGACCACGCAGGTCCCCGTCTTGATGGGTGACGTGCGCGTGGGTTCGCAGACCAAGAGCTTCGTGCTCAAGTGCGACCTGTGCGTGGACCGTCCCGGCGGTCCGGCGTGTGCCGAGGCGTGCCCGACTAAGGGCCTCACCCTGGTAGACGAGGAGCGTCTGGCAGAACTGACTGCCGAGCGTGCCCGCGCCACCATCGAAAACGAGGCGTAAGCGCTGGGGCGACAAGCCCAATGATTGTCAAATTAGTACCGAGCATTCGGTAGCAGAGAAAGGAAGGAGGGTGTCATGGAGAAGCATAAAGTGATCTGCCCGTACTGCGGCGCCGGTTGCCAGTTTAACCTCTTGGTCCAAAACGGCCAGGTCGTGGGTACCGAACCGCTCAACGGCATCACCAACCAGAGCGAGCTGTGCCTTAAGGGCATGAGCGGCTACGACTTCATCAACGACACCAAGATCTTGACTCCTCGCGTACTGCACCCGATGATCCGTCGCACCAAGGGCGCGGATCTTGAGCGCGTAAGCTGGGACGAGGCACTGGATTTCACCGCATCTAAGATGCAGGCCATAATTGACGAATATGGTCCTAACGCTGTCATGACCACCGGCTCTTCGCGAGGCGGCGGCAATGAGGCGAACTACGTCATGCAGAAGTTTACGCGTGCGTGCATCGGCACCCACAGCGTGGACAACTGCGCTCGTACTTGACACGGCCCTACTGTCCTCGGTCTGATGGACACGGTTGGTTCAGGTTGCATGTCATGCTCCATCCCCGGTATGGAGGATGCGGGCTGCATTTTCCTCTTCGGCTATAACCCTGCCGATTCGCACCCCATCGTCGCAAGGCGTATCGTGCGAGCCAAAGAAAAGGGTTGCAAGATCATCGTCGCCGATCCGCGCCATATCGAAACCGCGCGTATCGCCGATCTCTACCTTCCGATCAAGAACGGTTGCAATGTCGCGTTCCTCAACGCCTTTGCCAACTGCTTGGTCAACGATGGCCTCTACGACAAGGAATTCGTCGCCGAGCATACGAACGGCTTTGACGAGTGGTGGGAGACCATCAAGAACTACACTCCCGAATCCGTACAGGACATCACGGGTGTCGAGCCCGCGTTGATCCACCAAGCTGCCGAGATGTACGCCACGGCGAAGCCTTCTGCCATCATTGGCTGGGGCATGGGCGTATGCCAGCAGAAGCAGAACCTGAAGACGGTGCACACCATCGCCTCCATCGCCTGCGTTGCCGGCCAGATCGGCAAACCCAATTCCGGCCTCGCGCCCGTGCGTGGCCAGAATAACGTCCAGGGCTCCTGCGATATGGGCATGCTGCCCAACCTGTACCCTGGCTACCAGAAGGTCACCGACCCGGCAGTGCGTGCCAAGTTTGCCAAGGCTTGGGGCGTGCCCGAGGAAAAGCTCCCGCTCGAGGAGGGCTACAAGCTCACCGACCTGGGCCACCTGGTCGACGAGGGCAAGGTGCACTGCTTCTACAACTACGGCGAGGACCCGGTGCAGACCGAGCCCGATTCGGCCGGTATGCGCAAGACGCTCTCCGAGCTGGATCTGTTCATTTGCCAGGACATCTTTATGACGCAGACGACCATGCTCGCCGACGTCATCCTGCCTGCCACCTCTTGGGGCGAGCACGAGGGTGTCTTTACCGCATCCGACCGTAGCTTCCAGCACTTTGACGCGGCCGTTCCGCCCAAGGGCGAGTGCCGTCACGACTGGGAGATCTTCGCGGACCTGTCCACGCGTATGGGTTACCCCATGCACTACGACAACACCGAGCAGATCTGGAACGAGTGCATCAGCCTGTGCCCCAACTTTGTGGGCGCGACCTACGAGAAGATGGCTCCCGAGGGCGGCTACGCCCAGTGGCCCGTCAAGAGCACCGATGTGAACGACCACGGTACGCCCGACATGTTCGCTGGTGGCAAGTTCACCACCAAGGACGGCCGCGCCAACCTGATGGCGCACGACTGGGAGGCCCCCTCCGAGCTTCCCGATGATGAGTACCCGCTCATCCTGTGCACCGTCCGCGAGGTCGGCCACTACAGCTGCCGCTCGATGACCGGCAACTGCAAGACGCTGGCGCTGCTTGCCGACGAGCCCGGCTTTGTCCGCATGAATCCCGCGGACGCCGAGGCACGCGGCATCAAGAATGGCGACATCGTCTCGATTCACAGCCGCCGCGGCCAGGTATACAGCCGCGCCGACGTGAGCGATCGCATCAACAAGGGCACGGTCTACATGACCTACCAGTGGTGGATCGGCAAGTGCAACGAGCTGACCATTCACAAGGTCGACCCGGTCTCGCATACGCCCGAGGACAAGTTCTCCGCCTGCCAGGTCGACGCTATCGCCGACCAGGTCTGGGCCGAGGGCGAGGTGGAGCGTCAGTACACCGAGCTCAAGCAGGCTCTGGTGGACGCCGCCGCTCCTCAGGACGTTGAGCCCGGCGCCGCCAAGTTCGACGACGAGACGCACGTGAACCAAATCGTGTAGTCCCGTTCTCGTTGGCTATTTGGGCCGGGCGTCCCGTACGTTCGGGAGCCCGGCCCGTTATTTTGAAAGGAAGTGGGGATGAACCGCTTCATCGACATCAACCCGGAGAGGTGCATCGGCTGCGGAACATGCCAGTCCGCCTGTGCCGACGCCCACCGGATGCAGGGTCTTCAGGATACGCCGCGCCTGGCGCTCGTGAAGACCGGCGGTATTTCGGCCGCCCTTGCCTGCCACCATTGCGAGGGTGCCCCCTGCGCCGAGGTTTGCCCGGTGAATGCCATCGAGCACGATGGCGATCGCATCCACGTCAAGGAGCAGGAGTGCATCGGGTGCAGGCTGTGCGCCATCGCGTGCCCCTTCGGAGCCATCCATCCCGATGGCACGTCTATCGCCGGTGTCGCAGGCATGTGCGACCCGACGCCTTCGTATCCTAAGTCCCTGAGCAGCCTGCTTACGTGGGCTCCTGGCCAGTACACCTGCGCTATCAAGTGCGACCTGTGCGCCTTCGATCCGGACGGCCCGCATTGTGTGGCGGCGTGCCCCACCAAGGCGCTGACCGTCATGGGCGGCGCGGCCGATCGCGAGCTCGACGAGGCCAAGCGCCTGCGCTCGATCGAAAACGGTCCGGTTGTCGACGTTACCGCTGTGGCCCAGGGCCTGTCCGAGAAAGCAGAAGGGAGCGTAAACAATGGATAGCATGACGCTGTTTATCGCATCGCTTGCCGTCTCGTGCATCGGTGCGCTCGCCTCGGTTCTGCTGATTAAGGCCGACAACGCCGCCAAGACCGCCGGCTGCCTGATCGGCGCCGTCGCGGCCGTGCTGTCGTTCATCGCGGGCCTCGAGGCCGTGCTTGGCGACGTTTCGTCCCTCAACACGGTCTTCTTCTTCCCGTTCGCCCGTCTCGAGCTCTTGCTCAACGGCCTTGCGGGCCTGATCGTGGTCCTCATCTCGATTCTCGCCTTTGCGGGCTTCATCTACGGTCTGTCCTACTTCGACGAGTACCCGGGCAAGGTCGGGCGCGCCGGCTTCTTTATGAACACCTTCGTCGCCTCGATGATGCTCGTCATCACCGCCGACAACGTGTTCTGGTTCCTGGTCGCCTTTGAGCTCATGTCCCTTACGAGCTACTTCCTTGTCGTTATCGAGGAGAACAAGAACTCCATTAGGGGCGGTTGGCTCTACTTCGTCATCGCGCACGTGGGCTTCGTTCTCATCATGGCGAGCTTCCTGCTCATGACCAACGGCGTGGGCGGTTCCTTCAGCTTCAGTGATTTCCGTACGCATGACTTTGGACCCGCCGTCTCCTCCGCGTGCTTCGTCCTCGCGTTCTTCGGATTTGGCGCGAAGGCCGGTATCATTCCGCTGCACTCCTGGCTGCCCCAGGCGCACCCCGAGGCGCCGTCCAACGTGTCCGCCCTCATGTCCGGCGGCATGATCAAGATCGGCATCCTGGGAATCCTCAAGGTCGGTCTCGACCTGCTCGCGGGTTCGGGCGTCCAGCTCTGGTGGGGCCTCATGGTCCTGGTCTTCGGATCCATCTCGTCGGTCCTGGGTGTCGTCTACGCCCTCCACGAGCACGACATCAAGCGCCTGCTTGCCTATCACTCCGTCGAGAACATCGGCATCATCTTGCTCGGTGTCGGCGCGTCCATGACGGCGCACGCCCTGGGCAACGACGTCATCGCGACGATCGCGCTCATGGCCGCCCTCTACCACACGCTCAACCACGCCATGTTCAAGGGCGAGCTGTTCCTCGGCGCGGGCTCCCTGCTCTATGCCACGGGTACGCGCAACATGGAGAAGATGGGCGGTCTGTTCCGCCGCATGCCGGTCACGGCCGTCTGCTTCCTCATCGGTGCCCTTGCCATCTCGGCCATCCCGCCGCTCAACGGCTTCGTTTCCGAGTGGTTCACCTACCAGTCCCTGTTCAACATCTCGACGCTCTCCGACCCGGTCGTCATGGTGTTCGCCGTCGCCTCCGCGGCCGCCCTCGCCATCACCGGTGCCCTGGCCGTCACGTGCTTCGTGAAGGCCTACGGCGTCTCGTTCGCGAGCAGCCCTCGTTCCCAGGAGGCCGCGAACGCCAAGGAGTCCCCGGCTCCGATGTTGTTCTCGCAGATGCTCCTCGCGGCCATCTGCGTGGTACTGGGAATCGGCTCCCCGGTCATCGCCCCGGTTCTGGGCGACGTCGCCCAGAGCGTGCTTGCCGGCTCCGCCGTCACAGCCACCTCGGGCGTGTCTCTCGTGAACGAGATTTCCGGTGCCGCCACCTCCACCCCCGCGATCGCCATCGCGCTCGTGGTCCTCACCGGCCTCGCGTTCGCGTTGAGGTCCTGCCTCGGCGCCAAGGCCCCCGCTAAGAAGACCGACCCTTGGGCGTGCGGCTACGAGCCCAACGAGCACATGCCCGTCGTCGCCACGAGCTTCGCGTCCGACGTCGAACTCTTCATGGGCCCGCTCTACACCCTGCGCGAGGTATGCACCAAGATCTGCTGGTCCATCGCGCACGTGTTCCAGAAGCTCACCGGTGTCGCCCAGGGCGTCGAGCCCCTGCCCGACCGTTTCCTGGTCGATGCACCGAGCGAGGGTGCCGACAAGCTGGCCGGCCTCGCCTCCAAGATCGAGGGCGGCAACTACTCCGTATACATCTGCTACATCGTCGCGGCGCTCGTGGTCTTCCTCGTGCTCGCCGTGGTCATGGTCTAGAGAGGGGAGAGGATATTATGAACATCGTTCTTGCGATGGCGCAGGGCCTCGTGGTCATGCTGGTCGCGCCCTTCTTCTCCGGCCTCGCCCGTGTGATTCGCGCGAAGATGCACAATCGCCGCGGTCCGTCCATCCTTCAGGATTACCGGGACCTCGCGAAGCTCATGGCGCGTCCCGAGTCCGTGAGTTCCGACTCGAGCTTCGTGCTGCGCATCATGCCGCCGCTGTTCCTCGCGGTGTCGTTTATGCTCGCCATGGGCCTGCCCATGTTCACGCTCCAGAGCCCCATGCCCGTCTTTGGTGACGCCATCACCATCATGTACGCGCTCGCGCTGTCCCGCTTCTTCTTCGCGCTGTCCGGCGTGGATTCCTCCAACGCCTACGCGGGCTTCGGCGGTATCCGCGAGCTCCTCATGAGCGTGCTCATCGAGCCGTCCATGCTCATCGCGCTGTTCACCGTCGCCATCGTGTGCGGCTCCACGGACATTGCGACCATGGGTCAGCACATCGTTACGGGCAACGTCTCGAGCGTCGTCGCCGTTATCCTCGCCGGCGTCGCCTTCGCGGCCGCCTGTTACATGGAGCTCGGCAAGCTTCCGTTCGATCAGGCCGAAGCCGAGCAGGAGCTCCAGGAGGGCCCGCTCGCCGAGCTCTCCGGCCCGTCCCTGGCCATGATGAAGCTCGCCATGGGCATGAAGCAGGTCGTGGTCGTCGCTTGGTTCACCTCCATCTTCATCCCCTGGGGAGAGCCCGCGACCATCGGCGTCACCGCTCTCGTGGGCGCCGTCGTCTTCCTCGTCAAGTGCCTGGTCGATTTCGTCGTCTGCGGCGTGCTCGAGAACTCCGTTTCCCGTTCGCGCTTCAAGGTGCTCGGTAACCAGACCTGGGCCGTCGTCGGCATCGCGGTCGTCGCGTTCGTCTTCGTCGTCGTAGGCGTGTAGGGAGAAGGGAGAAACTATGTCAATCGAATCGAGCTTGTCCCTCTTTGCCATGGTGGCGATCGCCGTCCCCATGCTGGGCTCCCTGCTCATCGTCATGCTGCCGCGTCCCTACGCTAAATGGATCTGCGCCTTTGCCGGCGGCATCGCCACGGTCGCTTCCGTTGGCTTGGCCGCGACGTTTGCCGGAAACGGCATGAACGCGGTCGATGTAACCTGGGCGAGTATGGGCCAGACCTTGGTCATGGGCTTCATATTCGACCGGATGAGCACGCTGCTCGCACCCGCGTTCGTCGCTATCGGCCTGCTCGTCGTCATCTATTCGTTCCCGTACATGAGCGATAAGAATAAGGAGCATCCCGACGCGCCCCGTCGTCGCTTCTACGTGTACTTCTCCACGTTCATCGGCGCCATGGCCGGTCTCGCCTACAGCTCCACCATCGTCGGCCAGCTCGTTTTCTTCGAGATCACCGGTGTGTGCTCCTGGGGCCTCATCAGCTACTACATGACGCCCACGGCCAAGAAGGCCGGTATGAAGGCGCG
>CABUXL010000070.1 GCA_902495525.1 uncultured Collinsella sp.
AACTCGCCCATGGCACGCGCGAAGGCAAGCACCGCGCCGGCGGCAATCGAGGGCCAGCCAAGCGGCATCATAAGCTTGGTGAAGATGCGACGCTCGGACCAGCCCAGGGTTCGCGCCGCATCGAGCATCTGCGTGTCAAGGCTCTCAAAGGCACCGAGCGCCGTGCGGTAGACCAGGGGAAACGACACCACCACGGCAGATATCACCGCCGCGGGCCAGGTAAAGACGATCGAGACGCCGCGAGCAATAAGCCACCGACCGACCCCGGTCGAGCGGCCAAACAGCATGAGGAGCAGAAAGCCGCAGACCGTGGGCGGCAGCACCATAGGGATGGTAAAGACCGAGTCGAGCAGGCCCTTGATGCGACTCGAGGTACCCATAGTCTTCCACGCGGCGAACAGGCCCAGCGCAAAGGAGATCAGCAGGGCAAGGCCGCTCGTTTTTATGGACACCCAAAACGGGCGATAGTCGATGTCGCACAAAAAGGAGGTCAGAGAGGTCCAGGGCCCCTGCTCATCCCGCAATACGACAGACGATGCTTCTACCATTTGAGCGCTATCAAGCCAACGCGCGCCGCCCTTGGCATCACCCGAGGCTGATGCAATCACCACATAGCGGTCCCCATCCGCACCGCGCTCGTCAAAGCCATAGGTATACCCGCCGGAATCAAACGTTGTTTCCGCCGTGACATACCAAGGAAGATCCACGTCCCCCAGCTGCGCACCTCCCATGCAGTTTGCGCTGTCGAGCTTACAGACGAGGGCCTTGAGACCCGATACGCACTCGTTGTCCTGCGGATCCAATCCATACTTCTCGACCGCCTTGGGCGATATCCACACCACAACGCGATCGGCAGCAGGCGCCACCACAAGGTCCACGTCCTCGTCAACGGGAAACCGGTAGCCCTCAGGCTGGCCCTCCATGGCACGAGCGGTCCCCTTGGCCAGCCGCTCAAAACCCTCGATCCCATAGGAAAGCCCATGAGCGGTCGCAGCAACCTGGGCCCCGTCCTCAGCGTCCCCAGCAAACGCAAATCCCGGCACCCAGCAAAGCGCGAAGGTCAAAGCACAGGCGACAAGCATGCGGAATCTATTAAGCACGAAAAGCTCCAAGCGAATACAAGAACGGAGTGAAACACAAAACGATGGAATTATCGCGCCAAGCCGCACTACGCGGAAAGCTCAAAGCCGTACTTGGCCCAAATCTTCTGAGCCTTCTTGTTGGTCAGACAGAAGTCGATGAACGCCTTGGCTTCGTCGGCGTGCTCGGAGCTCTCGGCAACGGCACCCGGATACACGATGGGCTTGTGCGAGTCCTCGGGACACACGAAGGCCTCCTCGATGCCGTCGTAGCGGAAGATATCGGAGCTGTAGACAAATCCAGCCACGCAGTCGCCCGTGGACACATAGGCGGCGGCGGTACCAACTTTGTCGGCCAGGGCCACCTTGTCGGCGATCTCGGGCGCATACTCGCCGTCGTCGCCCTCGATGCCGGTGTAGAGGCCCACGGAAGCCAGCGCCTGGTTGGCGTACTTGCCGGCGGGGACGGTCTTGGCGTCGCCGATGGCGATCTTGCCGTCCAGGTTCGCGACGTCGGCGATGGCCTCGATCTTGGTGTCGGAGCCCTCGGCGCGAATAATCACGAGGTCGTTGACGAACATGTCCTCACGCGTGTCGGCGTCGACGAGCTCGGCGGTCTCAGCGTCATCCATGGTACCCTTGGAAGCGGTGATGAGCACGTCGACCGTGGCGCCGGCCTTCATCTGCTCAACGAGGTCGCCGGAGGCCTTAAACTGCGTATCGGCAAAGGTGGTGCCGGTCTGGTCGGTGTAGAGCTCCTGGACCTCGGGAAGGGCCTTCTCGAGGGAGTTGGCGGCAAAGACCTGCAGCTCGACGGTTTCCTTCTTGGAAGAGGCCTTGGCGGAGCCGGCATCGGATCCGGCCGGCTCGGACGTCTTGCTGCCCGAGCAACCGGCAAGACCAAGGCCGGCAGCGGCGACAGCAGAAAGTGAGACGAATCCGCGGCGAGAAACCAAATCGAACATATTCAACCCTTTCGGACCTTGTGCCCGGGTACCCCACCGCGGGCTTTAATCTGCAACCAGATTATACTTCTGCGCGAATAATGTTAGTGAGAAATTATTCTCGCCAGAGAATATAGTTTCGAGTTAGCATGCACCTCGGCGTCGCTTCGGCGGAAAACAAAGGCGGAGCAGCCGTTTAGGTCGCCCCGCCGCAGGTAAACCGCTTAGTTGGTATGTCCGCCGCCCGCTGTCATCTGAGCTGCGTGCTCCAGCTGATCTGCTATGGCCTCCCAGCTTTCGCGGGCGGCCTTCGTAGAACCGGGAAAGTTTACGACAAGTGTATGACCTCGTTGCATGCAAATAGCGCGCGAGAGCATGGCGCGGCGCGTCTTGGTCATGGAGTATGCGCGAATCGCCTCTGCAATACCCGGCACATCGCGGTCGCAGACGGCACGCGTCGCCTCGGGCGTCACATCGCGCATCGAAAGCCCCGTACCGCCGCAGGTGAGCACGACGTTGGCGTGGCACTCATCGGCGGCTTCCACAATGGCATCACCGATCTCGCTGGCGTCGTCGCGCACGACCACATGTGAGGCAACCGTCCAGCCCTGCGCCACGATGAGTTCCTCGAGCGCGGCACCCGCCTCGTCCTGGGCAAGGTCGCGCGTATCCGAGCACGTCACGATCGATATCTTCAACTCCATAGCGTTCCTCCTATAGCACCGTTCCCTCAGGCAGGTCGACGCGAACAACGTCCACGACATCTCCCGCCTTGAACTCGCACGGCCCTTCGTCAATGCGCAGCAGGCAGTTGGCCCGCTGCATCGTGCCGAGCAGCGCCGAATTCTGCGTCTTGGCCTCGGTCACCAACAGCTCACCGGTCTCGGGGTCGCGCAAAACCGTGGCGCGATCGAAGAAGCGGCGATGCTGGCGCTTCTTCACGCCGTGCGTGAGCGTCGCCTGCTGCACAGGACGCGCACCCTCGGCAAAGCCGCGCATCTTGCGAATCGCCGGGCGGGCGAGCATCTCAAAGCCTACATACGCCGCGGCCGGATTGCCTGAAAGTCCCAGGTAGGGCTTACCTGCGAGCAAGCCAAACGTGATGGCCTTGCCCGGGCGCATCGAGATGCGGTCAAACAGCACCTCGCCCTCGCGCCGAACGAGCGCCGTCACATAGTCGTAGTCGCCCGCCGAGGCGCCACCACTCGTAATGACAAAATCGCACTCTCGCGTGGCGCGATGTACCAGCTCGGCAATCGCCTGCTCATCATCGGGCGCGATGCCATAGAACACGGGCTCGGCGCCGGCATCGAGCGCCTCGGCCATCAGCGCCGAGGAGTTGGAATCGCGAATCTGACCACGCGCCGGTACCTTACTCGGTGCGACCAGTTCCGTGCCCAGCGAGATGATGCCCACACGCGGGGCAGCGTGCACCTTCACGCTCGCGTATCCGGCGCTCGCCAGCAGACCCGCGCCCGCCGGAGCCACGACCTCGCCGGCGTGCATCACAACATCGCCGGCATGGGCCTCCTCGGCAGCAGAGCGAACGTTCTCCCCTACCTTGGCCGGCGCCGAAAAGCGAACGTGCGAGCCCTCGTTGCCGTCACCGTCGAGCACATCGACGATCTCGTACTTCACCACGGCATCGGCACCCTCGGGCACCGGTGCGCCTGTCATGATGCGGACCGCCTCGCCCGCACCGATTGCGCCCTCAAACACATGGCCCGCGGCCTCGTGTCCGATAACGTCGAGCGTCACCGGCGCCTCGCCAGATGCCTGCACCAAGTCCGCCGAGCGCACGGCATATCCGTCCATAGCGCTGTTGGCAAACGGCGAGATATCGATATCGGCCACCGCGTCCTCGGCCAAGGGAAAACCAGCCGCCTGCCACACGGGAATCTCGACGAGATCGGTCGGAGCAACGTGCGACAGGACAATCGACTGTGCGTCCTCCAGTGGAATGAGTTTCTCTGCCATATGCACCTCTTAATGCCACGGCGCACAACAGGGGCGCCAATTCTTTATGCTTGTCTCAGTATAATCCCCCAACGCACGACCGCGACTCGGCCTGTACCCGCAAATACACCTGTCGGTTGCAGGCCGCGAAACAGAATGGAAACCAACCCACCGGCTCGTCGCGTTTACCGCGTTTTATAATGCTTGCGTTGCAACCTAAAAGAGGAACGTATGGCTCATAACGACAAACCCGAAAGCGCAAACAAAGCGCAGGATCATTCCCAGCCGCTCGACGACGGCGGCTTTTTCTCTCTTAATGACGTCATCACGGCAGGCAGGCATCAACTTACCCGCTCCGAGCATCTCTTGGCTGCCGACACGCGCCGCAATGCCCGCAACCTACTTGCGAGCGCAAAGTTGCTCGTACTCGTCGTCATCGTCTCGCTCGCCATGGGCGTTGCCGCTTGGGCGTTTTTGGCCTCGTTGAATATCGCGACCGACTATCGCGAGCACCATGTGTGGGTCTACGCCTTGCTTCCCGTTGTGGGCGTTGCCACCGCATGGGTGTACAAAAACCACGGTCTTGCCGCCAAGCGTGGCAACAACCTGGTCATCGACTCCGCCCTGGGCACACGCCTCATCCATATGCGCATGGCCGTCCTCACCTTCGTCTGCTCCACGCTCACGCACCTAACGGGCGGATCGGCCGGTCGCGAGGGAGCCGCGGTGCAGATTGGCGGCACCATCGCCAGCAACATCTCGAGCCTCGCCCACCTCAAAAAGCATGACCACCACGACCTCATGCTCGCCGGCATCTCGTCGGCCTTTGGCGCCGTATTCGGCTCGCCCCTTGCCGGAGCTTTCTTTGGCATGGAGATGTGCTTTATCGGCAAGATCGACTACACGGCGGGCATCTACTGCCTGGTCGCCTCATTTACCGGCTACTTTACATCACTCGCCCTAGGTACCGAGTACGAGGCGAATGTTATCGCCAGCGTTCCAAACATGACACCACGGACGGTTGTCATCGTTGTTATCAGCGCCATTATCTTCGGTCTGACGGCACGCCTCTTTGCCTGGTCAGTTCGAACCGTCAAGAGCCTGTACGGTCGCTTTATCACCAATTACCTTGTTCGCGCACTCATAGGTGCACTCGTGGTTTTGGCCGCCTATGCCCTCCTCGACGCCTGGGACTACGCCGGCCTTTCCACGTGGCTTTCCGGCGCCGGATTTGCCGGCAACACCACCCTGGCGGACGCAGTCATCAAGTTGGTCGTCACAGCGCTCACCCTGGGCGCCGGCTTCCAAGGCGGCGAGGTCACGCCCCTGTTTGGTATCGGTGCGGCGCTCGGCGGCTGGATCGGTTGCCTCGTCGGAATCGATCCCAGCTTTCTGGCAGCGCTGGGCATGCTCGGCGTGTTCTGCGCCGGCCTTAACGTGCCTATCACCACCTGTATGATGGCCATCGACCTGTTCCACGGCACGGCAGCCGGGTTCTTTGTCATCGTGGCCTTTATCAGCTACCTAACCGCCGGACACCGCGGCGTGTACCCCGCCCAGCGCATCATCTCGCCCAAGCGCCGTTCGCTTATTGTGGATGAGGGCAGTACGGTAGCGGATGCTATCGAGCGCCACAACGACCTGATAGAGTAGACGTAAGTATTCGACGTGCAGCCACAATCGGGGGCAATTCGACCTGAGCGCGACCGCACCGTCACGTCATACGCCGGGAGTCGCCCCATGCACGCAACTGATTTTGGCCGCACGCTCATCATCGCCAACCCAGCCGCCCAGTCGGGTGCGGCGCGCGAAGTTGCCGAGCGCCTGCAACGCTTTTTGGATATGACCGCGCGCGCATCCCAGTTTGATCTGGTGCTGACCGAGCGCATGGGACACGCCAAGGAGCTGGCCGCACAGGCTCAGGGCTATCGCACCGTTATCGCCCTTGGCGGCGACGGCGTGATTCACGAGATCGTCAACGGGCTTATGACACAAAAGGAGGACGCCCGCCCCGCTCTTGCCGTCCTGCCCGTGGGCTCCGGCAACGATTTTGCCCAGACGCTCGGCATCGACGATTTCTCCGGCAAGGATTTTGGCGCGCTGCTCACCTGTGAGCTGCAGCGTCAGGACATCGGGCGCATTCGCTCGTGGAACCCCGCAAGCGGTAGCGGCGAGGCTTCCGTTGAGTACTACGACCAAACGCTTTCGGTCGGCATCGATGCCGCCATCGGTCTGGGCACCACCGAGCTGCGCAAAAAGACCGGCTTGACGGGCGCGACGCTCTACACCCTCTCGGGACTTGAGCAGTTTGGCCTGCGCTATCGCAACTACCCCATGACGGTCAGCTTTGACGGGGCACCCACCGAGCGCGTGTGGGCGATCATCATGGCAATTCAGCTGGGTCCTACCTATGGCTCGGGCTATCGCATCTGCCCCGATGCCGACCCCTGCGACGGCGTACTCGACGTCTGCTACGCCTGCGGCCCCGTTCCGCGCGCGGTCGCGCTTCCCATGTTCCTTTCGGCCAAAGATGGCCACCATACCAAGCTGCCACCGGTTCGTATGCGCCGCTGTCGCCATGCCGAGCTTACCTTTGAGGAGCCCGACTACCCCATCCAGGCCGACGGCGAGCCCGTTGTCGCCTCGCGCATCGAGGTCGACATCCTCGCCGGCGCCCTTCACGTCTGGCACCCCACCCGCTAGACCCACCTAAGTTGCGGTGAAATAGGGACTGTTTATGCAGCTAAAGCCGCAAAACAGTCCCTATTTCACCGCAACTTATGAGGAGCCTATTCGTCGCTGCCCGGCTTGCGGCGGTTGGCCTTTTTAATGGCGTTGAAGTGTTTGTCGTTGAGCCTGCGCTGGCGAGAGCGCTGAGGCACCTTGGTCTTTACGCGTCGACGCGGTGGACGCCCGCGACGCTCAAGCTCAGCGCGCAGCTTACGCAGGCAGCTCGCGCGATTCTGAAACTGGCTGCGGCTCTCACGCGCCGTCACGACAATCCCCGAAGGGATATGTTTCATACGCACCGCCGAGTCCGTCGTGTTCACGCCCTGTCCGCCCGGACCCGTCGCGCGAAACACCTGCACCTCGCAATCGCGCGCCAACTCCTCGACCGACATCTCGGCATAGCGCGCAAACTCACGCCATCCCATCTTGTCCTCATCCATATCAACACCTCCCCTCATAAAAAAATGTGACAAAGGGACAGTCCCTTTGTCACATCGCATACCAATCGATTGTGCTGTGCGCTTAGGCGAAGGTGATCTCGCCGGTCTCGCAGTCCATATCGGCGATACGGGCCAAGCTCTCGACGCGGAAACCGCGCTCGCGGAGCTTATCGCCACCGCCCTGGAAGCCCTTCTCCACCGCAATGCCAATACCGGACACCTCGGCACCTGCAGCCTCGCAGATCTTGATAAGACCCTCGAGCGCGCAGCCGTTGGCCAGGAAGTCGTCGATGATCAGGACCTTATCGCCCTCGGACAGGAAGCGCTTGCCAACGATGACCGGGTACTCCTTCTGTTTGGTAAAGGAGTAGATGGTCGTGGCATACTGCTCGCCGTCGAGGTTGATAGACTGTGCCTTCTTGGCAAAGACCACCGGCACGCCGCCAAAATGCTGAGCCGCGATGCAGGCCATACCAATACCCGAAGCCTCGATCGTCAGGATCTTGTTGATCTCGACACCCTCGAACAGACGGGCCCATTCGGCGCCCATGTGGTCGAACAGCTCAACGTCGCACTGGTGGTTGAGGAAGGCATCAACCTTAAGGACGTTACCGGCCTTTACGATGCCGTCATGGCGAATACGATCCTCAAGCTCCTGCATGGCGCAACCCCTTCTCGCGGCAACGATACCGCGCGATTAATAAACGTTGTTCGATAGTCTACCACGGACCGACCCCCGCCCGCCCCACAAGCCGCATCGCACCACAAAGCCGCAAGACCGGTAGATAGGCCCGATTCATGGCAAGCCTGCCCCCACAAGCTAATGGCGGGCGCGTATCCTCACCAAACGCACCATGGCAAGCGCAAAGCCCACGGCGGCCACAGCCATGAGCACGTAGAACACCGAACGGAAACCAAACAGGAACACATCCGGACGACCTGCAACAAAACTGGTCACGGCCTCGCCCATCGCCACGCTCATCTGCCCATACAGGATATGCGACGCCACCGTAATGCCGAGTGCCATGCCGGCGTAGCGCGCCAAACTGCCCAAGCTGCCCGCAAAGCCGAGCGCTTCGCGCGGAGCCGAACCCATATACAGCGAGTTGTTGGGGCTCTGGAAAATCGACGTACCGCACGACATAAATGCGACGCAGCACACGATCACAGGGATAGAAGAGCGCTCGTTGAG
>CABUXL010000071.1 GCA_902495525.1 uncultured Collinsella sp.
GAGCCGCTCGGCGTCGTCGAGTGGCTGGGCGTCGCCATCATCCTCGCCGGCGTGTGCCTGGCACAGGTCCCCTCCCTGCTTGGAGGCCGGGAGGCACGTCGCGCCGCTGCAGGACAAGCCGTCAGCTAGTCACCCCTTCACAGACGGCCCGCGCGCATCAGGGAAAGGGCCACGGGCCCGGCGCGCGAGGCCGCAAGGACGTTATAAAGCGTCCCCCGCAGAGATGGGGGCGCCAGAGAGAAGGAGGCACCATGCCATTTCCAAAAGGGTTCCTTTGGGGAGGAGCCACCGCCGCCAACCAATGCGAGGGAGGTTATGACGAGGGCGGCCGCGGCCTTGCCAACGTCGACGTCATCCCACACGGGCCAGAACGCAACGACGTAAGCCGCGGCCTGAGGCGCATGCTCGACTTTGAGCCCGGGTACTACTACCCGGCCCAGACGGGCATCGACTTCTACCACCACTACCGCGAGGACATAGCCCTCTTCGCGGAGATGGGCTTTAAGGTCTTTCGCCTCTCCATCGCCTGGAGCCGCATCTTCCCCAATGGCGACGAGGAAGAGCCCAACGAGGCCGGGCTCGCCTTCTACGAGGACGTGTTCCGCTGCTGCCGCGAGCACGGGATCGAGCCCCTCGTGACCATCACGCACTTCGACTGCCCCATCCACCTCGTCAAGAAGTACGGCGCCTGGCGAAACCGCACCCTTATCGAGCTCTACAAGCGGCTCGTGACGGTGCTCTTCAACCGCTACCGCGGCCTCGTGCATTGGTGGATCACGTTCAACGAGATGAACATGATCTTGCACCGTCCCTTCATGGGTGCCGGCATCGTCCTCGAGCCCGGGGAGAATGCCCGCGAGGCCGAGTACCGCGCCGCGCACAACGAGCTCGTGGCGAGCGCCTGGGCCACCAAGATCGCCCACGAGGTCGACCCGGAGAACAAGGTAGGCTGCATGCTCGCCGCGGGAAGCTACTACCCCTACTCCTGTCGTCCCGAGGACGTCCGCGCAGCGCAGGTCAAGAACCAGGAGGACCTCTTCTTCGTGGACGTGCAGGCACGCGGGCACTACCCCGGCTACGCGCTCAAGATGCTCGAGCGCGAGGGCATCGACGTGGGCATGACCGCCGAGGACGAGCACATCCTTGCGGAGAACACTGTCGACTTCATCTCGTTTAGCTACTACTCCTCGCGCTGTACCGCGGGCGACCCCGATTCCGTGGGCGGCGTCGCCGAGGGCAACGCCTTCGCCGGCGTGGAGAACCCCTACGTGCGCACGAGCGACTGGGGCTGGGTCATCGACCCGCTGGGGTTCCGCATCACGATCAACGACCTCTGGGACCGCTACCAGAAGCCGCTCTTTGTGGTGGAGAACGGCCTCGGCGCCTATGACGAGGTGCTTCCCGACGGCACGATCGAGGACGACTACCGCATCGCCTACCTGCGCGAGCACATCGAGGCCATGCGCGACGCCATCGAGCAGGACGGCGTCGAGATGCTCGGCTACACCACCTGGGGGCCGATCGACCTCGTGAGCGCGGGCTCCGGCGAGATGGAGAAGCGCTACGGCTTCATCTACGTGGACCGCGACAACCTGGGCAACGGCACGCTCGAGCGCAGGCGCAAGAAGAGCTTCTACTGGTACCAACAGGCCATCGCCACCAACGGAGGCGACCTGGGCTAGCCGCCCGGGCAATATCACTAAGGAGAAAATAATGGCTGAAAAATACGACGATCTGGCCAGATCCATACTCGAGAACGTAGGCGGCACAGAGAACGTCGCCAGCGTCGCGCACTGCATCACGCGCGTGCGCTTCAAACTCAAGGACGAGTCCTGCGCCAACACTGCCAAGATCGAGGCCCTCAAGGGCGTCATCCAGGTCATCCAGGCCAACGGCCAGTACCAGGTGGTCGTGGGCAACATCGTCGAGGACGTCTACGACGCGGTCCTGGAGGCCGGCAACTTCTCGGGCGGCGCAAGCGCCGACGACGAGCCCCAGGGCGATAAGACTGTTGCCTCCGTCGTCATCGACCTCATCTCTGGCATCTTCCAGCCCATCCTGGGACCGCTTGCCGCCGCAGGCATCATGAAGGGACTGCTTGCCCTCATCACCTACTTCGTCCCGGCCTTTGCAAACGACGGCCTCTACACGCTGCTCTACACCGTGGCTGACGGCTTCTTCTACTTCCTTCCCGTCGCCCTGGCGTTCAGTGCCGCGCGCAAGTTCCGCATGAACGAGTTCACCGGCGTGGCAATCGGCGTGGCGCTCCTCTACCCGACGATGGTCGCCCTGACCTCGGGTGAGGCGCTCGGCAGCATCGACCTCGGCGTGGCCGGCACGTTCTCGTGGTACGCCACCGCCCTCGGGCTCCCCATCATCATGCCCGTGTCCGGCTACGTGAGCTCGGTGATCCCCGTCCTTCTCATGGTGTGGTTCGGCTCTATCCTTGAGCGCTGGCTCAAGAGCTGGATGCCGGCTGCGCTCAAGATGTTCCTCGTCCCGCTCGCCACGATGACGGTCTCCATCGTCTTGGGCTACCTCGTCATCGGCCCGGTGGCCACCCTCATCACCAACCTGCTGAGCGCGGCGTTCTCGTTCATCTTCCAGCTTCCCGTGGTTGGTTCCGTCCTGGGCAGCGCCCTGGTCGGCGGACTGTGGATGTGTCTCGTCATCTTTGGCTTCCACTGGAGCCTCATCCCCATCTCCATCATGAACCTGAACACCCTCGGCCACGACAGCGTGCTCGCTGCCACCATCGGCCACGCGTTCGCGCTCGGAGCGGTCATCTTTGCCATGTACCTCAAAAACAAGGACGAGCGCTTCCGCGGCATCGCCCTTCCCGCGATGATCTCCGCCTTCTTCTTCGGCGTCACCGAGCCGGGCATCTACGGCATCGCCCTGCCCAACAAGCGCGCGTTCGTCGTGGCATGCCTGAGCTCCGCCGTGGGCGGCGCCATCGTGGGAATGACGGGCGCCCTCATGTACATCTCGGGCGGCCTCGGCGTCTTCAACCTGCTCAACTTCATCGACGCGACCCCTGGTGGCGCCGGGATCTCCCACATGATCTACGCGATCATCGCCTCACTCGTCTCTGCCGTTCTGGCCTTTGTTATCGAGTTCATCACCTACCGACCCAACGACGACGAGGAAGGCGCCCGCTAGCTTGCGCCCTTTTCGACCAGCTCTATGTAATTGAGGAGCAGTTGAGGTGGGTGAGGGCCGAGGTCGGTCGAGGCGGCCGCCCCGTGTCCGGGATAACCTGCCCGAAGGCGTCTAGCTTTCTCAAACGGCGCTGAAATGAACTTCGCCCCGATACTTGGACGGGTCAATTAGCGACCTATGTCGCACATGGGGACTGATTCCGGAACTCCTCCGGGGTCAGTCCCTTTTGCTTAACCCGCCTCCTCTTGTTCCAGTGAACGGTATAGGCTTCGAGGTCCCGCTTGAACTCCTCGAAGCTCCGCCACGTCCGGTTCCTGTAGAGCTCGTCCTTCAGGCGCCCGGGCAGCAGCTCCGTCGCATGAGCTTGCCCTCGCACGCCGCTGGCCCCGGCCGGGTCCGGGCACCCTTCGGCCTCCCGCCGGCCTTCGGCGCGCCCGTACCCCCTGTCGCAAAGCTCTGCTGCAAGAGTCCTCAGCGTGGCGTCGTGCCTGACTCTCCCGTCCATAAAGAAGCCCCCATTTCTAATGTTAAAGAAATGAGGGGGCGGTTCAATTTCGGGACGGGGATTAAATAATCATTCGGAGCAAATTTATTTTTATCCCCGTCTCAGAATAATCATCGGGCGTGGTCTTGGGCAAACAGTCTAGTTGCGCCTAAGGTGGACGACGGTCTCGCAGTGGAAGGTTTGCGGGAACAGGTCGACTGGCGTGATCTTTACGGGGGAGAAGGTGCCTTCTTCGACAAAGCGTTTGAGATCGCGCGCCAGGGTGGCCGGGTCGCAGCTCACGTAGGCGACATCGCGAGCACTCGTGCTGGCGATAAGGTCGATCGCTTCGGGGGCAAGGCCTGCGCGCGGCGGGTCGACCACCAAGACGTCGGCATCCTGGTCGGGGAACTCGCGCACCGCGTCTCCGCCAATGACGTCGACGTTATCAAGCTTGTTGATCTCCAGGTTACGGCGCAGGTCGCGCACGGCGGGGCCGTAGGCCTCGACGGCGGCGACAAAGTCGCAGCGGCGGGCGAGCGGCAGGGTAAAGGTGCCGGCACCGCAGTACAGGTCCACGGCAAGCTCGTCTTCCTGCGGGTCGAGCGCTTCCATGACAAGATCGATCAAAATCTCGGCACCCTTGGTGTTGACCTGGAAAAAAGACGGGGCAGACAAGCGCATCTGACCCTCGGCGATATTCTCGGTCCATGAGCCCTCTCCGGCGAGCATTTCGACCTTGGAGACACGGCGGGCCTTCTTTTCGCCCTTGCTCATCACGCGCACGATGCTTGTGGGGTGAGCGGCGTCCGCCAGCACGCGGGAGACCTGCGAGCGCGGAAAAGAGCCTGTGGGCGTCCAGAGTGCGACCTCGAGTGCCTTGGTGCGGCGCGATGCGCGAATGCCCACGCGTTCGAGCCCCAAGTCATGGCTGCCGCTTAGATAGTTGAGTGCGCCGACGACCGATTTGAGCGCCTTCGGGAAGCGCTTATCGAACAGCGGGCACGTATCGACGGTCACGATTTTGCTGGGGTCGACACCGTGCATGCCAAGACGCACACGTCCGTTAACGAGGGTGGGCTCCAGCTCAATCTTATTGCGGTAACCCCAGTCGTCCTTGGTGTGGCGGATAGGCTGGACAAGTTCGTTGACCTGATCGGGGCTGAACTTGCCGATACGCTCGAGTGTGGAACGCAGGTTTTGCTCCTTGGCGGCAAGCTGCGCCGTGCGCGAGAGGTTGCCCCACGAACAACCACCGCAGATGCCCACGAAGGGGCAGGGGGGCTGAATGCGATCGGGGCTCGGCTTCAGAATCTCGGTCGTGCGGGCGCGCATAAACGACTTGCCGTCCTGCACGACCTCGGCTTCGACGGTGTCGCCTGCCACGGCGCCCTGCACAAAGACGGCCTTGCCGTTGTCGGCATGTGCCAGACCGTCGGTGCCGTACGTCATCGATTCTATGGTGAGCTTCATATTCCTGCCTGCCATTCGCGGTTTTGTTCGCAACCATGGTAGCAGGGAAAAGCGCCCCGCATCCGAGGCTTTCCTCAAATGCGGGGCGCTTCTACAAACTGCTTCTACAAACGACTATTTCGTCTTGCCGGTAATGAGCGTCTTAAGACCCAGGCCGATCAGGCCCAGGCCCATGCGCACGCGACCGGGGCGATGGCGCTCGATGGCCTTGGTCTTGCCGGCGGGCTTATCGCGACGGGTGCTCGTCTCGGATACGGGCTTGGTAACCTGCGACTCGAGCTGAGGTGCAGGTGCGGGCTCGGGCTCAATGACGGTCGCCTGGACCTCTTGGACCTTGGGTGCTACCGGCTGCGGCTCGGGCTCGGGGGCAGGTTTCGCCTCAATGACGGGCTCGGGCGCGGCCTCGGCGTTGCGATAGGCACGCTCCAGCAGGGCTTCCTGCGAGTTGAAGGGTTTCTCGCCCTCTGCACGCTCCACGGGGACCCAGGTGCCGTCGCTCGTGAGGCTGCGGGCCTTCACGTTGTCCCGCAGCTGCATGCCCATGTACTCGTGTACCAGGGCGCGGCAGGTGGGGTCGAGCACGGGGAAGGCGATCTCCACGCGGTGCTCGGTGTTGCGTGTCATCATGTCGGCCGAGCTCAGGTAAATCATGTCCGAGTCCACGCCAAAAGCGTAAACGCGCGCATGCTCCAAAAAGCGTCCGACGATGGAGCGGACATGCACGTTCTCGGTCTTGCCCGGAACACCGGGCTTGAGGCACGAGATACCGCGGATGATCATGTCCACGCGGACTCCAGCGCACGATGCCTCGGCGATCTTGTCGATGACCTCACGGTCGGTGAGCGAGTTGAGCTTAAAGAACACGCGGGCGGGCTCGCCAGCGAGAGCGCGCTGAATCTCGCGATCCAGACCGCGCATGATGAGCGGCTTGAGGCCTACGGGCGCCACGCCCAGGAAGCGGTAATCGCCGCGCAGATTGCCCAGCGACAGGTTGCGGAAGAATAGGTTGGCGTCCTCGCCGATGCCGGGGTGAGCGGTCATGAGCATAAAGTCGCTGTAGAGTTTGGCCGTCTTCTCGTTAAAGTTGCCGGTGCCCAGCAGCGTCAGGCGCGTTAGCGCCATGCCCTCGCGATAGGTGAGCTGGCAGATCTTGGAGTGGCACTTAAAGCCCTCGGAGCCGTAGATGACGGTGCAGCCTGCCTCTTCCAGACGCTCGGCCCACTCGATGTTGTTCTGCTCGTCAAAGCGGGCACGAAGTTCCATGAGCACCGTGACTTCTTTGCCGTTCTCGGCGGCATCGATCAACGACTCGCATAGGCGGCTCTGCTTGGCCACGCGGTAGAGCGTGATGCGCAACGAGATGCACTCGGGGTCATAGGCGGCCTCGTGCACCAGGTCCAAGAACGGGTTCATGGCCTCATAGGGATAAAAGAGCAACTTGTCGTGCTGCAGCACCTGCTCGCGGATGGAGCGGGTCATGTCGATGTTGGGGTTGGACTGCGGCTTAAACGGCGTAAAGAGCAGCTCGTTGCGCAGGTGCTCGGGAATCTTGCCCTCAATGCCAAAGACGTAGCCCAGGTCGAGTGGGATATCGCAGGTAAAGACAGAGCGGCGCGAAAGCTCGAGCGCCTTGCGGATGGTCTTGAGCGTCGCCTTCTCGAGCGACCCCGAGACCGCGAGCACTACCGGTTGCAGGCGCAGGCGCTTCTTGAGGATGCGCTTCATGTGCTGGCGGTAGTCCTCTTCCTCTTCGACGCCCTCGCCGTCCGGATCGATGTCGGCGTTGCGGGTGACTCGGATGAGCGCGCGGTCGAGTGGCTTGTAGGAGCCGAAGCAACTGTCCAGGCAGGCGAGGATGACGTCCTCGAGCAAGATGTAGGAGTAGGTGCCGGTGGGCGAGGGGATCTCGACCACGCGGTTCATCGAGGCGGGAATCTCGATAAGGCCCAGCAGGCTCTCCTCGTCGGTGGCGCCGTCCAGACCACAGGCCAGATAGAGCGCGCCATTGCGCAGGTTGGGGAAGGGGTGGCGAGGATCGATGACCAGCGGCGAGATAACCGGCGACACGTAGGCCTGGAAGTAGCGGGTTACAAAGGTGCGCTCCTCGGGCGTAAGCGAATCGATGCGGGCGCGGTGAACGCCCAAGGTGTCGAGCTTGCCCTCGATGCTCTTAAAGATGGACTCCCAACGGGTAAGGAGCCCGGGCATTTCGGCCATGACAGCATCGACCTGTTCGGAGGCGGTCATATTGCTCTTGTTGTCGACAGGTTGTTTTTTGAGCTCCGCCAGATCGGACAGGCCGCCCACGCGCACCATGAGAAACTCGTCGAGGTTAGACTCGAAAATCGACACGAACTTTAGGCGCTCGAACAGCGGAACGGTCTCGTCGAAGGCTTCGTCAAGCACACGGTTGTCAAAGCGCAGCCAGCTGAGCTCTCGGTTTTGCGTGTACGAGAAGTCGCGCGGCGGCTTGCGCAGCTTTGCGGCGGCTTGCTTCTTTTCGATTTTGCTCGGCATATGCATCTGTCCGTTCAGTCCCCACAGGGGACGGTAGCCTAACACTATTCACTATTGTCTCAATTTAGTCGACCGCTGGCACGGACGTATCGCGTGAACGGTATCTTTACCTACTTCTTACGCTGACAAGTCATAGGACTGACGCCCCGCTCGTCTGCAAGCGGTCTATATCCTCACTCAACTGATGCGTAAGTATGAATAAGAATGATAGATAGCTGAATATCATCGAATACAGGCAGAAACGTAAACTAGCGTCATTTATATACATAAAACCGATTTAGCTATGCAATTCTGAATCAAAAGTTTAGAGACGCAATCGCAAATGGTTTTTAAGAAAAAAGAGCATTTACCTTTGAAAAGCTACTTTAGAACGCTGAAGTGCATTATGGGGGAATCATATGCGATATACCGTTCATCGCACTTTGTTGACCGTTCGGGGGCGAGGTGGAATTGCGGGTGGAATTTGGATATAACTAGTGCTGTCAGCAAGCAGCGTCCGCTATGGAAGGGCGCTGAGAGATTCGGCCGAAAGGCCCGAAAGAAAGGTAGGAGGCCATGACGAAAGGTCTGCACGTGCCTTCCGAGATCGGCAAGCTCAGGAAGGTCTGCCTGCACCGTCCCGGCGACGAGCTCCTCAACCTGCCGCCCGA
>CABUXL010000072.1 GCA_902495525.1 uncultured Collinsella sp.
AGGACGGTGGAGCCCCCGCAGCGCGAAGCGCGCTGCGGGGGCTCAGACATGTCCGAGGACGATTTGGAGAGTAACCCTGTACCCGGCCGACGGGATCCCTAAGCCCGCCATGCTTCTTATGTGCAGCAAAGCTAATGCTGCTAAAATACAAAGCGCTCATGTAGTTTAAACGCACGACGATAAGGAGCACCAGTGGGTAACCACTTCCGTACCTCCGGTGCGGGCGATGATGCCCCCAAGACGCAGACAGGCGTCCAGGGCAGTCGTTTCGCCACTCCGGATTCAGAGGGCCAGCCTGTTGCTCAGGCCCCCGCTCAGCCGGCAGATCAGGCACAGCCGGCATCCGATCCCTTTGCCTACAATCCAACCAGCGATGTCGCGCTTTCCGGCACGGCGGGTTTTGAGCCCGTTCAGGCCGTGACCGCTCGCGTGGAGCAGCCTCAGGCTGGTGCCGCCACGCCGCAGCCTACCATGGCCGGCATTCCCGACCCCTTGGCCCCTGCGACGCCGGCTCCTCAGCCTGCGCAGTCCGGTCTCTTTGCCGCTATTCCCGACCCCACGCAGCCTGCTGCCCCGGTGGTCGAGAGCGATCAGGCCGCCGAGGTCGCAAGCCTCGATAACGCGCTCAACAACCCCGATTTTACGTCGGTGTTTGCGCCCATCGATCCGCAGGCCAGCCGCAAGAAGATGGCCAAGCAGGCCGGTGTCGAGCCCGTCATCCTTATGGAGCATGTCACCAAGATCTATCCGGCACAGCCCAACAAGCCTGCACTCGACGACATCAACATCGAGATCTATCCGGGCGAGTTCGTCTTCCTGGTCGGTCACTCCGGCTCGGGTAAGACCACGCTGCTGTCGACGCTCAACCGCGACGTCAAGCCGACGAGCGGCCGCATCCTGGTTGCCGGTCAGGACCTCATGAAGATCAAGAACCGCAAGGTTCCGTTCCTGCGCCGCCAGATTGGCGCCGTGTTCCAGGACTTTAAGCTTCTGCCGCAAAAGACCGCCTACGAAAACGTGGCGTTTGCCCTGCAGTGCATCGGCAAGCCCAAGGGCGTCATTCGCAGCCAGGTGCCCGAGGTGCTGCGCCTGGTCGGTCTGGCCGATCAGATGGACTCGCTGCCCGACCAGCTTTCCGGTGGCGAGCAGCAGCGCGTTGCCGTCGCCCGTGCTATGGTCAACCGTCCGCCGCTGCTGATCTGCGACGAGCCCACGGGCAACCTCGACCCGGCGATCTCGCTGGGCATCATGAAGCTGCTTGAGCGTATTAACCGCACCGGCACCACCGTGATCGTCGCCACGCACGACCGCGAGATGGTCGATAGCATGCACCGTCGCGTGATCGCCCTCGAGGGCGGCCACGTCATCCGCGACCAGGAGAGGGGAGGTTACGGCAACTATGGCACCAACTAACGTGGGCTACTCCTTCAAAGAGGCAATCAGCCACTTCTTCCGTAACTGGACTACCTCGCTCGGCGCCGTCATCACGATCTTCCTTTCGCTGTTTATCATCGGCCTGTTCATCATGGGCTCTGCGATGCTGAACTCCGTGATCGGCACCGTCGAGGATCAGGTTGTCATCAACGCGTTCATTAGTGATGACGCCGATCAGGCCGATGTTCAGGCTTTTGAGGCCGAGCTTAAGACGTGGAATAACGTCAAGTCCGTGACCTATAAGGACAAGGACGACGCGCTGGCCGAGTATACGAGCAAGATGTCGGGCAACGCCGACGCCACCATGAGCGCGCTCGATGGCCAGAACCCGCTGCCGGCTTCCTTCGCTATTGAGATGGACGATCCGTCCAAGGTCGAGAGCACGGCAAAGAAGCTCAAGAAGGATGCCGATTTCCAGAAGATCGCGGATGACGGCGACGTCAACGCGAGCGTGCTGTACGGCCAGGAGGAAGTGAGCCGCCTGTTCCAGGTGACCAACTACATCCGCATCGCCGCCGTGGTGCTCGTTGGTCTTCTGACCTTTATCGCATTCATCTTCATCAACAACACGATTCGCCTGTCCATCACGGCGCGTCGTCGTGAGATTGCGATTATGCGTCTGGTCGGCGCCAGCAACGGTTTCATTCGTGGCCCGTTTATCACCGAGGGCGTGCTGCAGGCCATTTTGGGCTCGCTGCTTTCCATCGGCGTTCTGGAGCTGCTGCGCAATCTGATGATCCCGCGTCTGCAGGAGAGCATCGGCTGGATGTCGTTTGCCCTGCCGATGCAGTACTACCTGGTGACCTATGCTGCGCTGATTCTGGTCGGTGTGATTATCGGTCTCTTTGGTTCTGCCATCGCCATGCGCCGCTACCTGCGCGTGTAGGCATGCTTGGAATTCATCCCTTCCAACGGGTCGTCTCTTATGGGGCGGCCCGTTTTTTGATCCCTAGGGGACGGCAGGAAAGCGAATCATTTGGGTAGACTCTTTGGAGTTCGCAATCGATAGTTAGGAGGCGCCATGGGGCGCAATAACAAGCATAAGCGTGGAGCTCGCAATAAGCGCGGGCCGGTGCGCAGCGAACGCCGTCCGAGCCTGACCGGGCGTGTGCAGCTCCATGAGCATAGTGCCTACGTTGTAACCGAAAACGGCGACTACAAGGTCATGGGCCGCGGTAAGCGCGAGATCATGGATGGCGATACCGTTGCCGTGAGCATTAAGAACAGCCCGCACGGTGAGCGGCGCGCCGTGATCGAGGGCGTAGTTGAGCGTGCAGCCATAAGCGTGGTGGGCACGTACCAGACCGCCGGTCCGCTCGGTGTGATCGAGCCGCTCGATTCGCGTCTGAAGGACGACTTCTTCATTCTGCCCGAGGATACCTCGGCGGATCGTCTGGGTGTCCACCCGGGTGATGCTGTTGTCGCGCACATTTTGACCTACCCGACGCGCCTGGAATCGGGTACCGTGACGATCGAACGCCGCATTGGCGGAGATGACGCGCCCGATTTGGGCGTTCAATATGTGATGGCGCGTTACGGCTATACCGATAGCTATCCCGAGGCCGCGCTGGACGAGGCCGAGGGGCTTTCGCTCGATGTGTCCGCGGCGCTTAAGGACCCGCTCCGCCGCGATCTGCGCGACCGCTTTGTCATCACGATCGACCCAGTCGACGCGCGCGACTTTGACGACGCCATTTCGCTGGAGCGCACGCCCGAGGGTGGCTACAAGCTGGGTGTGCATATCGCCGACGTTTCACACTATGTGGCTTGGGACGGGCATATCGATCTTGAGGCTCGCCATCGTACGACATCGGTGTATCTGGCCGATCGCGTGCTTCCCATGCTGCCCAAACGCCTGTCCTGTGACCTGTGCTCGCTTCGCCCTGACGAGGACCGTCTTGCGTTTACCGTTGACATTGAGCTCGATGCGCAGGGTCGCGTGCGGCATTACGATTCGTATCCCAGCGTGATTCGCTCGCGTGTGCGTATGGACTATGACGGCGCCGAGGCGCTGCTGGTACGTGCCGGCGCGGTGGAGTATTCGGTGCTGGAGGGTGCGGCCGAGGATGTTGCGGCTGCTGAGGCCTCGCGCGAGGAAGCGCTTGAGCGCGGTCTTGCGTGCGAGGAGGCCGCCCGCGGCTACAACGTCGACCTCAGCGATTTCCTTGTCGCCGCCAACGAACTCGCCGAACTTCGCCGTCGTATTCGTCGCGCCCGCGGCTCAGTCGATTTTGACACGGCCGAGATTCGCGCTCTATTGGATGAGGACGGAGTGCCCGTGCAGATTGTGGCGCGTGAGCGTTCGTGTGCCACGTCGCTTATCGAGGAAGCCATGCTGCTCGCCAACGAGTGCGTTGCAGAGTGGCTGGCAGACCGTGATATCGAGGCCTGCTATCGCGTGCATGAGGATCCGAGCCCCGATAGCCTGCACGGTGCCGCCGTTGCGCTGGCGCAGCTAGGCATCATCGACGATCGCCGTGCTGCCGGTATTGCCCTGGGGAGCCCCGATGAGCTGCAGGCTGCAGTCGATGCTGCCGCCGGTACGGCCAACGCACCGCTCGTCAACACGCTGCTTCTGCGCAGCATGCAGCGCGCGCTGTACAAGCCGCGCAACGAGGGCCACTTTGCGCTCGCCGCGCCGTGCTACTGTCACTTTACGAGTCCCATCCGTCGCTACCCCGATCTGGTGGTGCACCGCGTGCTCAAACTGCAGTTGGCCTATGAGCAGCTCGGCGGCAAGGACGCCTTGGTCCGTACGCCGCGGCTGATCGGCAAGGGGCGCGAGTCGCTGCCGCGCATTCTGCCGCAGATCTGCCGCGCATGTAGCGATGCCGAGCGCGCGGCAGATGCCGCCAGCCATGCGACGCAAAAGATCAAGATTGCCCAGTACTATGAGGACCGTCTGGGTGAGCGCTATGCCGGAACCGTCTCGTGGGTTAGCAGCATGGGCCTCTTTGTGCGCTTGGACCTAACACAGGTCGAGGGCCTGGTTTCAATTAAGAGCCTGGGCAACGAGTGGTTCGAGTTCGACGAGGACGCGCTTACGCTGACGGGCGCCGACACGGGGACTCGCTATGAACTGGGCCAGCGCGTGATTATCGAGGTCTCGCGCGTCAATACCACGCGTGGACACTTGGACTTTAAGCTTATCCATTAGCTAAATCCCGACTCGTGGCGAGAGAGCGGAGGGCGGTCTTTCGGGGCCGCCCTCCGCATTTGAATCGTGACTACCTTGCCGTCTGCTCGGCCGCCCGCTTACCTGCTATTTGAGAGGTAAAACCTACCAAAATAAACCTGTCCCTTTTGGCAGGTTTACAAGAAAGCGGGGATGAGATGGCGACGGTGTACGGGTATGCGCGGGTGAGTTCGCGCGATCAGAATCTGAATCGGCAGCTGGATGCGCTGGGCGCCTATGGCGTGGGCTCGGCGAATATTTATGCCGACCATGCGAGCGGCAAGGACTTCGATCGACCGCATTATCGCGAGCTGTTGCACGTCCTGGGAGACGGGGACGTGCTGGTGGTGCTTTCTATCGACCGACTTGGCCGTAATTACTCCGAGATTCTTGAGGAATGGCGACGCATTACCAAGGAGCTCGGGGTTGCCATTGTGGTGTTGGACATGCCATTGCTTGACACGCGCGCCAGGGCCAGCGGCGCGCCGGATGTGACCAACGTCCTGATTGCCGATATTGTGCTGCAACTGCTGAGCTACGTGGCGCAGGTGGAGCGCGAGAATATCCATCGGCGCCAAGCGGAGGGGATTGCAGCGGCGCGGGCGCGAGGGGTCCGTTTCGGTCGACCTCGCAAGCCGTGCCCTCCTCAGTTTGAGCTGGTGCGCGATAGCTATGAGGCGGGCGATATTACCCGCAGCCAGGCAGCAAAGTGCCTGGGCGTGTGTGTGGGGACGTTCGATCGCTGGATGCGCGAGGCGGGGTAGGGGTTTGCGTCGCTTTGTCGCTTCCTGTTGCGATTCAAATTTTGATACGGTGACGATGCCATTTGGGGCTACACTCGCTGATATTCAAAAAAGGAGGTTGACCCTTGGCGCGCGTAAAACAAATAATCGGATGGACCGCGATTGCTCTGTTCGCTGCAACGCTGGCGGGCATCTGGGTGCTGACGGAGCAAAATGCGGTGGAGACGTCGTTGCTGAGCGAGTCCACCGCGCGCGTGGTGGAGGGTCAGGCTACGGGCGTTCAGGCTGTCGATGCCACGGGTGAAGCTCAGGTGGAGAACGGAATGACCGGGGGCACCGATTCGGCTGCCTCGAGTGTCCGGTCTGGCCGACTTGCTTCCATTCGCATGTGGGTGGGCACGAACGTCCGTCGCGTTGCCCATACCGTAGAGTTTTTCTTCGTCGGATTGTTCGCCTCGGTGGTCGTGCTTTGCTTTTCCAGGCGTCCGTGGAGCGTATGCTCCCGTTGTGTGCCCGTATTGCTCTTTTGCGCCGCCTGCTCCGTTGGCGATCAGGTACATAAGATCTTTGTTCCCGGCAGGCATTTCGACGTTATCGATTTAGGATTCGATGCTGCGGGCTATATCACCGCCATGCTGTTGGTATTGCTGGCAGCGGCGTTGGTGCGCCATGCGACTCGGCCGATCGGCGCCCATGCGAGGCGCTAGCCGGTAACAAACCCGTTTCTGATAATGCGACCTTGTTGAATTATTTTGTGTCGCGCGTATTTCCGAGCGGTCGGATTTGAGGGGCGAGCGGTAGAACGCTCGCCCTTTGTGCGCCACGATGCGGCACAATGTACCGCAAAAGCTGTTTGTATCCGGTACGAATCGTTCGTTGGTCTTTAATTCTTCTCAACGGAGGTGTTTGAGATGGCAAACGGATTGCTTTTGCGGCTTCGCGAGCGTGAGCTCAGCGCGAGCCCGGCGGAACGCAATGTCATCGCATATGTAAGCGCTCATCCGCACGAGGTGGTCGGGCTGTCCGTCCGCGGTCTTGCCGATGTCACGTTCTCCTCGCCCTCGAGCATTTTGCGCTTTTGCAAGCGTTTGGGTTTTGCGGGCTACAAGGAGTTCCAGCGCGAACTGATTGCCGAGCTGGCGCTCTTAGGTGACAAGAAAGACGTAGCCCTCGAGGACATCTCCATGGATGACAGCGTCGAACGTATCGTGGGGAAGGTGATGAAAAGCAACGTGCGCACGATCGAGGCGACGGCGCGAACGCTCGATTACACCGTCTTGGAGCGATGCGCGGCCCGTCTTAAGCTGGCACGCGCGGTCAATCTGTTCGGTATTGGTGCCTCTCGTTTGGTCGCGCACGACCTGGCGCAAAAGCTCATGCGTGTCGACAAAGAGTGCCATCTGTACGACGACTGGCATGATCAGCTCTTATGTGCCAAGAACATGCATGAGGGCGATATGGCAATCGCCTTTAGCTACTCGGGCTTGACGCAAGAGGTGCTGGACTGCACCGCCGAGGCTCAACGTCACAACTGTCCCGTTGTGGCCGTTACCAAAGTAGATGGATCATCCAAGCTTGCCACCATGGCCGATGCCGTGCTCGGCGTCGCCGCGAGTGAACCCTTGGTCCGCAGCGGTGCCATGGCTTCGCGTATGGCCCAGCTTATGGTTGTCGATGCCCTGTACGCTGCTTACGTTGCCAGCGACTACGAACGGGCGACGCATGTCATTAAGCAAAACTACATCGAGAAACAGGAAAGATGAGGTGAATGAAATGCTCGATTTAACAAAATTCACGACCGAACAGCGTAATCAAAGGTCAATGGACCTCGATACGATGACATCGCTGCAAATCGTCACGACGATGAACGATGAGGATCTTCGTGCCGTCCAGTCGGTCACGAAAGTGTTGCCCCAGGTTGCCACAGCAATCGACTGGGCTGCTGAGACACTCGAGCGCGGCGGGCGCGTCTTTTACATGGGCGCAGGCACCAGCGGTCGTCTGGGCGTACTCGACGCTTCGGAGTGTCCGCCCACGTTTGGCGTGTCACCCGATCTGATTGTCGGGCTCATTGCCGGAGGCGAGACGGCGTTTATCAAGGCTGTCGAAGGTGCCGAAGACAGCGAGGAGCTTGGCGCGAACGACCTGCGAGAGCGTGGACTCTCGGACAAGGATCTTGTCGTTGGCCTGGCGGCAAGCGGTCGTACTCCCTATGTGGTGGGCGGCCTTGTGTACGCCAAGGCAACTGGGTGCAAGACCATTGCAATTGCCTGCAACCAAGGGTCGAAGATCGGGGAGAGCGCAGATCTTGCCATTGAGCCCGTGCCCGGTCCCGAGGTGCTGACCGGCTCAACGAGGCTCAAGGCGGGAACGGTTCAAAAGCTCATTCTCAACATGATTTCGACCGGTGCCATGGTCAAGATCGGCAAGGTATACCAAAACCTGATGGTCGATGTGCAGCAGACGAACGAGAAGTTGGTGGTGCGCGGCCAGAACATCGTGATGGAGGCGACCGGCTGCACGCGCGAGCGCGCCGTTCAGGCGCTTGCAGATGCCGGCGGCCACGTAAAAACCGCTATTGTCTCGGTACTGCTGGACTGCGATGCCGAGCAGGCTACGGTAGCTCTTGAGCGGGCGCGAGGCCATGTCCGTGCTGCGGTGAGTGGCCATGAGAAGAGCAATGCCGATGCCCAATAGGTGCGCGGCGTGAGCTGATATGACATTCAGACGAGATACCCAATACAAGGAGGAGTTATGACGAACAAAGAGCTGGCTCAAAAGCTGCTGGACCTTTTGGGCGGTAAAGACAACGTGCTCGCAAACGCGGCGTGCATGACGCGCCTGCGCGTGACCGTCAAAGACACGGGCAACGTCGACACGGAGGGCATTAAGGCGCTCGACGGCGTGATGG
>CABUXL010000073.1 GCA_902495525.1 uncultured Collinsella sp.
CACGGGGGTCAGAGATGGAGTAAACCGCGTGGCCCATACCGTAGATGAGGCCCGTGCCGTCGAAGGCCTGCTTGTCGAGAATCTTGCCCAGGTAGGCTGCGACCTCGTCCTCGTCCTCCCAATTGGAGACATGCGCACGGATATCCTCGTGCATGGACACGACCTTGGCGTTGGCGCCGCCGTGGCGCGGGCCTTTGAGCGAGCCGATAGCCGCGGCGTAGGCGGAATACGGGTCGGTGGCCGAGGAGGACAGCACGCGGCAGGCGAACGTGGAGTTGTTGCCGCCGCCGTGCTCGGCATGCAGCATGAGCATCACGTCGAGCAGCATGGCTTCGTCGCGGGTGAATGCCATGCCGCCGCGGAGCACCTGCAGGATGGTCTCGGCGGTGGAAAGGCCGGGTGTGGGGTGCGGTACATGAACCTCGGAGCCGCGGCGCTTGGCGACCGAGGCCATATGCGCGAAGGCGGCGATGCGGGGGAGACGGGCGAGCATGGAGATGGCGACGTCGATTTCGTGCTCGGGTGTAATGGCGTCGGGCTCGGCGTCGAAGGCGTAGAGCAGCAGCACGGCGCGCTGAAGCACGTTCATGATGCTCGACGACACCGTGGTCATGGGGAACTCGCGGACGTACTCGTCGCTCAGGTGCCTAAAAGCGCCCAGACGTTCGCAAAAACCGTCAAGCTCTTCCTTGGTGGGCAGAGAGCCCGTGATGAGCAGGTAGGCGACCTCTTCGTAGCCATAGCGATCCTCGGCCTGGGCGTTGTTGACCAGGTCCTCGATGCTGTAGCCACGAAGCGTGAGTTTGCCCTGATCGGGCACAACTTTGCCGTCGACCTTGTTGTAGCCGTGCACGTCCGAGATGCGGGTAAGGCCCGCGACCACGCCCGAGCCGTCGGCATTGCGCAGACCGCGCTTGACATTGTGCTCGACAAACAGGCCCTCGTCGTACGGGTCGGTCGGCAGGCCGTGGTAGAGGTTTTCGCTTTCGGGCGAAATCTGACGGCTCGCCTCGTAATCCAGAACCAGGCGGCTCAGGTGATCGTCGAAGCGGTAGTAGATTTTCTTGGCGTCGTAGGCCATGCGCGCTCCTCTCCGGTCCGCTTGGGGGCCGCGCGCTTGGACGATATGACGTCAAGCTGCCCCGAGCGGCTTGTTCGCTACAGGCGGTACATAAAGTTAAAGACGTCCTCGCGCTGGATGGACACGTTGACGCCCGAAAGCTCGCCGGCCTCGGCCAGGGCCTTCTGCAGCTCGGCGAAGTCGAGCTTGGACTCGGCGGTGTCGGCCAGCATGGTCATGGTGAAGATGTCCTCGATAATGGACTGCGTAATGTCGCGGATGTCGACGTTGGCCTCGCCCAGAACACGGGTGACGCCGGCGACGATGCCGGGGCGGTTCTTGCCAAGGACGGTGATGACGATACGGGAGGACGAGATCTCGGCCATGGGAAACCCTTTCGCGTGGTTGCGGCGCGCGCGGGGCGCTCCGCTACGGTACAGTGTTCATCATTGTACCTGTCTGGCGCAAAAAAGGCGCGCTCGCTGCGGCGTTACATGCCTGCAACATGAGCGTAAGGGGGAAGGCCGTACGGGGAAGAGCCGTCTGGCGCGTGTCCGGCTCGTGTTGGGTTGATTTCCGATCTCAGCCGAACACATTGAGCGGACAGGCCGTTCCCGCAGTCAGCCGAACGCCTCCGACGGCTGATTCCGAACTGGAAGCGGAGGGCATCCCCGCCCTTCGGCAGGGGATACCGCTCCGCGGCGCATGCCGCGGGCGGCGCCCCTATCGGATCACCGTGACCTCAGTTGGGATGGGCCCAGCACTGCCGCGTACTCGGTGAGCTAGAGCCAACTGTTCATCTTCACGTCGCGTATGGCGATATTTCGGTCGTCCGGCTCGGTGATGCCGTAGCCGAACGCCTGGAGCGTCTCGATGGACTCCTGGATCCTCTGTTGGAACATGGGACCCGGATCGACCCTCGGCCCGAGGTGCCCGCGCCAAAGGCACGGCGTGGCGCGCAGCATGTTATGGATTTTGGAGATGGGCTCGATGTCGGCGTAGACGTTGAGCGTCGCCATGGCGTCCTTGTGGCCGAGGATCGATTGGAGCGCCTTGATATCGCCGCCTTGGCGGATCCACTGCGTTGCGAACGTGTGGCGAAGGCCGTGGAACGTGATCAGCTCGTCGTTGGTGCCCATGAGGCCGTTGGTCTCCGAGAACGTCTTGAACGCCCTGCGGATATAGCTTGTCGTCGCGAAGGTCGCGCCCGGCTCCGACAGGATGTAGCAGTCCCCGATCTCGACCGCCCCGGTAAGGCCGCGCAAGCGCAGCTTTCCGCAGTCGATCTCGTGGGTCTCCTTCAGGAAGGGGAGTAGGCCGACCGGGTCGATGGGGATACCCCTGGCGTCATGGGTCTTGGTGTCCTTGATGAACGAACCCATTCCCTTCGCGTACGCCACCGAGTGCCTGATCGAGATCAGGCCCGTCTCGAAATCCACATCGCACCACCGAAGGCCGCAGACCTCGCCGATTCGCATCCCCGTGTGCAGGGCGAGTACGACCGCCCTCTAATCCTCGGCGGACCAATCGAGTCCGAACTCCTTTCGGGCATCCTCTTCGCTCATGACTTCGAGAAGGTCTCCGGGTTGGCAACGAAGGGCGAGGCATAGCTGCTCGAGTGTGTTGAAGCGAATGCCGCGAATATGCCCTTTTTTAATACGGGACAGGTTCACGGGCGTGGTTCCAATCCTTTCGGCAAGTTCGTTCGAGGAAATCTTTCGCTCGGCCATGATCTTGTCGAGGCGAACAATTACGGGCATGGCGTTTCCTTACGCAATCTCGTCGGAGTCGAGGTACAGCTCTCGGGCGTACAAGAAGAGCTGGGAAAGCATGAACAGGACGATGCCGAGAACCAGAGAGGTCCAATCGAATGATGAAGCGATCTCTTGGGCGCCGACGGCCCCCTCGCCGCCAAACATCGAAACGGAGGTTTTGAGTGAGCCGGCGTAGAGGCTGGTGGCAGCTTGAACAACGAAGAGAATGCCGAGCACCTTCAAGCATGTCGCAGACCCTTTCTTGAAGGGGTCTCCGCTCTTGATCGTCCACACGAGAACGGCGCTGAGGATGGTCGTAGCGATACCGATGACGGCAGGGACCAATGTCGAGATCGCAAGGGCTGGATACGCGGGGGAGTCTGCAATTACAGGGTTGTCGAGCACTTCGATTGCTGGCTTTAAGGAGAACGCCACTTGTGCGATGGCGGTGGCGCAAAGGGTCGCAGAGGCTATCGCACATGCGATGCGGAAGGAATGAAGCCGGGGAGTGCGATTGTCGGAACTCATAATAACCTCCGAAGAATTTAAAAGACTCAGGTTACTTTTTAACAGTTTATGTTAAATTGACTTTGCCGGCAAGTAATAAGGGCCGAGCATTTTGTTCGGCCCCTCTGTTCCGACTGGATGAGGTTAAGGTTGGCGATGAATATGCTCAAAATCTCGAAGGCGATCTTTAGGTCGCTTCTCTCCTCCAGGTCGCTCTGTGTTGTCGTTGTTGCGTTGATGGTTCTTTGTGCTCTGCCCGTCTTCAGGAGCGCGGCTGGCATCGACGGACGGGTCGAATACCTCGAGTCGGGAATAACCCGTGTTGAGCAGGAATTGTCAGCATCCTATGCGGATGCGCTTGTGAATGCGGGGGAGGACGGTGTCTATACCTCTTCATCAAGCATGCCCGCGCTTCTGTACCCTCTTGCCGCGGGACGTCTTATCTTGGCACCGCTCTCTCCCCTACTTCCGTTTCTGCAGATATCGGATGGAGAGTACACCTATTATGACGGATCGAAGGAGTACTTGCTATGGGTCGCAACGGCCGTTGCCGTCTCGTTCCTTGCTGCGCGTCTTAACAAACGTGAAAAGCTCATCATCCAGGCACCGATGGGCGAGCTGGGTAGACTTGTTGCATCGAGCGTATGGGCGAGTGTTTTTGCAATGCTTGCCGTCCTCGCCATCAATCTTCCAGGGATAATCGCCGCGCTTGTGAAGAATGGCCCGGGCTCGCCGTTCTATCCGATAGGCTACATTCAATATGCGACTCCGGTTATCAAACCGGCTTGGCTGGTGTTCGCGCAGACGGCCATCTTGCAATTCTTGGTGGCAGCGTTCATCTCGCTTGTCGTTCACCTTGCCGTGAAGATTGCCAATAACCCTACGCTTGGAATCGTGTTCGTATGTGCCCTGATGGGGGTGACGATGGTTCCCGGGTATTACGGAAGATCCATCGCTTTACGTGAGTTCGCCCTGTTGAATCCCCTTACGTATGCGAACACTGAGTTGACCGTCGGCGCCTATAGCCCGTACCCGACAACGCAGATAGTGAATCTGCCTGGACTTTGCTTCGAGCGTGGCGCGATTGCCCTCGTATGCGCAATCGGGATCGAGGTGCTGGCAATTAGCCTGCTTTGCGTTGCTGGAAAGAGCGGCTGCGCGTGCCCGATATCCCCGATTTGTCTTGAGAGAGGTTCCTTCACTGCATCGAGAACGGCAACTCGTTCGAGCGCTTGTGCCTCCGCCGTTGCATACGTAAGAACGATGGGGAAACTGCTCCTGCGTTCTCCTACCCTCGCCGTATGCGCGATTGCAATGTCGACGACGATGCTGGCCCCGGCTCTGGTCGAGATGTTTCCTGACGCTGATAACGTTTCCGCTGTTCGGTATAGGGATGGGGAGCTCCGTTCAATAGATCGGTATCTAGAGCAGAACGCTGCGAATATGGACGTCGAGGGCAAAGCGGCCCTGGAAGACATGCGGGATGCTCTTTCGGGTTTCGTGTACGCGCCTATGCCTGCGGAGGGGTTTCGAAGCCTTGCGACGTACGAGCGCGCTCGAGGTGAGCTGGGCGCGGCAGATGCGACTCTCCTGCAATCGATCGGAATCGAGCCGGAGACTCCTTCTCGTGCGGAGGCGCGCGCCCTTCTGCTTGAGTCGATCGCGAGCTTGCCGGACCCCAAGGTTTACGAGTTAAGTACGAAGATGCCCCCATTAATCCTCCTTTCGTATCTCCAGGCAGCGCTTCCCTCCTTATTTTTGCTGTTGCCCGTGGTTGTCACATCGCTCGCGTGCACCCACCTGCAGTGTCGTTCCCTTCTGGTTCTCCAGATCCCCGCAACAGCGCATGTGCGTTTTCTGACGGCTGTTGCGCTGGCTCTCCTGCTTGGCTTGGTGCTGCTTTTGGTGTCGATGGTTCCCGCTGTCGTTGTGTCCGTGATTAAGAACGGTGCGGGTGGATCGGAGTATCCCGTCGCTCTCATTCGGGCGGGAGCTTCGACAACGTCCATAGTGGGGGAGGCGGTGTTGTGCAGTATTCCGTTGCTGGTCATGGCATACGGCGTGATTTCCGTCGTCGCTGCGTTGACAGCAGCGATTAGCCGCAACCCCGTTGTCACCGGAATGGTTTGCGCGGTTCTCTTGGTGTTGGGTTCGTTGAGCGCTCATGTTGAAAGCGTGGGCATGGGCGTCGCGCTGCTGGCTCCATTCGCCTCGTTTGATCCCGCTTCCCAGGTGGGGACGATTGGGTTCCTTGGGCGAGGGACGAACGCGATGCCTTTTGGAGAGGTCGTCGGCGCATCGGGCGCTCTGCTGGTGGTCTTGGGCGCCGTATCTCCGTTGATGGTGCGCCTGAGTGTTCCAAAGATCGAAAGGGGATGATCTCGATGATTGACCTTCAAACGCTGACGATCTCTTATGGAAAGAAGGTGCTCGTAGATTCGGTGAACGCTGAGTTTGCCCCGGGTACGGTCTACGGTCTCGTCGCTCCGAACGGGCATGGAAAGACGACGTTGCTGCGTGCGATGGCAGGTTTGCCGGGTCCTCGCGTGGACGGGAGCATCGTTCTGGATGAGGTGCAGGGTACGGGTGCGAGAGAGGTCCGTTCTATGATCTTCTATGCACCTGGTGAGGGGACGCTGCTGTATCCCGGATTGCGTGCGGAAGATCACCTCAAGATGGTTTGCGATATGTGGCCGCATGCTCGCGATATCGAAGAGATAGTGGAACAAACGCAGATAGGCGAGTTCGCGAAGATGAGGATCCGCACTCTGAGCCAGGGCATGAAGCAGCAGCTTACCCTGGCGATTGCGTATGCGACGGGCGCGCGGTACCTTCTATTAGATGAGCCCATGAACGCGCTCGACCCCAGCAGGGTGGACTTGCATTCCGAGATTCTCAGGAAGCTGGCCGATTCTGGTACGTGCATCATCATGTCATCCCACATCTTGGATTCGGTCGATAGGCTGTGCGATGAGATTCTGTTTTTGAAGGATGGGAGGCTCATTAGAAGCATTCCGCAAGATGATGCTGCGCCGAAGTCTCCTGGATCCCATTTCGCAAAGCCTGCCGGACGCGCCGAGGGTGCGCTAAGCACGTATCGGCGACTCTACGAAAAGGGCGGGTAGAAATGCAAGTTAAAAATCTATGTGGCCAATGTGATACCGTTGAACCCGCGTATCGATACCGTTCAGCCATTCGCCTCGCCCCCGTCGCACGTATCTTCATCAGGTCTGTTACTTTTAATCTAACGATTCTTTGAGGAATGCAGGTGCTTCTGAATGTACTGTCGACTTCTTCTCAAACTAATCCTAAGAGACAAGGCCGTATGGATTTCCACGCTCGTTCTCGCTGCAGCCTTTTCCGTCCCCATTGCGTTCAATTCACCCATCTACGGCCCCTTCTTTATGAAGCAGGGCATGCAGGGCTTTGTCGACGCATTCAATACGCGCGCGCCCCAGGCCAGCGGCACAGACCTATCGCCAGAGCAGCAAGATGACGCTGAGCTTGCAAGATACGCGAACGCCGCCCTCGCCGCTCAAACCGACGCCGCCTTTCTCGACTCTGCCGAGAGCTACTACGCGCTCATGGACGAGGGCTTCCAATCCGGGTCCATCGTGGGGGACCAGGAGACCAATGACGCGGCGCTCGCATATTGCCGCGCTCTGAGCAGTTCCGGCATCACGCACATTCCAGCCTCCGCAAGCGACCTGCCGTTCCTTTCCTTCCTGCCTTACGCCATTGCCACGGCGCCGTCTTTCCTTCCCTTCATCCCCTTCCTTCTCTCGTCGATACTCCTGCTCGGGGCCACAAGGCCTGCGACCTTGGCGGCAAAGGCGCCCGTGCCCAAATTCCGGCGCCTTATCCAAACCGTGTTTTCGATAATTGGCGCGGGGACCGCGATGCTCCTCGCCGGCCTTGCGCCCGGGAGTATTTACGCCTTGGCCCTAAACGGCTTCGGGCAGATCGGGTACCCGATCGCCTTCTTCCATGACGGCGCGCTCACTACCACGACCGCGGGAAACGTCTTCACGACCATACTTCTCGCGCTGCTCGCGGGTGGAACCTTGATATCCGTTTGTTCCGTCGTCCTATCGACCGCAACGAGGCGCGTCTTCGCGGGCCCCCTTACCTCCGCGTTGCTTGTCGCGGCCCCGGCATTCCCGTTATTGTCCGATTCGGCACTAGGGCATAATGCCGTGCTCGGGCTCCTGCCGCTGGCCGTGTTCTCGCCTATCGAGGCAACGGGTTACGTAGGATGCTTCCCGACAGAATTCATTGGCTCCGGTTCGGGCGGCGCATCGATGCTTGCCGTGGCCCTGGTATACGTCGCGGTCCTTTTCGCGGTCGGCGCCGTTGCGACACGTTCCCCCAAACAGCCTGGACCCGCGAAAAAGCACCATGGGCTCGAGCTTCTGGACGCGAGCGTGGGATACGGAAGCACGACGATACTTTCAATCGGGTCGCTTTTCCTGAGCCCGGGAACGGCGGCGGGCCTCGTTGCTCCCAACGGCTCGGGGAAAACCACCCTTCTTGAAGCGCTGTCGGGCCAATTTCCCACCCGCATCCGCTCGGGAAGCCTGGCGGCAGACGGAATCAGCCAACGTCGATCAGCCGAGTTTGCAGAACTCGTCTACCTGAGCTCTTCGGGCAGCGCGGATCTCTATCCCACGCTATCGGCCCTCGAGCACCTTGCTTTCGTTAGGGAGGCGTGGAAATCGGCCGCCGACATCGACTCGCTCTGC
>CABUXL010000074.1 GCA_902495525.1 uncultured Collinsella sp.
CCGTTCCTTCAACTGGGAAAATGCCGCCCCCGGGGCCCGGATGGGGCCTCGGGGGCGTTCGGCTAGCTGTGGGAATGGCCTATTTGCTCAATGTGTTCGGCTGAGATCGGAAATCAACCGAACAGATGTTGCACACGCGCAGCCCACAGATGACAGGTGCCGACGCACGACGCGCCGAGCCCTCCCCTAGTCGAGCACGACAAGCTCGGCGGGATCGTAATCCACGCCCATAAACGTAAGGCCGCAGGCAGGAGCCGTGGGGCCCGCAGCGGTACGGTCGCAAGCATCGATGACCTCGCGCATCCACTCGGGTTCACGGCGATGCATGCCAATCTCGACAAGCGTGCCCACGATCGTGCGGACCATCGAATGCAGAAACGCATTGCCCTCGATGGTAAACGTCAGGATGTCCTCGCCAAACGCAACCTCATGGCCAAACTCGGCACGCATCACGCAGCGGTGCGTGGGCTTGCCCACGGCAGACGCCACCTTGCAAAAGCTCTTGAAGTCCTGCTCGCCCAGCAGCGCGGGACAGGCCGCAGACATCGCCTCAACATCCAATGGGTAGCGATGCCACCACACGGCACCGCGGGACAGCACGGGGCGCGCATCTCGATCGGCAATACGGTACGTATACGTACGGGAACGCGCGTCAAAACGTGCAGAAAAGCCTTTACGGGCCTTGTAGACCTCGTTTATGGCGATATCTTTGGGCAGCAGGGCATCCATGGCCCGCAGCCACCTACGGCGCGTACAAGCGAGCTCAGCGTCCGTTACGGGCACGCTGATGTACTGAGCCACGGCATGCACGCCGGCATCGGTACGCCCCGCGCACGTCAGATCGATCGGACGGCGAAGCAGCGTCTCGATAGCGCGGCGCAGCTCACCCGCAACCGTCGTCTGTCCCGGCTGCTCGGCAAATCCGCTATACGACGAGCCATCATAGGCCACGCGAAATACGAGCGTGGCGTCAAGCTCGGGGGTCGAATTGAAATCAGACGGCGCAGTCATGGGCGCTCCCAACAAACAAGTAACGGTATCGCGACAAAAAAAGAGGGGTACGCGAACGTACCCCTCGAATATAGCCTATGCAGACGGAATGTCTACTCAGCGGTCTCCTCAGCAGGAGCCTCCTCGACAGCCTCGACCTTCTTGGGAGCAGCGGCCTTCTTGGGGGCCGGAGCAGCCTTCTTGGCCTTAGGCGTGCAAGGCTCGGTGACGAGCTCCATGATAACGATGGGAGCGTTGTCGCCCTTGCGGTTGCCGAGCTTCATGATGCGGGTATAACCGCCGTTGCGGTCCTGCCACATGCCCTGAGCAGCCTTGTCGAAGATCTCGGCAACGAGCTGCTTATCGCCGAGCTTGGCGATAGCCAGACGACGAGAGTGCAGGTCGCCCTTCTTGGCCCAGGTGATGATCGGATCGACGACCGAACGCAGCGCCTTAGCGCGGTTCTCGGTGGTCTTGATGCGGTCGTTCTCGAAGAGGGCCTTAGCAAGGCTCTTCTTCATGGCCTTGGTGTGGCTCGCATCGGTGCCGAGCTTCAGGCCCTTCTTAACGTTGTGACGCATGGTCTAGTTTCTCCTCAAATATGCGAAGCATTAAGCCTTCAGGCTCAGGCCCATGGACTCAAGCTTGTCCTTCACTTCCTCGATCGACTTAACACCGAAGTTACGGATGTTGAGCAGATCATTCTCCGAGAACTCAACGAGCTGACGGACCGAGTGAATGCTGGCGCGCTTAAGGCAGTTGTAAGAACGGACGGAAAGGTCCAGATCCTCGATCTGCTTGTCCAGCTCAGCGTTGTCGTTGGTGACCTCGGGAGCGAAGATCGAAGCCTCCTCCTCGACCTCGGGGGTCTCGGCAAGGTTCATAAAGGCAGCCATATGCTGGTTAATGATATTGGCAGCCTGGACCACGGCGTCGCGCGGGGCGATGGAGCCGTTGGTCTCGATCTCGAGGACAAGGCGGTCGTAGTCGGTGTGCTGACCGACACGGCAAGCCTCAACGAGCTTGGCGCAACGGGAAACCGGCGAGTACAGCGAGTCGACGTGGATCACACCGATGGGATCGTTGTCGCGTTTGTTGGCCTCGCCAGAAACATAGCCGCGGCCATAGCCGATGCGCATGCTCATGGTGAGATGGCCACCCTCGGTGAGCGTAGCGATGTGCTGCTCGGGGTTGACCAGCTCAAACTCGGACGGAATAAAGAAGTCCGCACCGGTGACCTCGCAGGGGCCGTCAACCGAAATGGTGGCGGTCGCCTCGTCGGTCGTGCCGAGAGCCCTGAAGACAAGACCCTTGACATTCAGGACGATGTCGGTGACATCCTCGACCATGTTAGGGATGGTCATGAACTCGTGCTGCGCGCCATCGATCTGAATAGCCTCGACGGCGGCACCCTCGAGCGAGGACAGAAGAACGCGACGAAGGGAGTTACCCAGCGTATCGCCGTAGCCACGCTCGAGCGGCTCGACGGAGACACGAGCAGACGTCTCGTTGATCTCTTCGACCTGAACCTGAGGCCTAATGAATTCTGACATGTATTACCTCCAGCCTCAGCAGCCCGGATGGACTACTTAGAGTAGAGCTCGACGATGAGCTGCTCGTTGATATCACCGCTGATCTGCTCACGCGTCGGCAGAGCGAGCACGTTACCAGACAGCTTCTCGATATCGACCTCGAGCCAGCCAGGGACCTCAAAGCGCTCGGAGGAAATCAGAGCCTCCTTGATGGGGAGGAGGTCACGGAACTTCTCGCCGACAGCGACGACGTCGCCGGCCTTGACGCGGTAGGACGGGATGTCCACGCGCTTGCCGTTCACGGTGAAGTGACCGTGACGGACGGACTGACGAGCCTCTTTGCGGGTGCGGGCGAAGCCAAGACGGAAGACGACGTTGTCGAGGCGAGACTCAAGAATGATCATGAGGTTCTCACCGGTGACGCCGTTCATCTTACGGGCCTTGTTGAAGTAGCCGTGGAACTGCTTCTCCAGAACGCCATAGATGAACTTGACCTTCTGCTTCTCGCGCAGCTGCATGCCGTACTCAGATTCCTTGCGACGGCGCTTGGGCTGACGGATAGATTCCTTCTTGCTGCTGTAACCGAGCTCAGCGGGATCGATCCCGAGCTGACGGCAGCGCTTAAGAACAGGAGTCCTGTCGATTGCCATATTGATACGATCCTTTCAGTTACACGCGGCGACGCTTCTTGGGGCGGCAGCCGTTGTGCGGAATGGGGGTCTTGTCCTGGATGCTCGAGACCTCGAGGCCAGCAGCCTGGAGGGAGCGGATGGCGGTCTCACGACCGGAGCCGGGGCCCTTGACGAAGACGGAAACCTTCTTCATACCGTGCTCCATGGCCTGCTTGGCAGCAGCCTCGGCAGCCATCTGGGCAGCGAACGGCGTGGACTTACGGGAGCCCTTGAAGCCCACCTGGCCAGCCGACTTCCAGGAAATGACGTTGCCCTGGGGATCGGTGATCGAAACGATAGTGTTGTTGAACGTAGAACGAATGTGAGCCTGGCCCACGGAAATGTTCTTACGGTCCGCGCGCTTCAGACGGGCAGCGCGAACGTTCTTCTTAGCAGTAGCCATCTATCTAGCGCTCCTTATTTCTTCTTCTTAGCACCGATCTGACGCTTCGGGCCCTTGCGGGTACGAGCGTTAGTGTGGGTGCGCTGGCCGCGGACCGGGAGGCCCTTGCGGTGACGAAGGCCGCGGTTGCAGCCGATGTCCATAAGGCGCTTGACGTTCTGGTTGCGCTCACGGCGGAGGTCGCCCTCAACCATGATCTGGTTCTTATCGATATAATCGCGGATGGCGTTAACCTCATCCTCGGTGAGGTCCTTAACGCGCGTATCCACGTTAACGTTGCACTCGACGCAAATCTTCGTCGCAGTGGTGCGGCCGATGCCGTAAATGTAGGTCAGACCGATCTCAACGCGCTTCTCACGCGGGAGGTCGACACCATTAATACGGGCCAACGTAGTCTCCTCTCTTAACCCTGACGCTGCTTATGACGGGGATTCTCGCAAATGACGAGGACCTTGCCATGGCGCCTAATGATTTTGCACTTATCGCACATCTTCTTGACCGAAGGACGTACCTTCATCGTTCTTCCTTTCGGTAGCGCTCAAACTACTTCCCTACTATCTACTCGCCCAGCCGCAGGCGTTTAAAACTATGGCTGGTCTTCACACACAATCCGACCGTAGGTTGAGCTAAGCCTGCAGTCGGAAATGGAGTGCGTGTATGCGTGCCGCTATTTGTAGCGATAGGTGATGCGGCCGCGGGTCAGGTCGTACGGGGAAAGCTCCACGACAACCCTGTCACCGGGGAGAATACGGATGTAATTCATTCGGATTTTGCCAGAAATGTTGCACAGAACCGAATGACCGTTCTCGAGCTCGACCTTAAACATGGCGTTGGGCAACGGTTCCTTTACCGTACCCTCGAGCTCAATTGCGTCTTCCTTCTTCACAAGCAATCATCTTTCTCTAGAAAACGACAGCGATTGAGTATTCTACAACACGTATGCACGCATCGTAATAACTTCGTAATGGCTCCACAACTAAGTGGAACTTGTTACATTTCTCCGCCTTGGAGCGAACACCAAGCACCTTGGGCATCCGTGGTGAGAATCACCGGACCGTCATTGGTAATGGCGACGGTGTTCTCGTAGTGTGCGGCGGGCAGGTGGTCGTTGGTCGTAACAATCCAACCGTCGGAGCCCGTGCTCACATGGTTGGAACCCATCGTAACCATCGGCTCGATGGCAATGACCATGCCGGCCTGGAGGCGAACGCCCCTCCCCTTCTTTCCATAGTTAGGAACATTGGGGTCCTCGTGCATCACGCGGCCAATGCCATGGCCCACATAATCGCGAAGCACGCCGTAACCGTGAGACTCGGCGAGGGACTGAACGGCATAACCGACGTCCCCGATATGGTTACCGGGAACAGCCTGCTCGATGGCAGCCTTAAGGCAATCGCGCGTGACCTCGCACAAAGCCTTGGCTTCGGGCGTGGGGGTACCGACGAAAAACGTCCAAGCGTTATCGCCGACCCAACCGTCGACAACGGCTCCCGTATCGATGGAAATGATATCGCCATCGCGCAGGATCATGTCGGGGTTGGGAATACCGTGGACCACGGCATCGTTGATCGATGCGCAAATGGTTCCGGGAAACCCGCCGTAGCCCTTAAAGGCCGGGGTGCCGCCATGCATGCGGATAATCTGCTCCGCGAGCTGATCGAGCTCAAAGGTGGAAACGCCGGGACGCACCATGGCTCCAACGTGGCGGAGCGCCATCTTAGATAGCGCTCCTGCCTTCTTCATCTGCTCGATTTGCGTTGCAGACTTAATCTTGATCATAGACCGAGAGCCTCTTTGACATCCCCGTACACGGTCTCGCGAGCCTGGTCACCGTTGACCGACTTGAGCAGACCCTGGCCACGATAGTAGTCGACGAGCGGGCTCGTGGACTTCTCGTAGACGTCGAGACGGTTCTTAATGGTCTCGGGCTTGTCGTCGTCGCGCTGATACATCTCGCCACCACACTTGGGGCAGGTAGCATCGGCAGCGGTGCCGGTGTAACCGCAGGCGCGGCAGGTGCGACGCGAAGACAGACGGTCGATGATGACCTCGGGGGCCACGTCGACCAGAAGGGCGCAGTCAATCTCGCGACCCATGGCGGAGAGCTCGGAATCGAGCGTCACAGCCTGAGCGGTGTTGCGCGGGAAGCCATCGAGAATGAAGCCCTGCTGGGCGTCATCGGCGGCAAGGCGCTCCTTGACAAGGTCGATCACGAGCTGGTCGGGAACGAGCTCGCCGGCGTCCATGTACTTCTTAGCCTGAATACCAAGCTCGGTGCCACCCTTGACGGCAGCACGCAGCAGGTCGCCCGTGGAAATGTGGGCGACGCCAAACTCGGCGACGAGCTCCTGTGCGACGGTGCCCTTACCGGCACCCGGAGCTCCGAGCAATACGAGGTTCATGAGCAATCCTCCTCTAGCCTATTTAAAGAATCCATCGTAATCATACATCTTGATCTGGCCTTCGAGCTTATCGACCGTGTCGAGCACGACGCCGACCATGATGAGGATGGACGTGCCGCCAAATGCCTGGATCAGATGGTTACCCGTGAAAGAGAAGATGATCGAAGGCACGATGGCGATGAGCGCCAAAAAGACAGCGCTGGGAAGCGTAATCTTGTTGAGCGCGTTCTTGATGTAGGCCGCGGTAGCCCTGCCCGGACGGACGCCCGGAATAAAGCCGCCCTGCTTCTTAAGGTTGTCGGCCGTGTCATCGGGGTTGAACACCATGGAGGTGTAGAAGTACGCGAAAAACACGATGAGGACAACGTTAAGCACCCAGTTGAGCCAGCCGCGCGAAAGCGCAGAGGCAACTGCCTGGATCCAGCCGATGCCGGGGAAGAACACGGCAATCTGGGCCGGGAAGTACAGCAGCGCCGAAGCGAAGATGATCGGCACGACGCCCGCGGTGTTGACCTTGATGGGCAGGTAGGTGGTCTGGCCACCCATCATGCGACGGCCCACGACGCGCTTAGCGTAGGAGACCGGGATGCGGCGCTGGCCGCGCTCAAGGAAAACAATCAGCGGGATAACCAGCAGGATGATGGCGCAGATGATCACCATGGTGATGATGCCACCGGCATTGCCCTCGGTGCTGGAGAAGATAGCCTGCGGCAGACCGGCCATGATGTTCGCAAAGATGATCAGCGACATGCCATTGCCGATACCGCGCTGGGTGATGAGCTCACCAATCCACATGATCAGCATGGCGCCCGCGGTGAGCGTGCCGACGATCATGAGGTCGAAGATGATCTCGGGAGCGCCGGCACCATTAAAGCTGATGCCGAAGCTCTTAAAGAGGAAGAGGTAACCCACGGAGTTGAGGATTGCCAGAGCCAGGGTGAGGTAACGCGAATACTGCGTAATCTTGGTCTGACCGACCTCGCCCTCGCGGGCAAGCTCATGCAGGGAAGGCACAACGGCCTGGAGCATCTGGAGGATGATCGAGCTGGTGATGTAAGGCATGATGCCCAGCGAAAACACCGACACATAGCTCAACGCGCCGCCAGAGAAAAGATTCAGGAGGGCCATAGCACCTGCGGCGACCGAATTGTTATCGGTCGAGAAAAGGCCCAGCATCCCCTGGAAGGGAATGCCGGGCACAGGAACGTGCGCACCAATGCGGTACACGACGAGCATAGCTATGGTAAAAAGAATCTTTTCGCGCAATTCTTTGATGCGGAAAGCATTCTTAAGACCATTTAGCACGGCAGCTCGACCTTTCCGCCGGCGGCCTCGATCTTGGCCTGCGCAGAAGCGCTGACCTTGTCGACCTTGACCGTGAACTTCTTGGTGAGCTCACCATTGCCGAGCACCTTGACGGGCTCGAACTCGCTCTTGGTGATGCGAGCGGCCTTAAGAGCGGCACCGTCGATCACAGCGCCGTCCTCGAACTTACGCTCGAGACGCTCAACGTTAACAGCGGTGTACTCGATACGACGGGGGTTACGGAAGCCCGGAAGCTTGGGCAGGCGCATAGCCAGCGGAGTCTGGCCACCCTCGAAGCCGGCACCCTTGGTGCCGCCAGAGCGGGAACCCTGGCCCTTCTGGCCGCGGCCAGAAGTGGTGCCGTGACCCGAAGAATTGCCACGGCCGACGCGCTTGCGGTTCTTGGTGGAACCGGGCGCGGGAGTAAGATCGTGAAGCTGCATTTGCTACTCCTCTACAATCTCGACAAGGTGCTTGACCTTGAAGATCATGCCGCGGACGGACTCGTTGTCAGCAATCTCGCGAACCTCGCGGATCCTGTGGAGACCGAGGGCACGGACAGTACGGACCTGGTCCTGCTTGCAACCGTTGGTGCTGCGGACCTGCTTGATCTTGATGGTGTCAGCCATGCTTAGTTCTCCTTACCGACGAACATCTCGGAGACCGTCAGGCCACGGCGA
>CABUXL010000075.1 GCA_902495525.1 uncultured Collinsella sp.
CCGCGGACGGGCTGATATAGGGAGAGGGCCTGACCCCATATCGTTGGGGCCAGGCCCGATTTTGCCTCTTGACAATGTCCTGCTCATATTAAAAGGAACGTCCCCAAGTGCCAACCACGGCAGCGCCGATATTAAAACGCCGATGTTTTGGCAATGACAGCGAGCGGGCCGCATTTGAGACAAGGTGACGTGAAACGAAAGGGCGCTGACCTTCTGGTCGCGCCCTTGAAGTTGAACGTCAGATTGTCCAAATGCGGCCCGCGCAGCGTCGGCCGGTCCGCCGTTCGTTAGAACGGCGGAACTAAATCAACTTGAAACCCTTGCGCTTGCCCACGGAGAGGGTGTCGCCCAGCTTGAGGGCGCTGGGATCGATGTTATAGCTCTTGGGAGCCACGGCCTTGCCGTTGATTTTGACGCCGCCGCCGTCGATATCGCGACGAGCCTGGCCGGCGCTCGCCGAAAGACCCAAGTCCTTGAGCAGGCCGGCGAGGTAGATTTGGCCCTCGTCGTTAACAGTCAGCTCAACGTGCTTCTCGGGGAAGTCGGCGAGCTGGCCCTCCTTGAACACGCGGTCGAACTCAGCCTGAGCCTCGTCGCCGGCACCGGCGCCGTGGTAGGTGTCGCACAGGTCGCGACCCAGAGCGCGCTTGAGCTCATAGGGATCGGCAGAGCCGTCGGCCAGGGCGGCGTCGATCTTGTCGACCTCGGCCGGGGTGAGCGAGCTAGCCAGACGATAGTACTTGCCGATCATCTCGTCGGGGATGGACATGGTCTTGCCGAACATGTCCTTGGGCGCGTCGGTCAGGCCGATGTAGTTGCCGTATGACTTGGACATCTTGCGCACGCCGTCGGTACCCTCGAGCAGCGGCATGGTGAGCGCGATCTGCGGCTCCATGCCCATCTTCTCCATGAGCTCACGGCCGGCGAGCAGGTTGAAGAGCTGATCGGTGCCGCCCATCTCGACGTCGGCCTTGATCTGCACGGAGTCGAAAGCCTGCATCACGGGATACAGGAACTCATGCAGGGCGATCGGCGTCTGAGACTGGTAGCGCTTGGTAAAGTCGTCGCGCTCGAGGATGCGGGCGACGGTGAACTTGGAGCACACCTGCAGCAGACCGGCCAGATCCATCGAAAGAATCCAGTCGCCGTTGTGCACGATGGTGGTCTTCTCGGGATCCAGGATCTTCATGGCCTGACTCACGTAGGTCTCGGCGTTGGCCTCGATCTGCTCCTGCGAAAGCTGCGGACGGGTGGAGTTCTTGCCCGAGGGGTCGCCGATCAACGCGGTGCCGTTGCCGATGATGAGGGTGACGTTGTGGCCCAGGTCCTGGAACTGACGCATCTTGCGCAGCGGCACGGCATGGCCCAGGTGCAGGTCGGGGCTGGTGGGGTCGACGCCGAGCTTGATGTTGAGGGGCTCGCCCTTCTCAAGCTTCTTGCGAAGGTCGGCCTCGGGAACGATCTGCGCGGCGCCCGAGGTGATGATACGCATTTGCTCGTCAACAGACAGCATTGGGTATCCTCCTTTTGCTATAGCACCCTCGCCGAAAACGGCGGTGCTGGAAGTCCATAAACTCTCTTATGATAACAAACTGACGCGACGCGGCACCTACGACAGGAAAATCCTCGTCCTGCCGCATGCGTCAATGGCAACTGGCAGACGTGTACCGTCACGCTCGACCAGATAGCGTGCCTGCCGACGACGCAAGCAGTCGCGGCAACGGACCTGTCCCGTCGCATCGGTGGCGCAGACGCCCTCGGCGGTCAGCAGGCAGTGCTCGCACACCATAAGCTCGGGACGGTCGGCGTCGACCGGACCCAAGACGCCGGGTTCAGCAGCCAGTTCGGCAATACGCTCCGCATCATTGCCGAGCAACTCGGCCGGCAAGTACACCCGCCCCGCACCGAGTCCGCGCAGCCAGGTAAGCGTGGCCCGATTCGCGCAGAACACCGGCGCCGCCACGTCAAACGTCACGCCCAGCTCGCGAGCGATCACCACCTGTCCCAGGTTGCGGCAGACGACGCGCCCGGCACGCTGCATCAGTGAGCGGGTCCAGTCAGCGTCACTCGCGCGGCACACCTCGTCAAGCACCACAACGGCGTCGGACAAATCGAGTTCTCCGCGCGGGTCGGCATCCATCAGCTGCCAAGCAAAAACCATGCGAGTGGGAACCGCGCACTCCACCAACTCCGTCGACGCACCGCCATCCACCACAACGTCCTCAAAGGGCAGTACCTCAACGGCACGTGCAACGGGCGCAATCGCATCCGCCTCGGCCCGCATGCGCTCCAACACCGTTGCCGTCTGCCCCAGCACGCCGGCACTGCGAATCAGATAGACCTCGCAGCCCGCGTCCACCTTGCGTTTGCAATGCACGACGATACGCTCTCCCGCAGCGGCATCCACGGGGCAAGGCACCTGTGGCCAGCGCTTGGGCACATCGGGACGCGCGTCGGCACCCGGGTAAAATCGGATTTCGAGCGTATCGCCCGCCGCCACGGCGGCATCAAGCTCAACCGTCACCTCTTCGTGACCCACCGCCACCAAGTGGCCCACGCGCACGCCCTGGTTGATCGCGCGCTCAAAGCTCATGAGCTCGGTGCCCGAACGACCCCGCAGATACGCATCGGTAAAGCCGCGGTTGAACGACCTTCCCAGCTCGCGCTCAAGCGCCAGCACCGCATCGGCATCCCATGTGCCATCGCGCAGCATATCGAGCGCCCGACGCCACACCCTCACCACGTTAAAGACGTAGTCGGGATTCTTCATGCGACCCTCGATCTTGAGCGATGCCACGCCGGCGGCAACAAGCTCGGGCAGATGCGCGATGCCCAGATAGTCACGCGGACAAAGCAGGCGGTCCCCTTCGACAGCGACAACACTCTGCCCCGCCTCGTCCACCAAGTCATAGGACAGACGGCACGGCTGTGTGCAGTCGCCGCGCATCGCCGAACGTCCGCGCCGCAGGGCCGAAAACTCACACGCACCCGAGTATCCAATGCAAATAGCGCCGTGACAGAACACCTCGATGGGCACGCCAGTAGCGCAAAGCGTCCCAATCTCCGCCACGCTCAGCTCGCGCGCAGTCGTCACGCGCTCAACGCCCAGCTCCTTGGCAGCCAACTGCACGGCACCCTCGCTATGAGCGCCCGCTTGGGTGGACAGGTGAATCTCGACCCCCGGAATCGCCGCACGAAGCGCACAAGCCAGCCCGGCATCGGCCACAATCAACGCATCGGCACCCAACGCATGCGCATGCGCCCCCAACGCCACGGCGTCGGCAAGCTCATCATCGAACACGAACACGTTGAGCGTCACGTACACACGCACGCCATGGGCATGGGCCACGGCACAGCCGCGCACGAACTCATCATCGCTAAAGCCATGGGCGCTCACTCGAGCGTTGAACCCGTCCAGCCCCGCATAGATGGCATCGGCACCCGCTGCAATCGCCGCGAGCATCTGGTCGAGCCCGCCAGCAGGCGCCAGCAGTTCGGGCAGCGCCACTCCAGCCGCCGCCAACTCGCTTTCGCATTGTCCACTCGGTTCCATCGGCCGAATCGCCATCGGTAAACTCCTCGCCAAGGTGTGCTTTCACTCTGAAAATTGCTGCCAACCAGCATACACGAGGCCTCGCGTGCCCCGATTGGTTTATCGTGTAATAACTTATGTCCATCCTGCCCGGCAGCATACCTGCCGCCTGGCACGACATACCTGGAGGTCAATATATGGGTCCTCGCCAACGACAGGGGCGCGGTCGCTCTAAGACGCATGCCCTTCCCATGATCTTGCTCTCGTTTTTGGGCTTTCTGCTTATCGCGAGCGTAGCGTTTGGCATCGGCATGATCGGCAACGTCAACCGCTGGCTGTCCGATCTGCCCGACTACACCGACGCCAATGCTTACCTGGTAAGTGAGCCCACCGACATCGTCGACTGCAACGGCAATACCATTGCGAGCTTCTACACGCAAAACCGCAAGTCCATTACCAAGGACCAGGTGTCCCCGTACGTGCTGCAGGGCACTGTCGACGTTGAGGACGAGCGCTTCTACGAGCATGGCGGCATCGACCTCTGGGGCATTGCACGCGCATCGGTGGCAACCCTCACCGGTGGCCACGAGGGCGCATCGACCATCACCCAGCAGCTGGTTCGCAACACCATCTTGCAGGAGGAACAATTCGACTCGACCATCGAGCGTAAGGTGCGCGAGGCCTATATCGCCATCAAGATGGAGGATATGTACTCCAAAGACGAGATCCTCATGATGTACCTCAACACCATCTACTACGGCCATGGAGCATATGGCATCGAGGCCGCCGCCGAGACCTATCTGTCCAAAACCGCCGCCGACCTCACCCTGAGCGAGGCCGCGCTGCTCATCGGCCTTCCCAACTCGCCCTCGCAGTACGACCCCACGGTTAATCCCGACTTGGCGCTGTCCCGCCGCAATAAGGTTCTGGACAACATGCTGCGTCTGGGCCACATCACGCAGGAAGAGCACGATGCCGCACAGGCTGAGCCCATCACGCTTAACGTGACCGAGATTTCGGGCAGTGGCGTCGATGTGTACTCTCAGCCCTACTTTGTCTCCTACGTTAAGCAGTTGCTTGAGCAGGAGTTCTCCACCGACGTGCTCTTTAAGGGCGGTCTGACCGTCAAGACCGCCATCGACCCCACCATGCAGCAGGTGGCCGAGGAGGCTGTGCGCTCGCAGCTCGACACGCTTTCGCTCGACGGCCTGGACATGGGCATGGTCGTCGTTGACCCCAAGACCGGCTACATCAAGTGCATGGTAGGCGGCTACGACTACAACGCCGACGAGAATCACGTGAACCACGCTACGGCAAAGCGCCCCGTGGGCTCCACGTTTAAGGCCTTTACGCTGGCAACTGCCATCCAAAACGGTATGAACCCCAACGTCACCCTCAACTGCAACTCGCCGCTCAAGGCCAAGGGCACCACGACCGAGGTGCAAAACTACGGCAACCAGAGCTATGGCAACATCACGCTTAAGCAGGCAACGGCATACTCATCCAACACCGGCTACATTCAGGTGGCCGAAGCCATCGGCAATGACAAGATCATATCGCTCGTCAAAAAGCTTGGCATCGATCCCGCCAAGGACAATATCGAGGACGTTCCCGTCATGACGCTCGGCACCGGGTCCATCTCACCGCTCGAGATGGCATCTGCCTACGCAACGTTTGCCAACGGTGGCTACTACCGTCAGCCCATCGCCATTACCGAGATCGACTCGCGTACCGGCTCGGTTCTGTACCAGCACACCGACAATCCCACGCAGGTGCTCACCGAAGGCGAGGCTGCCGCGGTTACCGATGTTCTATCCGGCGTCATGCAGGGCAGCGGCACGGGTGCCGCCGGCGCGCTGAACGTCAACCAGCCCTATGCCGGCAAGACGGGCACCACTGACAACACCACCAACCTGTGGTTCTGCGGCTTCACGCCGCAACTGACATGCGCCCTGTGGACCGGTTATTCCGCAGGCGAGATTCCCATCCAAAAGTACGGTTCGGACCTGCTGGGCGACAGCACCAACCTGCCCGTCTTTAAGAAGTTCATGAACACCGTTCTTGCGGGCACCGAGCGCGAGGAATTCCAGACCGGAACGGCTCCCACGTACAAGAACAATAGCGTCTGGAAGTTCTACGGCACTAGCAACGCCAAGAAGTCGGAGGACAAAGACGACAAAGACGAGGGAGCAACCACCACGACGACTACCACCACGACGACCGAGACCACGGGTGGCGATACGACCGGCGGCAACGGTACCACCGGCGGAGACGGTACGACCGGCGGCGGCGACGGTAGCGGCGGCGAGGGCGGCTCTCCTACCCCCACCCCTACTCCCACGCCCACACCCGATCCTACGCCCACGCCCGACCCCTCTACGGGCCAGTAAGCGCAAAAAACGACTGACACCAAGGCGCCCGAGCAGCATATACGCTGCTCGGGCGCTTCTTTATTTCGGCAGATACCACAAGATGCCACGACGGCCCCGGCTACAGGACCGATAGAACAACAGGCACTGGTATGCAAAAAGGGCGCTGACCTTTATCAACGCCCTCGGCAATTACCTATAGCAACAAACGGCACAGCAGCAGAGCCGCGCATCCCCTACTTATGAGAGTTACTCAGCTTGTTGATGAGTGCCTCAAGACGCTCGCCGTCCTCGGCCGTCTGTGCAATGACCAAGATCGTGTCGTTGCCGGCAAGCGAGCCAAGCACGTCGGGCAGCTCCGCAGCATCGACAGCTGCGGCAATACCAGAAGCCGTACCGGGCTGCGCCTTGATCATAACCAGATTATCGGTGCGCAGTACGCCAGTAACTAACTCGGAAACCATGCGCTGCAGATGCAAGTCCTCGGCAAGGACATAGATGCCCTCGGGGAGCTTACGCAGTCCCATGTCCGCGATATCGCGCGAAACAGTCGCCTGCGTACAATCGAAGCCCATGGCGCGAAGCTCATCGACCAGCACGCGCTGCGTGCGGACGTCCTTATTGCGCACAATATCTCTAATGGCATCCTGGCGCCCATTGCGTTTTTTAGTCATACACACCCTCTCTCCAAAAGATGGCGGAGACAATCAATCAGTGATTGAATAGTTTAACGCTATTTGAAGGCTTTTGTGTATAAGAACGCATTTCGAAACAATTCTATGCAAGTTTATTTCGAAATGAGCCGTTTAGGCGGTTTTTGCGCCCGTCCGGTTAAGAAAAGCTGCCAGATGCGTACACATCACGCAGCGCGCGGGCTTGGCGCTGGCGATCGGCCCAAACAACAGACCGAGCCCCCGATGGTTATCCTTGAGCGCGGCGACCATCTGACGGGTTCGAGGCGCATCGAGCATATCACGCATGCGGGCGGAACGCTCGATTGACGACACCCCATGCGGGCTCAGACACAAATTCTCGATGCAGGCGACCAGTCCGGCAAAGTAGAACTTTTGGGTTGCCAGCTTGAGCCGACCACCGCTATCTGCTTCCGAGAGTGAGTCCGTAAGCTCGTCGAGCGCCCGGGTGTCATCGGATACCTTGGCATACATGGTGGGATCAAAGGCATCTGTAAGCTTAGGTGCCGCCGCGTGGAAACAAGCGTCGCCGCATCCGGAGACGCGCTGCGCCCGCGAGAGCGAGCACGCCATAAACCCAACTGTGCGAAACGCCTTGTCGTACAAAAGGCATGCCTCAAACAGCGGACGGCTATACATCACGCCAGAGGTCTGAACGACTAGGCCGCCTAAAATCAACTGGGACAGCCCGGTCACCATCGAAGATTTGCTATCAATGGAAATATGAGCAGCATCCAAGACGCGCGAATGGCGCTCTCGATGTGCATCATAGCGGTCGAGCGACACCGTGGGGAGCACTATGTCTGCCGTAGTATCGCACGCGATATCGACCATCTTGGAAAGAGACTGCGGAGCAAACCACTCATCGGCGTTCATGGCGATGATTTGAGAGCCGCGCGAGGCAGCAAAACCGGCACGAAGACAAGCGCCGCGCTTCGCGTCCTCGACGTCAATCAAATCAATATGGATGTCCCTGTCGGCAGCAACTTGAAGCGAATGGCGCACACCGGGCGCAGCATCGCGGCAGACAACGACAATCTGCAAATCGTAGAGGTCTTGGTTCTGGATACTCTCGAGCGCACGCATCGCATAGCTGGGCGAACCTTCTACCACAAGGATCACCGAAAGTCGCGGATGCGAGCCACGTCGAACCAAGTTATCCGTCCTCTCGACAGCAGTGAATCAAACTGTCGTTCATGGTACACCCCGGCAATAAAAGCAATGAGACACCGGTTGTATTGCACGCCAAGAACAGATGTTGCCCTTGATTATCAACTTTATCCGAACACCTCCCACATTCATCCGCACATGTGCGGATGAATGTGGGAACCCGATACCTTGAGGGCCGGATCGGCCGGCCCCGGGAGATCGGAGGACG
>CABUXL010000076.1 GCA_902495525.1 uncultured Collinsella sp.
CCATGGTTTCGCCGTACTGGTCCTCCATAACGGCGCGCTATGCGCGGGGTGACGTTTCGGGCATCAAAGGCAACGTTCGGCACATGGAGAAGTTGCTCGCCTTGCCCGCGGCCTGCTGCCTCGTGCTCGCCCTTGCCTACACGCCCATCACGGACATTTGGCTAGGGCAACACCTCGATACCTCGACTGACCTTGTCTGGCTCATGTTCGCATATTGCCTGGTGTACAGCTGGAACGCCATCTGGTCGCAGGTGTCAAACGGTATGGCGTGCATGAAGATGATGATGGCGCTGGCCGTGGGACAGGCGATTGCGAACATTCCGCTTTCGTACCTGTTTGCAAACATGCTCGGCTCGAGCTCAGGCGTCCTGCTTGGCACCATCGTTACTATGCTCAGCTCCTCGGTCGTATACCCGGTCTACCTCAACAGAAAGCTAGCGAAGGAGTCGGCCATTGAGCAGTAGCAACCGCATCCTCTACGTTGTCCAAGGCATTCCTGGCAGCAATGCACCCACCAAGCATGCCTTCGCCATCGCCGATCTTCTCTCCATGTGCGGCTACGAACCCCATTTCATGGTTGCAGGCATAGCTGACCCGAAGCTGCCTGCCCTCGTCGAGGAATTCGACTACCCAGTCGAGTTTCCCAAGGGTCTGACCCTCAGCGGTCGCCAGCTGGCCGCGAAGTACGCCGAGCGTCTTGTATCGCGTGTGAGCATCCCCGCCTTCAACGAGGCCATGGCCCGCGTAAATCCCGCTGTCGTCATCTACTACGCAATCCAGAACCGCCTCGCCAAGGCCATTGAGCGTGTGTGCCGCAGCGCGGGCGTACCGGTCCTCGTCGACGAGACTGACTGGTTCGAGACTCACTTCGACGGCGACCTCGCCAAATGGATCGTAGCCAAGTCGCGGGAGAGACGCGTCACCGACGCCGACGAATCGGTCGATGGGGTGCTAGCTATATCTCCCTTCTTCAAGGAGCACTTCGAGGAACTCAAAAAGGCCCAGGGCGCCCCACGCGTTATGTTTCTCCCGCCGCTCAACCGCTCGGGCGACGCACTAGACGAAGTTCCGCCACTCGAGTTCGCTAAGAGGAAGTCAACCCGCTTCTTTTACGCAGGGTCTCCCGCAGGCAAGGACTACATCGACTGCTTCGTTGAGGCCATGGCCTCCTGCGCAGGGTCCTTTGAGACTGAGCCCGAGCTCGACGTTGTGGGCGTGAGCCAGAGGGAGGGCGAGATCCTACTGCACGGCCGTGGAGCGGGCGCTGCAGTCAAGTTCCACGGCAGGCTCCCGCATGCTGCCGTCATTGAGATGCTCCGAAGGGCGGACTTCGGCATCTTGTTCCGGCAGCCCGCGCTCTACGCCCGCGCTGGCTTCTCCACCAAATTCGCGGAATGCATGTCCAACGGAGTGCCCATGCTTTGTAATGCCGTAGGCGGCGCCGATCTCGTGCTCTCGCCCGGCGTCGACGGCATCGTCGTTCCCGACCTCAAACTAGCCTCGCTCGCCGAGGGCGTCAGGAGCGCCTGCTGCATGTCAGACGACGAATTGATCGATATGAAGCGCGCCACGCTTGCTAAATCCAAGGAGCTCTTCCAGCCCGAAAATTACGTGGTGCAGATGACTGAGTTCTTGGGGTCTTTGCGGGGGGCGTGCAGCCGATGACGGTACTCGAGTTCAGTATCCAGCGGCTCCGCGAGAGGCGGACTTTGGTTATGGGCATAGCGGCCCTCATGATCTATTTTGCCCACGTGTACTCCTACGCCGACCTGGGCACCTTCGGTGCGTTTTTCACCTACGCAAACTGGGGCGTTGACGTCTTCCTGCTCGTGAGTGGCTTCGGCATATGCCACTCCATGGCTAAGTGCCCCATCGCCCGCGAATTTTATTGGAAGAGGCTCGTCAAGGTTGGCGTTCCGTACCTCGTACTCGCCGTCCCGTTCTATTTTGCCTCTGACATCCTCATTGCCAAGCAGGGCGACTGGGGGTTGTTCGTGCTCGACGTTTCTACGCTGTCGTATTGGCTGTTCCACCGGGGGGCTTGGTATGTGGCCATGCTCGTGCCGCTTTACCTCTTGGTCCCACTGGTGGATGGCTTCTGCCGCCGCCTTGGCGCGCCTGTCGTCTGCATCGTGGCGACCGTTCTGAGTGCCGCCGTCGCGCTATTCCTGAAGGCCGCCTTTACGGATGCCGGCCTCGCGCTCAACGTCGCGAATGTCTTCCAGCGGATCCCGTCCTTCTTCACGGGCTATTTACTCGCCGACCGCTTGATATCCGGAAAGTCTCGGGGGGGGTATCTGTCAAAGCCGCTGCACTTGGGAGCGTTCTTGCATTGCTCGGCTGGTTCCTCTCTAGGAACACGGGGTGCACGTCCTTCATACCCGCCCTTGTTATTGCTTTCTGGGTTTCTGCTCCGCAAAGGCTTCCCTTTGAGCGCTTCCTCGAATTGCTCGGCAAGGCCAGTCTGGAGTCCTATCTGCTGAATATCTATGTCCTGGCTCTCATGCGTGACGCCTTTGGGTGGGCGGGAATTGTGGATTACCTCGTTGTTACCGTGATATCGATAGTCGGCTCGTTGCTTTTGCACCATGCACTTGAGATGCCGCTCAAGCACCTAGTCGCTATGATCCCTGCGAGAAGAGCAGCTGTATAGAAAGTGATGTGATATGGGATTGCTATCCACGCTGAAATGGAAACTCACCCCCGCCGATAAGAAGCTCGCCATTCTCAAGAAGCGCGGCCTCACCATCGGGGAGGGGTGCGAGATTCTCAATGGTTATGAACTGGGCTCCGAGCCATGGCTCGTCTCCATCGGGGACAACGTTCGCATAACGGGGGGCGTTAAGATAACTACCCACGATGGAGGCTGCTGGGTGCTGCGCCATAAGTACCCCGAGCTTGCGGACTGCGATCGGTTTGGCCGCGTGACCATCGGCGACAACTGTCACATCGGTATGAACGCCATGATTCTGCCGGGGGTCACCATCGGCCGTGACTGCATCGTCGGGGCATGCGCTGTCGTCACTCACGACGTCTCTGACGGCACTGTGGTCGCTGGCATCCCGGCCCGCCCTATCTGTACGGTAGAGGAGTATCGCGACAAGCACGCAAATGAATTACTTATGACCAAGCATATGTCCTGCGACGAGAAGCGTGCCTACGTCGAGACTCGCATGCGCAAATGATCGAACAACAAGATGGAACACGCCAATGCAAGCTGTAACCGAGAAAGTAATGCACAAGGCTGCACGTGCCGCTGCTCTCCCGCGCCCTCATGTGCGACATCCTTGCGTCGGTTCCTGAATTCGAGGACATACAGACCACCATGCAGGCGAGCTGGCCCGACGTCCAGCTCGCCTTGCGAACGCGCAACTACAAACTCTGGAACCTGCCTGCTACTTCCTCTAGTGGGCGCAAGCGCTCTTCCCTATTTAACACATTGACAACGAAAGAGGAGAAATGGCAAGAAAGGTATTGGTAACCGGAGCCGCCGGCTTCATCGGCGCGTTCCTCGTCAAGAAGCTGCTCGAGGAGACTGACGATGTGATCGTCGGCCTCGACAACCTCAACAGCTACTACGACCCCGGTATCAAGGACGCCCGCCTGCGCATGCTGGCCGAGGCCGACACAGACGGCCGCTTCACCTTCGTGCGCGGCGACCTGTGCGACGCCGCCCTCATCGAGCGCCTGTTCGCCAAGAACGGCTTCGATGTAGTGGTGAACCTCGCCGCACAGGCGGGCGTCCGCTACTCCATCGAGAACCCGCGTGCCTACCTCGAGAGCAACCTCGTCGGCTTCTTCAACATGCTCGAGGCCTGCCGCCACCACCCGGTCAAGCACCTCGTCTACGCGAGCTCCAGCTCGGTCTACGGCGGCAACAAGAAGGTTCCGTTCTCCGAGGAGGACCGCGTGGACTCGCCGGTGTCGCTCTACGCCGCCACCAAGAAGTCCAACGAGCTCATGGCCGCCGCCTACTCCAAGCTCTACTCCATCCCCGCGACCGGTCTGCGCTTCTTCACGGTGTACGGCCCCATGGGCAGGCCCGACATGGCCTACTTCGGCTTCACCGAGAAGCTACGCCGCGGCGACACCATCAAGATCTTCAACATGGGCGACTGCCGCCGCGACTTCACCTTCGTCGACGACATCGTCGAGGGCGTCAGGCGCGTCATGGACGCCGCGCCCGAGGTGAAGATGGGCGAGGACGGGCTGCCCCTCGCCGCGCACCGCGTCTACAACATCGGCAACTCGCACCCCGAGAACCTGCTCGACTTCGTCGACACGCTGCAGCGCGTGCTGGTGGAGGAAGGCGTGCTCCCGGCGGACTATGACTTCGAGGCCCACAAGCAGCTCGTGCCCATGCAGCCCGGCGACGTTCCCGTCACCTACGCCGATACCACGGCGCTCCAGCGCGACCTGGGCTACAAGCCCGCGACGTCACTCGAGGACGGCCTGAGGGCCTTCGCCAAATGGTATAAGCGCTACTACAACATTTAGGAATTCATGGCCCTGTAACAGGGGCCATTTTTAATGCGGATTATTGTTCTTTGACAATTGGAGAATGACATGAAGATCGCTGTCGCCGGTACAGGCTACGTCGGCCTGTCCCTCGCCGTCCTGCTCTCGCAGCACAACGAGGTGCACGCCCTGGACATCGTGCCCGAGAAGGTCGAGAAGATCAACAACTACGAGTCGCCCATCCAGGACGACGAGATCGAGCGATTCCTGGCGGAATCCAAGGCGGGGGAGCGCCAGCTCGACCTACACGCCACCGTCGACGTGGCGGAGGCCTATACGGGCGCCGACTACGCCGTCATCGCCACGCCCACCAACTACGACTCGGACAGGAACTTCTTCGATACGAGCTCCGTCGAGGCCGCCATCGCCGCCGTGCGCTCGGTGAACCCCGACGCCTGGATCGTCATCAAGTCGACGATCCCCGTCGGCTACACCGCGGGCCTGCGCGAGAGGCTGGGCGACGAGAAGATCTTCTTCAGCCCCGAGTTCCTGCGTGAGAGCAAGGCACTTTACGACAACCTGCACCCTAGCCGCATCGTGGTGGGAGCGCCGAAGGAAGACGCCGATGCCGTCGCCGCCGCCGAGCGCTTCGCACGCCTTCTCGCCCAAGGGGCGGACCCCGCCGAGCTGGAGCGCGTGAACGCCGACGGAACTATTGGCATCCCCGAGCTCGTGCTGGGCACCACCGAGGCCGAGGCCGTCAAGCTCTTCGCCAACACCTACCTGGCGCTGCGCGTTGCATACTTCAACGAGCTCGACACCTACTGCGAGGTGCGAGGCCTCAACACCCGCGACGTCATCGACGGCGTGTGCCTGGAGCCGCGCATCGGCAGCCACTACAACAACCCCAGCTTCGGCTACGGCGGCTACTGCCTGCCCAAGGACACCAAGCAGCTGCTGGCAAATTATAAAGACGTGCCGCAGAACCTGATCGAGGCCATCGTGGACGCCAATCGCACCCGCAAGGACTTCGTCGCCGACGAGGTGCTGCAGATGGTGTGGGACCGCGTGTACGAGGGCAAGCCGAAGCCGGTCGTGGGCGTGTACCGCCTGACGATGAAGTCCAACTCCGACAACTTCCGCGCGAGCTCCATCCAGGGCGTCATGAAGCGCGTGAAGGCCAAGGGCGTGCCCGTGGTGGTCTACGAGCCCACGCTGGACGCGCCGGAGTTCTTCGGCTCCGAGGTGACCCACGATCTGGAGGCCTTCAAGGCAGAGTGCGACGTGATCGTGGCCAACCGCTGGAGCGACGAGCTCGCGGACGTGGCGGACAAGGTGTACACGAGGGATCTGTTTAAGCGGGACTAGGGGAGAGGCGACGGCTGCGGCGATTCTGTCCTTGTGCATAAACCCAATTGTTGAAAAGAGGGTGTATCGGCGCAAACCGATACACCCTCTTTTGGTTAAACAAGTCCCATTAGCCTTTGATTACGCTTTTATAGATATACGTACGTTCTCCGGTCCTACTCTTCAATTACCATCTCAGGGAGCCGAATCTGGATTAGGTGTTAAAGCAAATATATATTGGAAGGTAAGACCGATATATTCTCGTCAACGTCTTTAATGAGCAACCTTTGCTCTAGAAGAAGTTTATGCATGAGATTCTTTCCATGGTCTTTATTGTCGAGTGTGCTTCCATACTCATACAGAAGATGCGATATGCGTGAGTACAGATCTTCGCGAATTGCCTGCTCATCAACTGTTTTATCTGACTTGTTTGGATATTTTTTGTATAGAAATACAAGCTTAGTAACTCCACCGTATAGATTGACGGTGTCAAAAATCGATTGGAAGTAGGAATAGTCAGCCCGAGAAAGCGAGTGTCCGAATATCTTGATGAAACGGGTATTGCTGTCGCAGAGTTTTGCAGTTTCGCTTTCGTATGGCACTAATGACATGAGCCTATATGTTTTTGTAAACGGCACCGCCGGATGGTCTTCAGCGACGTCTTTTCCGTCAATGCCAAATATTGTGTCCGTTCTGTCCAGTGAGCCATGAATATTCCGGGCAGCAACAATTCCCAGCTGCTGATCTTCCGATTTTAATGGGGTTGTATAGTTAAAGTTTAAGATAGATGTCTCATAGTTCTTTTGCTGGGCCTTATCAATGCAGGCATTGCGAATGGCTGCATAATACTCCACAGCCTTTTCCCTGTATTTATTGTTATTATCGACTTGTTTTTCTAGATAGCTCGCAAAGATGTGCTCGTAATCTTTTAGTGAGGTTAAAAGGAAGTTAGTTAATTCCTTTTGGGAAACATATTCTTTTCCAAGCCGAGTCGACACAAATTCGTATAATACATCTTTTGGCCGCAGGGGCGGATTTGGTCCTGAAATGTCAATAGCCAATCCTGTAAGGCCGTACATGCTGTCTAGTATTGAACCAGACCCGCCTTCCTGCAAAACGTATGCAGAAATAAGACTCTCGATATTGCACCACAATGGATCGTTTTCTCTTATTTCAGAAAGAACGACATCCCAGGCGTTTCTTTTGTCCTCAGGAATCGATTCAATTGAGTTTGTTCCGTTGGTCCTGTTGCTGTAAAAATCTGAGAATTTGGACTTTAGTCCGCAGGTTAAGTCGAATCCATTTCCAAGAATTATTAGTTGGTGCATTATTTAAATCCTTCAATCGTAGTGAACTCCGAGAATAGCTTCTCAACTATTTACCCGATTACTAAGGTGTTGCTACAACGGTATCCAACTTGCGAGGACACGACATGGGGTGTCATTGAGGAAATGTTTTGGTAACTTGATATTGTCAATTTCCCTGTGCTGCTAATTTTGGAATCAGCAGTCGGCATATTTGCCTAACGTGAATCTTCCTTTCACCGACTGGCAAAACGATTTACACCTAATTTCGGGGTTCGATCTCAGGTTTCTTCATCGTCCCTTGCTTGATCTCGCTACACTAATAACTGCTGCTACCAGGTAGTTTCCTGGCGCAGTTTCCATTGGCTCTTGCGAAGATCGGAGCGGTTATGTTTGCTGCCGCGTTCCACACCAGCCGTCACTACATCCTGTTTACTGTTATGGCCTGCCTATGCGTTTTGCTGGGCGGGCCTTCTTATGCCGCGGGCGCGGAGAGCCTGTTCATTGCAGGCGCCACGTACTACGAGCCGGGCGCGTCGGGCCCCGGGTGGGTCTGGACCGATGCCGACCACCTGGAGCTTAACGGCTACACGGGCGAGGCCATCGGCACCGACGGCGACCTGGCGGTGACGCTGACCGGGCAGAACACTGTTGTCGAGACGAGCGCGCCCGACGTGGACATCTCGCGTTGCGGCATGGAGGTGTGGGGCGATCTGACGCTCCACGGCACCGGGTCGCTGGTGGCCACGGGCTCGCAGTGCGGGGTCTACGTGTCGGGGACGCTCGCGGTGGACGAATGCAAGGTTGACGCGCGGGCCGACGGCGCCG
>CABUXL010000077.1 GCA_902495525.1 uncultured Collinsella sp.
CGCTTCGGGCGAGGGCAAGCGGTTTGGCTCTAACAAGATGCTTGCCGATATCTATGGCGAGCCGCTGATTGCCCGGACCATCGATTCGGTTCCCCGGGGCTTTGACGTCGTGGTTTCGACGCGTTGGCCCGAGGTCGCCCAGATTTGCGAGGACAAGCATTGCCCGTGCGTGCTGCACGATGGCGAGCTGCGCAGCGAAAGCGTCCGTGCGGGCCTTTCATGGGGAGTCGAACGCAACTGGAAAGGTTGCCTCTTTTTGCCGGGCGACCAGCCGCTCGTGAGTTCGGGTTCTTTTGAGGCTATGGTTCGTGCGTTTGACGAGTGTGGCCGCAAGCATCCGGTGCGTCTTGCGTGCAACGGTGAGCCTTCGAGCCCGGTGCTCTTTCCGGCGGAACTGTTCGATGCACTTATGTGTCTTGAGGGCAAGGACGGCGGGGGCTCGATTCTCAAAGGTCGCGTCGACGTTGCGCTGGTCGAGGCGCGTGCCTACGAGCTGTGGGACGTCGATACCGTCAAGGGACAGCGACGCATAACGGAGCATATTGCCGCCTGCTCGTATTTTGATCGCGTGGCCAACTGTATGAATCGATAAGGAGCAACATGATCATCATCAAAAACGGCGCGCTCGTGACGCCCCAGGGGCTTCGCCGCGCCGATCTTGCCATGGAGGGCGACAAGATTGTGCGGATTGCCGCGGCGATTGAGCCGGCCGAGGGCGATACCGTCGAGGACGCCGCGGGCTGCTGGGTGTTTCCCGGCTTTATCGACGGCCACACGCACATGCAGTGCTGGACTGGCATGGATTGGACAGCCGATAGCTTTGAAACCGGCACGCGTGCGGCTGCCTGCGGCGGTACGACGACCATCGTGGACTACGCGACGGCCGATCGCGGCGTGACCATGCCCGACGCCCTTGCCGAGTGGCATCGCCGTGCCGACGGAACCTGCACGGCCAACTACGCCTTTCATATGGCACTCGCCGAGTGGAATGAGCGCAATCGCGCCGATCTTTCGGCTATGCGCGAGGCGGGCGTATCGTCGTTTAAGACCTACTTTGCCTACGATCATTTGCGCCTGGACGATGCCGAGACGCTCGAGGTGCTCGAGGAGCTCAAGCACCTGGGCGGTATCCTGTGCGTGCATTGCGAGAACGGCACGCTGGTGAATGAACTTCAGAAGCGCGTGTACGAGCAGGGGATTCATGGACCCGAGGGGCATGCGCTCAGCCGTCCGGACGTGTGTGAGGCCGAAGCCGTGAGCCGCCTGCTGTATCTGGCGCACCTGGCCGGCGACGCCCCAGTCAACGTGGTGCACCTTTCGACCAAGCTGGGGCTCGAGGCCATTCGCGCTGCCAAAGCGCGCGGGCAGAAGAACATCTATGTCGAGACATGCCCCCAGTATCTGATGCTCGACGACACCTGCTATCTGGAGCAGGGCGAGGACGGCTTTGCGGGCGCCAAGTACGTGATGAGTCCGCCGTTGCGCCATGCCGGCGACCGTGCGGCCCTGCGCGAGGCGCTTGTGGCCGGCGAGATCGATACGATTGCGACCGACCACTGCAGCTTTAACCTGCACGGGCAAAAGGACCGCGGGCGCGACGACTTCCGCGCGATTCCCAACGGCGGGCCCGGCGTGGAGCATCGTCCCGTCGCGATTGCCACGAGCTTTGAGGGGCAGTTGGGACCCGAGGATCTGTGCCGCTTGATGAGCGAGAACCCGGCGCGCGTCTTTGGCATGTATCCGCGCAAGGGCTGTCTTGCCGAGGGCTCCGATGCCGACGTGTGCGTGTGGGATCCCCAGGCACGCTGGACCATTAGCGCGGCGACGCAGCATCAGGCCGTGGACTACACGCCGCTCGAGGGCTTTGAGGCGCATGGCCGCGCCAAGGTCGTGTTTGTGAACGGCGTGCTGGCGGCACGCGACGGCGAGCCCACCGGAGCCCAGCCCGGCCGCTACGTGCCTCGCTAGCAGGGGGAGTGCCGGACCCCCTCCGCAGTTGCGGTGAAATACGGACTGTTTGCGGCCGTCATGCGGCCAAACAGTCCGTATTTCACCGCAACTGACGAGATGGGGCCGGCTACTTGAGGCTGGTGGCGATGAGGGGGCGGTTGAGGGCTGCCTCGAAGCGATCTGCCATCGTGGGGTCGCTGAGCGTGTCGACTTGGTTGAGCATGATGCGGGCATTGTTGAGGTTCAGCATCCGCAGCTCGGCATTGAGCACCTGGGCGACGCGCTCTGGGGTGGCAGTGTCGGTGAGTTCGCAGCCGCAACGCTCGCAAAAGAGCTCGGGGCGGTGGACGGCTTCGTTGATGGGCTTGCTGAGTCCCGAGGCGCCGACGAGCCAGATGACGTTGGCCGTGCCGGCGGGAATTACCGGCTCCCAGGCGGCATGCGCCTTGAGCGGGAGTCGCTTGCTACCGTCTGCCTCGGCCAACACATAGTCAAAGCGCTGCGCCAGCTGGTCGAGCGGCTCGGCAGGGGAGGAGAGCTTGCCCGTCTCCGGGTCCAAAATACCCGCCTGGCAGATACTTCCGCGGCTCATGCCAGCGCATGCCTCGCAGGTGCAGCCGGGAACATGCAGGGCCCCCGGCTTCCAAGGCGCGGCGTCCAGACGACGGCCCGACCCGTCCCATGGCACGCCGGCGACGGGGAACATATGCGTGGTGGTGCAGAGGAGCACGCGGTCGCCAGCGCGCATAAGCTCAAGGCCGAGCGTCTTGAGCAACGTCGACTTGCCGCCGCTGCCGATAATCGCGGTAATGCCCGGCTCGATCCTGAGCGCCGAGGCAAGATTGCCGCTAACCGTTTCCATCTGTTCACCGCCGTATAATACTGTGATAATAAATAATCATCAGAGTAGCGGTCGAACCGCTTTTGCTCTGCTCAAACCGTAGCACAGGGAGGTGTCCCGGGAATGCTCGTTTATGTTCGCGGCGCCGGCGATATCGCCACGGGCGTCGCCGCTCGCTTGGTACGCGCCGGCGTGTCGGTCGTTATGGCCGATATCGCGGTTCCCACGTGCATCCGCCGCACAATCAGTTTTTGCGAGGCCATTCGCCTGGGCGAGGTCGAGGTTGAGGGCATTCGCGCTCGCCTGGCGCAGACGTCGGCCGAGGCGCTTGAGATTACCGGGGCTGGAGACGTCGCCGTCGTGGTGGACCCCCAGGCGCAGATGCTCGACGAACTGAAGCCCGCGGCTGTGGTCGACGCGATTTTAGCCAAGCGCAACCTGGGCACCACGCGCGACATGGCGCCTGCCGTCATCGCCGTGGGGCCGGGCTTTACCGCGCCGGTTGATTGCGATGCCGTGGTCGAGACTATGCGCGGGCATTTTTTGGGCCGCGTCATTACCCAGGGCTCGCCCCAGCCCAACACGGGCGTGCCGGGCGTGATCGCCGGCTATGGCAAGGAGCGCGTTATCCACAGCCCCGCCGCCGGCGTGTTTCGGTCCGACCGCGCAATCGGCGACATCGTGCGCGCCGGAGACGTGATTGGCTACGCGGGCGATACGCCCATGCGCACGCAGATCGATGGCTGTCTGCGCGGGCTTTTGGCGAACGGCGTGCAGGTGACCGAGGGCTTTAAATGCGCCGATGTCGATCCGCGCGGCGATGCCAGCTATATCAACTACATTTCGGACAAGGCGACGTCGGTCGGCGGCGGCGTGCTCGAGGCACTCGCTATGCTCACCGATATCTTTAGAGGATAGAAGGCGGCAATGGAAAAGCTCGATGTTGTGAATGCGGCGCTTGCCGCCCTGCGTGCTGGCGAGACGTGCGAGCTGGCGGTCGTGGCCGGCACGGCGGGGTCGTCACCGCGCGGTGTGGGCGCATGGATGGCCGTCTTTGCCGATGGCAGCCAGGCGGGCACTATCGGCGGCGGCAAGATTGAGCTCTTTGCGCTGGATGAGGCGCGCGAACTCCTGAGCGCGGGACAGTCGCGTCTGGTCCGCTACACCATGGGCGGCGAGAACTCCGATACCGGCATGATCTGCGGCGGAGCCATTTGCCTGTGCTATCTGCATCTGGATGCGACCCAGGCACCGTTGTTCCAGGAAATTGCCGACGTCTTGGTCTATCGGCGCATCGGCGACTTCGTCATCGACTTTGAGCCGTTTATCGCGAGCGCGCTCGAGGGCGATGTGGTCGAGTACCATGGCGAGGCATCGCGCCATACCATTGCCGGCTGCCCCGAGCTTTCGCTGGTGGAGGAGGGGAGTAAGGTCACCTACACCAACGCCGCCTCCGAGATTCCCGCGGCGCACATCGAGACGCTCTGCCCCGAGGGCCTGACCTATATCTTTGGCTGCGGCCACGTGGGCGCCGCGACGGCGCGGGTGCTCACGGCGGCGGGCTTTGCCGTCGTGGCGTGCGACGACCGCCCCGGCACGCTGACCCCCGATTGGGTGCCCGGTGTCTACGATCGTCGCTTGGTCGATTACAAGAACCTGAGCGAGCTGTGCCCCATCGGCCCGCGCGACCTGGTGGTCGTCGCCACGGCGGGTCACAAGTCCGATATCGACGTGGTGATTCAGGCCATGCGCGCCAAGCCTGCCTACCTGGGCTGTCTGGGCTCGCGCCGCAAGACGGCCTTTGTGCGTGCCCGCCTGGAGCAGGAAGGCTTTACGCAGGACCAGATCGGCGAGCTGCACCTTCCGATCGGCGTTGCCATCGAGGCCGAGGACCCCGAGGAGATCGCCATCTCCATCGCCGCCGAGATGATCCACCTGCGCCGCACCAAGCTCGTCCCCCGCAAGCGCTAATCGCATCCCCACCAATAAGTTGCGGTGAAATACGGATTGTTTAAGCCTGTTAGGCCGCCCAACAGTCCCTATTTCACCGCAACTGCTTGTTGGGACCCATTTGTGCGGGGGAGTTGTGGAGTTGTGCAGGCAGACGAGGTTTTTCTGGAAATACGCTCACGATGCGCGTATAGTACCGATTGTTTTGTCGGCTCCTGCTGCGTCGAGTCCAAACCGCAAAATGCCATGAGCGGCGCGGATGCAGCCAGGAGGCACGAGGACAACCCATCGTGGCCACGCCCCGTGCTTAAAACCCCAAGAAGGAGTGAACAATGGCAGAAGAGAAGTATGTGCCGCGTCTGAAGACCAAGTACAACAACGAGGTCAAGCAGCAGCTTCAGGACAAGTTCCAGTACGAGAACGTCATGATGATCCCCAAGTTTGAGAAGATCGTCGTGAACATGGGTGTCGGCGAGGCCGCTACCGATTCCAAGGCCATCGACGGTGCCGTGCGCGACCTGCGCGCCATCACCGGACAGCAGCCGATGATCACCCGTGCCCGTAAGTCCATCGCTACCTTCCGCCTGCGCGCTGGTATGCCGATCGGCTGCAAGGTTACCCTGCGTGGCGACCGTATGTGGGAGTTCTTCGATCGTCTGACCTCCGTCGCGATCCCCCGTATCCGCGACTTCCGCGGCATTTCCGCCAAGAGCTTCGACGGCCGTGGTAACTTCTCCATGGGCGTCACCGAGCAGCTCATCTTCCCCGAGATCGACTTCGATTCCGTCGATCACCAGCGTGGTATGGACATCACTTTCGTGACCACCGCCAACACCGATGAGGAGGCCAAGGCCCTTCTGGACGCCTTCGGTTTCCCGTTCAAGAAATAGGTTCACCTGCCCTATAAGCGCCGTTCCCACAAGGGGGCGGCGCTTGGGGCGAACAATACTCTATGTGAGGAGGATATAAGTGGCTAAGACATCGATGATCGTCAAGTGCAATCGCAAGCAGAAGTTCTCTACTCGTGAGTACACGCGCTGCCAGCGCTGCGGCCGTCCGCACTCTGTGTACCGCAAGTTCGGCCTGTGCCGTGTCTGCTTCCGCGAGCTTGCACTCAAGGGCGAGCTTCCCGGCGTTAAGAAGGCCAGCTGGTAAGTCACTACCAGCGTTTCAAGCATCAGTTTGGAACAGGGAAAACGCGCTAAAAAGGCTTTGCCGTTAAGGGCGGCGAAGAACCAAGAGCACGTGTTCATCAAGAACGAAGGAGAATCTGTATGAACCTTACAGACCCGATCGCAGATATGCTTACGCGCATCCGTAACGCTAACTCTGTGAACAAGGCCACGGTCTCCATGCCGAGCAGCAAGAAGCTCGTCGAGATCGCTCGTGTTCTGCACGAGGAGGGCTACATCGAGGGCTACGATGTCGAGGACACCGTTCCCCAGAAGACTCTGCACATCACGCTTAAGTATGGTCCCAAGAAGGCTAAGGTCATCAACGGCATCCGCCGCATTTCCAAGCCGGGCCTGCGTAAGTACACCGGCGTTGCCGACATGCCCCGCGTCCGCGGTGGCCTTGGTACCGCCATTATTTCCACCAGCCATGGCGTCATGACCGACCGCGATGCTCGCAAGCACAACGTCGGCGGCGAGATCATCGCTTACGTCTGGTAATTCGCTCGGTAGGTAGAAGGAAAGGAGATCACCGTGTCTCGTATCGGTAATAAGCCTGTCCAGATTCCCGCCGGAGTCGAAGTGGCAGTCAACGGCAACAACGTTGTCGTCAAGGGCCCCAAGGGCCAGCTCGAGCTCGATGTCTTTGAGAAGCTCGCTATCAACGTCGAGGACAACGTCCTCACCGTTTCCCGTCCCGACGACGAGCGTGAGACCCGTGCCCGCCACGGCCTCACCCGCGCCCTCATCCACAACATGGTTGTTGGCGTTTCCGAGGGCTTCGAGAAGAAGCTCGAGCTCGCCGGCGTCGGTTACCGCGTGCAGCAGAAGGGCAAGAACCTCGAGTTCTCCCTGGGCTTCTCGCACCCCGTGATCGTCGAGGCTCCCGAGGGCATTACCTTCGAGGTTCCCGACAACACCCACGTGAACGTCAAGGGTATCAACAAGCAGCAGGTCGGTCAGATTGCCGCTGAGATCCGCGGCCATCGTCCTCCCGAGCCTTACAAGGGCAAGGGTATCCACTACGTTGGCGAGCACATCCGCCGCAAGCTGGGTAAGGCCGCCAAGTAGTCGTAACCGACTCACTCGCATAAGACCAGCACCCCGTCAGGTGCTGGCAAGATCAACCTTTTTAGGAGTTTACGTATGAACAAGCATAAGGCGAAGCTGGAAGGCCTCAAGCGTCGTCAGCGTCGTGTTCGCGGCAAGGTCTCGGGTACCTCCGAGCGTCCGCGTCTTCGCGTGACCCGTACTAACGCCAACATCTATGCCCAGATCATCGACGACAGCAAGGGCTCCAGCCTGACGCTCGTCTCTGCCTCGACCCTCGAGGCCGAGTTCAAGGGCACCCACACCTCGAACAAGGAGGCTGCGGAGAAGGTCGGTCAGCTCGTTGGCAAGCGCGCCATCGAGGCCGGCATCACCAAGGTCGCCTTCGATCGCGGTGGCCGTATCTACCATGGCCGCGTCAAGGCCCTCGCCGACGGTGCTCGTGCCGCCGGTCTCGAGTTCTAGGAGGTATGTAGCACATGGCTCGTAATCAGAAGCAGCAGCGCGAGGCCTCCGAGTTCGAGGAGCGCGTCGTTTACATCAACCGCGTGTCGAAGACCGTCAAGGGTGGTCGTCGCATGAGCCTCGTCGCTCTCGTCGTCGTTGGCGACGGCAAGGGCAACGTCGGCGTTGGCATGGGCAAGTCCGCTGAGGTGCCCATGGCCATCTCCAAGGCATCTCTCGATGCCAAGAAGAACATGTTCCACGTGCCGGTGACCGAGCAGGGCACCATCCCGCACGAGGTTCTCGGCCACTTTGGTGCCGGCCGCATCATCATCAAGCCCGCTGTCGAGGGTACCGGCGTTATCGCCGGCGGCGCTGTGCGTCCCCTCTTCGAGCTTGCTGGCATCAAGAACGTCCTGTCCAAGTCCCTCGGTACCGACAACGGCCTCAACATCATCAAGGCTGCCGTCGAGGGCCTCAAGGAGCTCTCCAGCCCTGAGGACGTCGCGGCTC
>CABUXL010000078.1 GCA_902495525.1 uncultured Collinsella sp.
AGGGCGACTTTGTCCTCATGGATTACGGCGCGGGCTACTGCGATTATCGTTCCGATATGACGCGCACCGTCGTGATGGGCGAGCCCACGCAGGAACAGCTCGACCTGTATGCGCTCGTGCGCCGTACGCACGAGAAATGCGTCGCCGCCATCCATCCGGGCGTCGAGGGCAACGACATTTTCAAGCTTTCCAAGAAGATCATCGGCGATGCCGGCTATGGCGATTACTACAACCATGGTCTGGGCCACGGCGTGGGCATCGACATCCACGAGCTGCCCAACTTCAACCGCAGCAAGAACACCATCGAGATCGGCTCGGTTGTCACCATGGAGCCCGGCGTCTACCTGCCCGGCGTGGGCGGCGTGCGCCTTGAGGACTACGGCGTGGTCACCGAGAACGGCTACGAGCCCTTCACCAAGACCCCGCACGACCTGCACGTTATCGACTGCTAGTCTACTTCGGTAGATAGTTTGGGGCGGGGCGTTCGGATCGATTCGGACGCCCCGCGTTCTCTTTTTATGCGCTCGCTGCAGGCGCCGTCTGCAAGTGTATAATTTCTGTCGTATGTAATTTGGACGCTTGTGCGTTCTGCCCATAACAAGAAAGGTCGCTATGCCTACCATTTCTACCGCCGACTTCAAGAACGGCCTCGGTCTCCGCATCAAGGACAAGGTCTACACCATCGTCGAGTTCCAGCATGTCAAGCCGGGCAAGGGCGGCGCGTTTGTGCGCTACAAGACCCGCGACATCAAGAGCGGCCGCGTCGTCGAGAACACCTGCAACGCCGGCACCAAGTTCGAGAGCGTCATGCTTACCACCCGCGAGTTCCAGTACCTCTACAACGATGGCGCCGACTACATCTTCATGGACAACGAGTCCTATGAGCAGGTTCCCGTTCCCGAGGACATGGTGGGCGAGAACTCCAAGTGGCTGCGTGAGAACGACATCTGCCAGCTGCTCTTCGCCGACGATGAGCTCATGGGCGTGACCCCCCCGATGTTCATCGAGACCACCATCGTCCAGACCGACCCGGGCTTTAAGGGCGACACCGTCCAGGGTTCCACCAAGCCGGCCACGATTGACACCGGCGCTGTCATCCAGGTCCCCATGTACCTCAACGAGGGCGAGGTCATCAAGGTTGACACCCGCGACGGCAAGTTCGTCTCCCGCGTCTAGCAACCAACTCTTCTAGGAGGACTCATGCCCCAGGAAATCAAGATTGACGGCATCGGCATTTCGCCCGATGTTCTGACCGCCATCGTCTCGCGCGCCGTGTCGGATGTCGAGGGCATCGCCTCCGTTGGCGTCAAGGACCTTGCCACCAACCTTGTCTCCATGATGCTCTCGTCCAAGGCCCCGGCTTCCGAGCCGGCGGTCGAGGCCGAGGTCGTTGGCGGCAAGCTCGCACTCACCGTGCGTGTCGTGGTGTTCTTTGGCTATCCGTTCAAGAAACTCGCCGAGGCCGTTCGCGTCGCCGTGGTCGCCGCCATCGATGCTCAGGTGGGCGTCGAGGTTGAGCGCGTTGACGTTTGCATTGACGGCCTCGTTTTCCCCAAGGAGTAACCTTTGAGCCTTAAGGTTTATCGCGGGCGTACGCTTGCCCGCAGTCAGGCGCTGCAGCTGCTGTTCCAGGCCGAGGCCACGGACAGCCCGCTCGAGCGCGTCCTCGAGGGTGATTTCCTGATCTCGAAGGGTCCCCTCGACCCCTATGCGTTGGAGCTGTGCCGCGGTGCCTACGAGCATATCGACCGCATCGACTGCGCTCTGCGATCCGTTGCCAAGAACTGGGATCTTATGCGCATGCCCGGCGCCGACCGCAATCTGCTGCGTATCGCTGTTTACGAGATGCGTTTCCTCACCGACGAGGAGGTCTCGGACGCCATCGTGATCAACGAGGCTGTCGAGCTTGCCAAGGCCTATGGCACCGACCAGTCCGCGTCGTTCGTCAACGGCGTGCTGGGCAAGATCGCTCGCAGCGAGGAGCTGCCGGGCGAGGGCCTGTACCAGGAGCTGCTGGCCGAAGATCGCGCTCGCGAGGAGGCGCAGGCTGCCGAGGCTGCCGCCAAGGTTGCGGTTGCTCAGGCTGAGGCTGGCGTGCTGGCCGAGGATGCGGACGCCGCCGAGGCTGACATCGACTCCGTCGAGGAGTAGCCATGCCAGAGGGTTCTGTCCGTAACTTTGATGAGATTTCGGACCGTCTGGATCAGATCATCGCTACCGTTCGCTCCAAGGATACCTCCTTGGAGCGTTCGCTCGATTTGTTTGACGAAGCGATTGAGCTGGGCTCCCGCGCGGTCGATATGGTCGACAAGTTTGAGTTGACGCCGCGTGAGGCCGACAAGCTCGAGCAGGAATACGATGAGGATGCGGCAAACGAATCCCAGGATAGCTAGGCCGCATCTCCGGATACGAATGGTTGATGGCATTCATGAAACGCGTGCGTCTTGATGACGAACTGATTTCACAGGGCATCTGCGCCGATCGCGCGGATGCCCTTCGCACTCTTATGGCCGGCTTGGTCTCGAGTGGCGGTGAGCGCTTGACTTCGCCGGGCCTTAAGGTGACCCCGGGCCTGCCGCTGCACGTGAAGGGGCGCATTCCCTATGTTGGCCGCGGCGGTCTTAAGCTCGAAGGCGCACTTGATGCGTTTGGCATCAATCCGACGGGCCTTGCCTGTCTGGATGTGGGCTGCTCTACCGGCGGCTTTACCGATTGCCTGCTCAAGCGCGGAGCTGCGACCGTTGTCTCGGTGGACGTGGGTCGCGCCCAGTTCGATTGGTCGCTGCGCCAAGACGATCGTGTGACGCTCCACGAGCGCACGAATGTGACGCAGTTGCCCGAGCTCGGCTACGGCGGTGCTATCGATCTGGCCGTGTGCGATGTATCGTTTACGAGTATCGCGAATATCATCGACGCCGTGCTGGCGTGCCTGAATCCTTCGGGTTCGTTTTGCACGCTCGTAAAGCCGCAGTTTGAGGCTCCGGCTGCGCTGGTGGGTGAGGGCGGCATTGTGACCGATCCCGCCGTGCGCCACGATACACTCGTGGCGGCGGTTGAACTCTTTGCTGCCAAGGGCCTGTTCCCGGTCGATGTCTGCGTGTCGCCCATTCATGGTGCCAAGGGAAACGTTGAGTTTTTCCTGTACGGCACGAGGTTTGCCCCCGGCGAGCGCGCCGACGATGAGCTGCAATCCCAGGTATCGGTTTTGAGCGAGAAAGCTGCAACGCTATGAAGGTCTTTCTGGTTCCCAATTACTACAAGCAAGAGGCGGTCGAGAGCGGCCTGATGCTCGAGCTTTGGCTGACGCGCCAGGGCTATGAAGTCGCATGGGCTGCCGACCAGCGATCGAAGATTCAAAGCACGCCTGATATTGACGGCTCCGATCTGGTCATTACGCTCGGCGGCGACGGTACGTTGCTACGCGCTGCCCGCATCCTCAACCATCGCGAGATTCCTATCCTCGGTCTTTCCTATGGTCACCTGGGCTTTTTAACTGCTGCGAGCCCCGAGGAGCGCGACATTCTGCAGGTCGTGAGTGACGCCCTGTCCGGCGAGCTGCACGTGAGCCGTCGCGCCACCATCGCCGCGGATATCGTGTCCGTGCGCGAAGACGGTACGAAGGATGTCGTGCGCACCTTCGCCCTCAACGACATGGCGCTTACGCGCGGCCCCCTGTCCGATATGGTCGAGTTTGACATCACGGTGTCCGGTCACCATATCGACCGCCTACGCGGTGACGGTGTCGTCGTTTCGACGGCGACTGGTTCTACGGGTTACGCGCTCAGCGCCGGTGGCCCCATCGTGAGCCCTGACTATACGGGCATGGTCTGCGTACCCATTGCGCCGCACACCATTCAGGCTCGTGCCTTTTTGACTTCGCCGAGTGATGTCGTCGAGATCTTTATGTCTGATGACCGTCCGAGTGTTCCGGCGATCGCTATCGATGGACAGTTTATTACCTGCGATGGTACCGTTGAGAGCGTGGCCGTGCGTCGCGGTCCCGGTGATGTGCTGCTGCTGGATTACGGCCCCGAGAGCTTCTATAACTCGGTGAGCCGTGTGTTCTACGGAGTGCGTCATGATCGATGAGCTGCAGGTTTATAACATTGCACTCATTCGCGATGCGACGCTGGTGCCGAGTGCCGGCCTGACTGTCCTGACTGGCGAGACTGGCGCCGGCAAGACCGCGCTGCTCTCGGCCCTCAAGCTTATTTTGGGCGAGCGTGCGGATTCGTCGACGGTGCGCGAGGGCGAGGCACTGGCGAGCGTCGAGGCGCGACTCTTCGACGGGCCGCACGACACGGAGGGGTTCACCGTACAGCGCAGCCTTTCTGCCGAGGGCCGCAGCCGCGTAAAAATTGACGGCCGCATTGCCAGCGTGCGCGAGCTTTCGGAGCGCGTCGGCGTGATGATGGATCTATGTGGCCAGCATGAACATCAGCGCCTGCTCGACCCGGCGCACCATGTTGCCATGGTCGATGCTTGGGCTGGGCGCGCGGCGCTTGAGGCGCTCGAGAAGTATCGCACCTGCTTTAAGGCTTCGCGTGCCGCCGCCAAGGAGCTTCGCCGTGTGGAGGAAGCCTCGCGTGCGCAGGGGAGTCGCGTCGAGGAAGCGCGTTTTGCCCTCGAGCGTATCGCCGAGGTCGACCCTAAGCCAGGCGAGTACGAGGAACTCGAGGAGCTGCTGCCTCGCTCGGAGCACGTCGAGGTCTTGGTGGCGACGGCAAACGAGGCCCATGCATCGCTTGCTGCCGAAGGGGGAGCGCTCGATGCCGTGAACGGCGCCGTGGCCGAGCTTTCCCGCATGGCGACCGTTGACCGCAAGCTAGGTGACATCGCAGACGCACTTTCGGACGCCTGCATCTCACTCGAGGACTGCGCCAACGAGCTGCGCGCCTATCGCGATGGTGTTGCGTTTGACCCTCGTGAGCTCACTCGCATGCGCGAGCGGTATTCCGACCTTAAGGGACTTCTGAGGCAGTGGGGTCCCACCATGGATGACGTGTTTTCCATGCGCGATCGCTCGCAAGAGCTTTTGTCGCTGGTAGACGATGGTGATGAGCAGATCAAGAAGGCGCGTGAAGCGCTTGGCGCAGCGGAGCATGAACTGTTTGCCGCCGCCAAGGCGCTTAAGCGTGCACGCAATACGGCGGCTCCGCGTTTTTGTCACGAGGTTGGCCGTCAGATGGCGCGCTTGGAGATGGGTAGTGCCGAGCTCGTCTGGGAGTCGAGCGATCTTCCCCGTGCTGAGTGGACGCCCGTTGGTCCTTCGAGCTACGAGCTGCTATACCGCAGCGGTGCCGGCTTGACGCCACGTCCCCTGCGCCGCATTGCGTCGGGCGGCGAGCTCAGCCGCGTCATGCTGGCGAGCAAGGTTGTCCTCGGTAACGCGGACGGCGTCGACACTCTGGTATTCGACGAGGTCGATGCCGGTGTCGGCGGCTCTACGGCTCGTGCTCTTGCTGGTGTGCTGGCCGATCTTGCCGCTACGCATCAGGTCATCGTCGTAACGCACCTTGCGCAGGTTGCGGTCATGGCCGACAAGCATTACGTGGTCAGCAAGGAGCCAGGCGATGTTCCCCAGACGCACCTGGACGAGGTGACCGGTGATGCCCGCACCGCAGAGATCGCCCGCATGTTGAGTGGCGATCAGTCCGAGGCAAGCTTGGCCCACGCAAAGCAGATGCTCGAAGAAGCTCGAGGTTAGGTCGTATCAGCGGTCTTGGTGGGACAAAATAGACTGAAATTTTTGTCCCACTACGCGTTTTACTCAACGACCTTGTCCGGCTGGATGAGCTCCTCGTAGTAGCTGATATGTTCGCGAGCGTCTTCAATCTCGGGCAGCAGGAAGTTGTAGATGACTTCGATGATCATCGTGGCGCTGATCTTGGAGAACGCAAAGTCGCCCGTCGTCAGCAGCGCTTCGTGGTTGACGGTATTAAACGTGTAGTCTGCCAGGCGCGCGAGCGGGGATTTGCTGTCGCTGCTGATGACGACTACGGTTGCGCCGCAGTCGCGAGCCGCTTTTGCCATGCGATTCAGTCGGCGCGATTTGCCGGAGTTTGAGATGAGCACGATGACGTCACCCGGGCGCAACGTGAGCGCAAAGCCGATTGATGTCTCGCTTATGGTGCTCGCCATGCAGCGCAGACCCAGCTGCGAAAACTTAAACGTCGCATCGAGCGCGACCGCGTTCGTATTGCCCACAGCTGCAAACTCAATAACCCCTGCATGCTTAAGGGCATGCACAACAGCCGCCAGCGTATCGTGGTCGATCCCGTCGATGGTCGCATTAAGCTCGCTCACCTTGGCAGCCAGGATGTTCTTGAGGCTCTGCTCCATATTGTCGAGCGAGACCTCGTCAGTCAGGCCCTCGTTGCGCTGGCTTTCCAAATCCCTCGCCAACGAAAACTGAAAGCTGCGGAAGCTGCCAAAGCCAAGCTTGCGGCAGAAGCGCGAAACGGTCGCCTCGGACGTGGCGGCGGCGCGTGAGAGCTGAGCGGCCGTGAGGCGCGGCGCCTCGGACTGGTGCTCCAATATATAGTCGACAATGCGCTGCTCGGACTCGCTGTATCCCTGATGGGTACTAATGAGGGAAAGTGCGCTCTTGCTACTATCGGTCATGGATGGCTCCTGGTTGGCATGAAAATCGGACTCGTTTTGTAATGCCATAGTATAGGGGGATTTTCAATTACAAGATACACCTTGCCGTTTCAAGTGTTGATGGTAAACTTTCACCTACCGTTTACGGTTATGAAAGAACCTTTCACCGGAGAATTGCACCTTGTCTCTTCTCACGCGGACGGTAGGTTGGTATCTTTCAGTTGTGGAAAAACGCGCATCGAAGCGCGTGTAGGGGAGCGCCCGCGGGCGCTGTACTCAAGAAGGAGGGACACATGGCTAAGTTTGACATCATCGCCGCGACCGGTTGCCCGACCGGCATTGCGCACACCTTCATGGCTAAGGAGGCGCTGGAGAAGGCAGCTGCCGAGCGCGGTCTGACCATTAAGGTTGAGACTCATGGCCAGGTCGGTGTCGAGAACGAGCTCACCAAGAGTGAGATCGCTGGTGCCAAGGCCGTCGTCGTCGCAGCCGACAAGGATGTCCAGGCTGAGCGTTTCGCCGGCAAGCCCATGGTTTCCGTTGGTGTTTCCAAGGCCCTGTCCGTTGAGGCCGCCGGTAAGCTGATTGACCGCGCGCTCGCCGCCAAGGGTGACGACACGGTTGCAGCTGCTGCCGATATCGAGGATGAGGTCGAGGAGAAGGAGTCCATCGGCCACATCATCTACAAGCACCTCATGAACGGCGTCAGCCACATGCTGGTCTTCGTTGTTGCTGGTGGTGTTCTGACCGCTGTCTCGTTCCTGTGGGGCATTACGTCCTTCGATTCGACGGCGTCTGACTACAACAGCTTTGCTGCGATGCTCAAGATCATCGGCGGCATCGCCATGAACCTTATGGTTCCGGTGCTTTCCGCCTACATCGCCGAATCCATCGGCAAGCGCCCGGCGCTCGTCCCCGGCTTCGTTGCCGGTATGATCGCCATCCAGGGCCTGCCTGTTAACGCCGAGACCGGCATGATCGACGCCGGTGGCGCCGGCGTGGGCTTCGGCTTCCTGGGCGGCATCGTCGGCGGCTTCCTTGCCGGTTATGTCATCCTGCTGCTCGAGAAGGTCTTTGCCGGTCTGCCCAAGAACCTGGACGGCCTCAAGGCTATCTTCCTGTACCCGCTGTTCTCGACGGCTATCGTCGGCCTGGTCATGCTTGGCATTTCC
>CABUXL010000079.1 GCA_902495525.1 uncultured Collinsella sp.
GCGTCGTCGACGACGGTCGCAAAGTTGTACGTGGGCGTGCCATCGGAGCGGAAGATCACAAAGTCGTCGAGCTCCTTGGCGTCGAAGGTCACCTCGCCGTGGACGGCATCGTGGATGACGACGTCGCCGCGGTCCTCGGGCACCTTGATGCGTAGGACGTAGGACTCGCCGGCCTCGATGCGACGGCGGGCCTCCTCGGGATCAAGATCGCGGCAACGGCGCTGATAGCCCTGGAAGGGATCCTTGCGCTCCTGCGCGGCCTTGCGATCGGCGTCGAGCTGCTCCTTGGTGCAGAAGCAGGGATAGGCCTTACCCTCGTCCCAAAGCTTCTGGGCAGCCTGCTTGTACAGGTCCAGGCGCTCGGTCTGGGCGTAGGGGCCAAAGTCTCCGCCCACCTCGGGACCCTCGTCCCAGTCCAGGCCCAGCCAACGCATGGCGCGCAGGATGATCTGCGTGTTCTCGTCGGTGGAACGGGTGGGATCGGTGTCGTCGATGCGCAGGATGAACGTGCCGCCGTTAGCACGGGCGAAAGCCCAGTTATAGATAGCGGTGCGGGCGCCGCCGATGTGCAGCTTGCCCGTCGGTGAGGGTGCAAAGCGGACGCGAACGTCTGATGCCATGGAAATCTCCTCGATTGCAGGATGGATGTCTAACCGCACCAGTATAAAGCATCAAAGCAACCTCCGCACAAAGGGCACCGACCCAGTCATTGGGGACAGACTTAAATGACCATTCGTTGGGGACGTTCTTCGAAGCTAACTGAACAGGAGTGTCCCAAACTGCCGTCACTTGGGGACGTTCCTAAACTGCCGGCAGAAAGGGACCGTCCCCAAGTGCCGACACATAAGGAACGTCCCCAGGTGCCGTAAGAGTGTTCCTATTGGCTGGTCATTTAAGTCTGTCCCCAATGAGTAGGTGCGGAAAGGGTGTGAATGTTTGATTTACGCGCTATGATGTGCCCTTGCATAGAGAGCCCGGCGGAATGGTAACGGTCGCCGGGACACGTTTTTGAAAGGACAATCATGTCAGAAGAACTTCGTTCCATCCCGCCCCAACACGGGTCCTTTGTTTTTACGTCAGAGTCGGTGACCGAAGGTCATCCCGATAAGATCGCTGACCAGATCAGCGACGCCGTCCTCGACGCAATCCTCGCCAAAGAAATAGAGCTCCAGGAGCAGGGCTACATCGCCCCCAACGGCGTGCCTGCCAACGTTGAGAACGTCCGTTGCGCCTGCGAGACCCTCGTGACCACCGGCACTGTCATCGTCGCCGGCGAGATTCGCACCCAGGCCTACGTCGACGTACAGGAAATCGCCCGCGGTGTTATCCGCCGCATCGGCTACAACCGTGCCAAGTTCGGTTTTGACTGCGACACTTGCGGCGTTATGAGCCTCATCCACGAGCAGTCGCCCGATATCGCCCAGGGCGTTGACGAGTCCTTCGAGACCCAGACCGGCGCTACCACCGACCCGATCGACCTGATCGGCGCCGGCGACCAAGGCATGATGTTCGGTTATGCCTCCAACGAAACCAAGACCCTCATGCCCATGCCGCACTACCTGGCGAGCCGCCTGGCCGAGCGCTTGGCCGCCGTGCGTCACGACGGCACCCTCGCCTATCTGCGTCCCGACGGCAAGACCCAGGTCACCGTGCGCTACGAGGAAGGCAAGCCCGTCGAGGTCACGACCATCGTCATCTCCACGCAGCACGCCGCAGAGATTGAGGACATGGGCAAGATCAAGGCCGACCTCATCGAGCACGTCATCACCCCGGTCATGGCTGCCGAGAACATGCCGTGGGACAACGCGGACATCTATGTGAACCCCACCGGTCGCTTTGTCGTAGGCGGCCCCATGGGCGACACGGGCCTGACCGGCCGCAAGATCATCGTCGACACCTATGGCGGCTACGGCCGTCACGGCGGCGGCGCCTTTAGCGGCAAGGACTGGACCAAGGTTGACCGCTCCGCCGCGTATGCCGCGCGCTGGGTCGCCAAGAACGTGGTCGCCGCCGGTCTGGCCGACCGATGCGAAGTCGAGCTTGCCTACGCCATCGGCGTTTCCAAGCCCCTCTCAATCATGGTCGACACCTTCGGTACCGCGCATGTTGCCGAGGACAAGATCGTCGAGGCCGTTGAGAAGACCTTCGACCTGCGCCCGGGCGCAATCATCCGCGACCTAGACCTGCGTCGCCCCATCTACGAAAAGACGGCAGCCTACGGTCACTTCGGCCGCGAAGACGCCGACTTCACCTGGGAGAATACCGACCGAGTCGAAGAACTCAAAGCAGCCTGTGGCCTGTAGGCTTACGAGAAAAGCCACAGCCAAATAGAAACACGCCAAAAAGAGGTACCGGAACAACCGGTACCTCTTTTTTATTAACCGGTGGCGAAGATGAGTCGACATGGGACGCAGAATAGGTTCCCAGCTGATGAATTTTGCAGCAAGCGTGCCCCTACCATGTATCCTAAGTTCCGAGGGCTTTGGTATTTGGTCGATCGCGAGTTCCGCACGAGCCGGAGGCCACTTAATGTGGCCTCCGTGCGAGCCAGGACTGTAGAGCAGGCGACCAAATACCAAAGCCCTCGGAACGACGGGATAGAACAGGAGCGCATATGGCAGGCAAGCCGCAAACACTAGCTACGACCTCGGCATTCGAGATCTTGGGCCCCGTCATGGTCGGCCCCAGTTCATCGCACACCGCCGGCGCCCTGCGGTGCGCCCAAGTTGCCGCCAGCCTGCTGGAAGGCCGCATTACCAAAGTCACCTTTGAGCTGTGGAACTCCTTCGCCCACACCTACCGCGGCCACGGTACCGACCGTGCGCTCGTCGCGGGCATCCTGGGCCTCGACACCGATGACGAAAATATCAAGCAGGCCTTCGACCTCGCACGCGAGCAGGGCCTCGAATATCACTTTGACATCAAGGGGGACGACGCCTCCATCCACCCCAACACGGTCGACATCGACATGGTCGACGCCACGGGCGCCACGGCGCAGGTACGCGGCGAGAGCCTGGGCGGCGGCAAGATGCGCATCAGCCGCATCAACGGCGTCGGCGTCGATATCTCGGGCATGTATTCCACGCTCTTCGTGGCGCACCAGGACGTCCCCGGCGTGCTCGCAGCGCTCACCAACCTGCTCGCCTACGCCCATGTGAACATCGCCTTCTGCCGCACCTACCGCACCGAAGTGGGCGGCCAGGCCTACTCCGTCTTTGAGACCGACGGCGCCCCCGACGACACCGTCGTCCCCATGCTCCGCAAGCTCGACAATGTCGATTACGCGACCTTTATCGAGCTCCCCGGTTCTGCTTCGTCGCTCTCCCCCGGCGTCTCGGCCAAGGAAATCTTCGACGACGGCGAGCAGCTGCTCGATGCGTGCGAGGAACTGGGGCTCAGCATCGGCGCCGTTATGGCCGTGCGCGAGGCGCGTCTGACCGGCGAGGCCCACGCCGTCGCCGCCATGCGCCGCGTGCTCGACGTCATGCGCGAAGAGACCACAGCCCCCATTTCCAATCCACAGCGCTCGCTCGGCGGCCTCATCGGCGGCGAGGCAAAGCTTGTCGATGCCACCAGCCGAAACGATCTGAGTATAAGCCTGATGGGCGCCGTCCAGACTGACGCCGTGGCCCGCGCCATGGCCGTGCTCGAGCGCTCGGCCACGATGGGCGTAATCGTCGCAGCTCCGACGGCAGGATCCGCGGGCGTCGTCCCCGGCTGTGTGCTGGCACTCGCCGATCACCTTCAGCTCGACGACGAGCAGGTCATGGACGCGCTCTACTGCGCAGCCGCCATCGGTCTCAACCTCACCACGAGCGCCTGCGTCGCCGGCGCCGAGGGCGGCTGCCAGGCCGAGGTGGGAAGCGCCGCCGCCATGGCAGCCGCCGCTCTGGTGCAGATGCTCGGCGGCACGCCCGAGCAGGCTCTCGACGCCAGTTCCATCGCGCTGAGTAACCTGCTGGGCCTCGTTTGCGACCCCGTCGGTGGCCTCGTGGAGGTGCCCTGCCAAAACCGCAACGCCATCGGCGTGGCAGCGGCCTTTAGCTCGGCACAACTCGCCCTCGCAGGCATTAAGAGCTTGGTGCCGTTTGACCAGATGGCACATGTCATGCTCTCGGTGGGTCACGCGTTGCCGGCCACGCTACGCGAGACGGCAAAGGGCGGCATCGCGCAGGCACCGGCCGCACTTTCAGCCTGTGCAAAATGCGGTGTGTGCGGATAACGGCTAAGAACGACTCAAAGGTGGGACAAATGTCCCACCTCTTTTGAATGCCACCGTTTCCGTACCACAAACAGCAGGGCAATCGCTATAATGCAAGCCCAGTAAAAACACGATGAGCCGCAAGGCGAAATTCGAAGGATATGCATACGATGTCGCAAAACGATCGAACTCAACTGATTCCCGATCCGCAGCAGCCGAGCAAGCACACCGGCGGCGTTCAGTCGCCGCGTCCTATCGCGCCGAGCCACGGTCAGCAGCGTGGTGCGACAAACGCTTCCCAACGCCCGAACCAGCAGCGTCAACAACGTCAGCAACGCCAGGCAAACGGCAACGCGCCCAAGCTGCCCCCCACGCACACCCGAGGTGATCGCGGCCCCGCGCGCAAGTCCGCCGGCAACAATAAGTCGGGCAAAAAGACGACGCTCTTTGTCGTCTTGGGTCTTATCGTCATTGTCTATATCGTGGGCGTCGTAGCGTTTTCGCAGGTAGCCTACCCCAACACCACCATCGCCGGCGTCGACGTCTCGTTCTCCAACGCTTCGTCTGCCGCAACCAAGGTCAACTCGGCATGGAAGCACTATAAGCTCACCGTGACAGGCGATGACTTTAGCTGGACCTATCAGCCCGACTCCGATGAGCCCATCGTCGCCGGCGAAGCTGCCGCAAAAGAGATTATCGGCCACAACGAGGCCTTTATATGGCCGGTCCGCCTTGTGGAATCCTTAAGCGGCAAGACCAAAACAACCGCTACCTCCAACGAAGTCGATCTTGATCAAGACGTCGACCTGTCCATGCTCTCCGGCACCTTTGACCATAAGAAATTTGAGAAGGATCTGGGCGCCGCCATCGACGAGTTTAACGAGGGGCGTTCGGGCACGTTCGAGGCCAATAGCTCCTATGACGAGCAAGCGGGCAAGTTTACCGTCGAGAAGGCGCGCTCCAACGAAAAACTCAACCGCGAGCACGTCATTAAGTATGCCGAGCTCGAACTTGCCTCGCTGGCCGAGACCGTAGATCTTTCCAAGCTCGGCAACGATGCCTATGAGCCGCTCAATGGAACGCTGACCGATGATCAGATTCAGGCCGCATGCGATGCCGCCAACAACTTCCTAGGCGTCAACGTGACCCTCAAGCTCAACGGCGAGGATGCCGGCAAGGTTGATGGCAGCTCCGTATTGCAGTGGATCAGCTTTGCCGATCCCGCCAACCCCACACTCGATACGACGCAGATCAGCAGCTGGGCAGCCGAGCTCGCCAACGGCTTTAATACCGTGGGCTCCACTCGCTGGTGGACGCGCGCCGATGGCAAGCAGTGCGCCGTCGAAGGCGGTGACTTTGGTTGGTCCATCGACAGCAGCTCGCTCGCCAAGCAGGTCGAGGACGCCATTAACAACAAACAGACCGGCGAAATCGAGATCAAGTACTCCCAGAAGGCCGACACCTTTACCGCAAAGGGAGAGCCCGACTGGAAGGCGTATATCGACGTCGACCTGTCCGAGCAGCACGCGCGCTACTATGACGAGAACGGTAATATCGTTTGGGAGGCCAACTTTATTTCCGGCAAACCGGGCGAAGACGCAACCCCCGAGGGCGTGTGGCAGATCAACAGCAACGACGGCGGCAGCACCCTGATTGGAGCCAAGGACCCTGAAACCGGTAAGCCCAAATACGAGAGCCCGGTGAGCTACTGGATGCCGTTTGAGGGCAACATGATCGGCTTCCACGATGCCACCTGGCAAAACGACAAGAGCTTCGATAACGCCGAGTCGTACAAGTGGTGCGGCAGCCACGGCTGCATCAACCTGCGCCTGGCCGACGCCAAGGCACTTCACGACTGCATCAAAGTCGGCCTGTGCGTGGTTGTCCACTCGTAGTGCAACGCGCGCATTCCTACAACGTGGAACTGCTGCGACCAATCTAACAGTTCCGAAAGAAACCGTCCCATGCGCCCACCCCAACCGGTGGGCGCATATACTTATCAAGGTACTTTCTATAAAGGAGACGCTATGCCGAATGTCCCCACGACCACCCCGGGCCCGGATGATACCGAGCACACGCCCGAAGATGTCACCGAAACGATTCCTCTGGTTACAAACGTACATGCCGATAAGCAGAGCGGACGCGCGAACGATGCGGCCGAGATTTCCGATGAAGAGGCATATGCCAAGCTCAAAGCAAAACGTGCCGAACGTCGACGCAAAAAGCTGATTCGACGCGGCATTGCCGTCGGTGTCGTAGGTGCCATCGCGCTCATTGCCATTGTCGCAACCCTGGTTATCAATGCGCAGCCTCAGGGCGCTAGCGGGCCTGTGACCGACATGGTGACCGAGGGCACGTTTACCACAACGGTCGAGGCTAAAGGCCAGCTCAAACCCATTTCGTCCTCAGTGGTCTCCCCTTCTGTCGACGGTACGGTCGATTCGATCAACGTGCAGGCGAGCCAATCCGTCAACGAGGGCGACGTGCTTATGACCATTAAAAACGACGAGCTCGATCGCAACGTTGCCGAGGCGCAACGTGCAGTTGCAGCCGCTCAGGAAGACCTCGCCAACGCGCAGAAAGCCGCAGCTGCCGCGCAAGCCAACCCAACGACGGACGTCGACGGAGCTTCCGCAGCGGCTGGCGTCTCCGACGCATCAGCGGACACGAACGCCGTATCGGCCGCGCAGCGCAGCCTCGCTTCGGCCCAGGCAAACCTTGATCAGGCGAACGCCAAGGCCGCCAGCCGTACGGTCACGGCCCCGAGCTCGGGCAGCATCGTGGAGCTCAATGCCAAAGTGGGCGCCACGGTTACAGGCGGCATGATCATGGGCGAAAGCGATACGAGCGGCGGCAAGCAGTGCATGCAGATCGCCGACATGTCCAAGATGAAGGTGACCGTGCAGGTGGGCGAAAAGGACATCGCCAAGATCGCCGTTGGGCAGAGCGCCAACGTCACGTATCCCGCGTTTCCCGATATCGTGAGCCAGGGCACCGTCACGGCTATCGCGTCGGTGGCAAACTCCGACGCCGCCAACAGTGGCGGCGGCAGCGTAACCTTTAACGTCGACATCCTCATCGAGGCGCCCGACGCGCGCCTGAAGCCGGGCATGACGGCCGAGGTATCGGTGGTGACCGAGCAGCTCGACGACGTGGTGATGGTGCCGACGATGGCGCTCATGACCGAAGACGGCGAACACTATTACGTCAACGTGGCGACTGATGACGAGGGCAAGCAAACCCGTCGCGTGAAGGTGACCGTCGTGACGCAAAACGACAACGAAGCCGTAGTCGGCAAGACGCAGGTCAAGCACGACGACCAGGGCAACGAGATCAACCCTGGCGTGCCGGTTACCAAGCTGCGCGATGGCGACACCCTCGTCATGGACACCGGAGCGGACGCAACGGCTGACGGCGGCTACGGCGCGGATTCGGGCAGTATGTCTGCCGACGAGGGCA
>CABUXL010000080.1 GCA_902495525.1 uncultured Collinsella sp.
GGCTCGCCGAGGACGATCATGGCGATGAGCAGGCCGGCGGGGAGTTCCGCGGCGGCCATGACAGTGGAGAGGCCTGCGGGCAGGTGCGGAGAGCCCATGCCGAAGAGCAGGACCGGGCAGAGCATGCCAAAGAAGCCGGCGATGACGGCAAAGGGCAGGATGCCCTGGGCGAGGACGCCCGAGACGACGTAGTCCGGGCATACCGTGAGCGACATGACCACGGAGCCCGCGCACACGATGACGCCACGCTGCTCGGACGAGCAGGGGGCCTCGACCTTGCCGGAGAGGGTGACAAAGAGGGAGCAAGACACGGCCGCCCCCAGCGCGCAGAGCAGGGCCACGGGGTCGTACCCGGTGATGCCGGTCTTGTAGACGCCGCTGGCGAACACCGTCCCGAAGACGATGACCAGGGCGGAGGCCACTTGGAGGGGCCTCGGCGGTCGGCGCGTCATGACGGTCTGCCACACGAGCCCCAGCCACGTGAACTGGAAGAGGAGCGTGAGCGCCACCGGGGCGGGCAGCACGCTCATGGCGTAGCAGTAGAGGATTGAGGTGAGGCAGGTGAGGGCTCCCAGGCCCATGAGCTTGAGGGCGAGCTTCCAGCCCACGCGCTGCCAGCGGTGCCCGAGTGCGCGCCCTGCGAGCGTGGCGAGAGCGAAGAAGAGACAGCCGAACCACGCCTGGCTCGCCACCACCTGTGCCGAGGTGAAGCCCGCGGCGTAGGCGAGCTTGTAGGTCGTGGCCATCGCGCCGTAGCAGGCGCCGCCCGCAAAGACCTGGAGCGCCGCCTTGGCCTGTCCCGCGCCCGTGGCTCCTGCCCCGGCGGCCTGTTGCTTGATTGTGTTTGTTCCTGCCATTAGGCTCCCTTCCGTCTGCTGTCTTGCAGATGCACGTCTCGTGCGTCTGTTCCCTGCAGTCGGAAGGTGGGCTCGTGCGGTCTTCTGGCGGTGCATGTGGTACCTGCTGCCAAGACGAAAAAAGCCACGCAACCGACTGCTCGGTTGCGTGGCAAAAAGGTGGCTAGCGCCCAGAAAAGTCCACGCGTTTTTAGACTGGGACAAAGTACTACAACAGGTGAGATTCCGTCAAGAAAAAACCGAGGAAAAAAGTGAGCCTCTGCCCGCCGTACCTGTGGCGGTCGTTCCCCGAACGGGGCGGTGCTGTTGGGGACTGTCTCGATCTGTAACAGTTGCGGCTAGTTTTGGTCGATGGATGTTACAGATTGAGATTGTTGAGGATGGGTGAGGGTAGCTAATTCGGACGGGGCTATTTTAAACATTGGGAAATCGAGCGTGGCAAGCGGAGGTCTTCGGGGTATAAGACGTCTAATTGTATGCCGCCTATGAAAGGAACCCTCATGCCCAGCGTTGCCGTTCTCGCCGCCGATGGCTTTGAAACTATTGAATGCTTGACCATGGTCGATGTCATGCGTCGCGGCGGCGTGCGCGCCACGCTCGTCTCGATCATGCCCACGCGTGAGGTCGTAAGCTCGCTGCAGATCCCCGTGACCTGCGATGCGCTCTTTGATGAGATCGACTTTGACGAGTACGACTGCGTCGTGCTACCCGGCGGCCTACCCGGTGCCACCAACCTGCGCGCCGATCAGCGCGTCTGCGACGTGGTCTGCGAGTTCGCCACGACCAAGCACGTCGCCGCCATCTGCGCCGCCCCGTTTATCCTGGGCGAGCTCGACCTGCTCGAGGGGCGCCACGCCACGTGCTTCCCTGGCTTTGAGAAAAGCTTCCCCGAAGGCGCCTATACCGGCGAGAAGGTTACGCAAGACGGCAACATCATCACCGCCAGCGGCATGGCCCAGTCGCTCCCCTTTGCGCTTGAGCTGCTGCGCACGCTCGCCGGCGACAAGGCCGTCGAGAAAGTCGCCGAGGGCATTCAGCTATGATTTTGGCTTCGCAATCACCTCGCCGCATCGAGTTGATGCGCGAGGCAGGCTACAACATTCGCGTGATTCCCGCGGATATCGACGAAACGCCCTTTGATGGCGAGGCCCCGCTCACGCTTGTCGAGCGCTTGGCACGCGCCAAGGCGGCTGCCGTTGCTGCCGAGCATGCCGAGCCCAATGAGCTGACGGTCGCGGCCGACACCATCGTCACCTTTGACGGCAAGATTCTGGGCAAGCCGGCAACCGAGGACGAGGCGCGCACCATGCTCCGTGAGCTTTCGGGCCGCACGCACCAGGTCGCAACCGGCGTCTGCATCGTTAAAGCCGGCGACGCTACAGCCCCGCATGCCGCCGAGAGCCTGTCCTTTGTCGATGTGACCGACGTGACGTTCTACGAGCTCACCGACGAGCAAATCGAGCGCTACGTCGCCTCGGGTGAGCCCATGGACAAGGCCGGCGCCTACGGCATTCAGGGCACAGGCGGACGCATGCTCGTGCACGATATTTCGGGCGACTTCTATAACGTGGTGGGCCTACCCATCGCCCGCGTCGCGCGCGCGATTCAAAAACTCTCGTAATTGCATCTGGCGCTGGGTATTCCCCAGCGCCTACAATTTTGGCGTACCGTACGGATCCCGACCGGGCACAAGGCGCGGCGGAAAACCGATAGGAGTTAGACATGGATACACTGCTCGAGGCCATTGACGTCTGCGATGTCGATGGCTTTTGCTATGGCAACTATACGGACGAGGAGGCCGGCACCGGTTGCACCGTAATCGTGGCACCCGAGGGCGCCACCGGCGGCGTTGACGTTCGCGGCGGTGCCCCGGCATCGCGCGAAACCGACCTGCTGCGACCCGAGAACACCGTCGACAAGGTCCACGCCGTCTGCCTTTCGGGCGGATCGGCCTTTGGCCTCGAGGCCGCAAGCGGCGTCGCTCGCGAGCTTGAGAGCCGCGGCATCGGCCTTCCCGTCGGCCCCACGCAGGTGCCTATCGTGTGCTCCAGCTGTATCTTCGACCTCGCCTTTGGCGATCCCACCGTTCGCCCCGACATTGAGGCCGGCATCGCCGCCGTGCGCGAAGCACTCGACAACACCCCCACCACGCTCGAGCAGGGCAATGTAGGTGCCGGCACGGGTGCCACCGTCGGAAAGCTCATGGGGCCCGCCACCTGCATGAAGGCTGGCCTTGGCGCTGCCGCTTTAGCGCTCGGCCCCATCAAGGTGGGCGCCGTGGTCTCAGTCAACGCCTGCGGCAACGTTGTCGACCCCTTCACCGGCGAGTGGGTCGCCGGTATGCGCGCCGCAGCCGATAGTGACCAAATCGTCGACATGGAACTCGCAGCCTTTGCCGCCGCCGGATCCATGCAGATGCCGCTCGACCGCACCAACACCACCATCAGCTGCATCGTCACCAACGTGGAACTCACTAAGGCACAAGCCACCAAGGTCTCCCAGATGGCCGCAGACGCCTACGCACACGCCATCCGTCCCACACACACCACCAACGACGGCGACACTATCTACACCCTCGCCAGCGGCAAACTGGGCGCCCAGGCAAGCGCCGCCGTTCCCCTAGACCTGCTGGGCATGCTCGCAGTAAGGGCCCTGGAAACTGCCATCGTAAACGGAGCCAAAACCGCCAAAACCTCCCACGGCATCCCCGGCGCCGCGAAGTAACCTAACCTGACCGGTTGCCCGGTGGGGCTTGGTTATGTTTGCTGCTCTACAGTCCTGGCTCGCACGAAGAGCACATTAAGTGCTCTTCGGCTCGTGCGGAACTCGCGACAAACATAACCAAGCCCCACCGGGCAACCTACCAACCAGATTCTTTTCAGCCCAGGCCCCTGTGTACCGCGCGTCGAAGATCTTCAAATTCAAATAACCTGACAATCGATTTATAGCAGAGGCCCCTTGGCCTTTAGTTTGATACAAGTTCCGCACGAGCCGGAAAGCACTTAATGTGCTTTCCGTGCGAGCAGGACTGTTCGCAGTAGCAAACTAAAGGCCAAGGGGCCCAGTCAACCTGTCAGCAGCGATTACTCAGCAGCTAGTTGAATTTGAAGATCTTTGAGGCAAGACGGTATAGGCCGAGTGTGGTTTTGTCTCCGGCCCGTCCGCGCAGATTGGTGAAGAACCCGACCACGCCGTAGCGGGCACGACGATACATGCGCTCGTCGTAGGCCTTCAAATCATTCCACAGCGTCTTTAGGCGCTCGTCGGCGCAATCTTCCTCGGAAAGCTTGGTGAGCACCGAGCAGATCGCCATCATCATGGTGAAATAGCCCATCATGTACGAACGCAGGCGCGACGACTCGACATCGCTGTACAGGTGGTACGACTCCATCATGATGCGCGTCACACGGAACTGCTGGTCCAGACGCTTGACCATCGTTGCCTCGTTGACGCTCTGACCTTCGCGACCGATAAAGTAGCGGTAGAGGTCGATGTCGGCGTAGTACATGGTCTTGCAACGCGGCAGTGGCACGTAGGCGTAGATGTTGTCCACATAGAACGTGTGCGGCGGCATGGGAAGGTTGGACTCGCGCAGCACATCCGTGCGATAGCACAGGCTGTGCATGAGTAGGTTCTGGTCCAGGCGGAAATGACCGATCTGATCCCAGGAAAAGATCTTTTTGCGTGGCAGGGCAAATTTGTAGCCAATAGCGGTATGCGTGCCCTCGTAAACCTTCTCGTACACGTAATTCGAGATAAACAGGTCAACGCGCTGGTCGCGCTCTTCAAAGCCACGCAGAATCGACAGCATGGTCGAAAGAGCCGCAGCGTCGAGCCAGTCGTCCGAGTCGACGACCTTGTAGTAGGTGCCCTGCGCCTCGCGCAGACCCGAAAGGACGGCAATACCGTGACCGCCGTTCTCCTGGTGCACCGCGCGGATGATTCCAGGATAACGGGCCTCCCACTCGTCGGCCCTGGCGGCCGTCTCGTCCTTGGAGCCGTCGTCTACCACGATAATCTCGATATCGGTGGCGTAATTGCTCCCCTCCAAGATGGAGGTGATGCAATGGTCCATGTCCTTGGCGGCGTTATACGAGGGAATACCGAATGTTATGACTTTATGCATGGCAGGCGATAATCTCATCCGAAAGATCGAGGGCGGAATTGGTCACGGCGTCCATATCGTAGTAACGATACTCGGCCAGACGACCCACCGGGTGGAAGTTCGTCAGGTTCTGGACGCGCTCAAGATAGCGCTCATAGAGCTCACGGTTCTCGGGCTCAAGAATGGCGTAGTACGGCATCTCGCCCGAGCCGGGCGTATAGGCCTTGGAGTACTCCTTCATGATGGTGGTCTTGCCGGGCAGGACCTGACCGGTCATGTTCTTGAACTCGGTGATACGCGTGTAGTCCTCGCTCGTGGTGTAGTTGACGGTGCCCACGGGCTGGAACTGGTCCATATCGAGCGTCTCGAACTTCATATCGAGCGTGCGGTACGGCAACGCACCCAAGTCGAGGTTGAACAGCTCATCGAGAGGACCGGTATAGACAATCTCGCCGCCGTAGACCTTGCCATCGATCTTGACGGTGGTCTCGTCGATCTCAAAGAGATCGCGGGCGTCCACGTCGCAGAACACGTCGATCAGATCGTGGTCGAGCATGTGCTCAAAGAGCGCCGTGTAGCCCTCCTGCGGCATGCCCTGGAAGGGAGCTTGCGGGAAGTAGCGGTCATCATCACCCACAAAGACGGGAACGCGGCCGGTGATCGAGGGGTCGATCTGATCGGGCGTCTGGCCCCACTGTTTCATGGTGTAATGCAAAAAGACGTTCTCGTAGACGTAATCGGCGACCTCGGCAAGATCCGGGTCGTTCTTCTTACGCAGCTCCATGATGGGCACCTTGACGTCCTTGCCAAAGGTCTCCACGAGCTTCTGATACAGCTCCTCGCCGCGCTCGTCACCAAAGGCGAGCTTGAGACTCGCATGGTTGAAGGGCACGGGCATAAGGGTACCGTTGATGTTGGCGAGCACCTTGTGCTGATAATCCGTCCACTTGGTAAAGCGCGACAGGAAATTGTGCACGCGCTCGTTAAAGGTGTGATAGATATGCGGACCGTACTCATGGATCAGGATTCCGGCCTCGTCAGTGCAGTCATAGGCATTGCCCGCAATGTGGCTACGGCGCTCCAAAACGGCAACACGATAGCCGATGGTCTCGGCAAGACGGCGGGCGCAAACGGCACCGGCATATCCAGCACCGACGACAATCATGTCGTACGCGCCGGCGTTAAAGCCTTCAGGCAGGCCTGAGGTAATCTGCATCGATACTCCTTGTCAAAAGCCACGGGCTCGTTAGCTGGGCTTTTCTCGAACATTCTTCGAGACATATTTATCAGAGCGATTATAGCGCTAATGCGTCCTATAATGAGCTTGCCACACAAGGAAAGCTCAAGCACCGCGGCGTACATAATTGAAAGGTAAACCCGCTAGCAGCGGGTTTATTCGTGTACAGACGGGCGCCTGGAGCTTAGCGAAACGCTTGTAAGGAGTAACATGAGCGATTTCCTAAACCGTATGAAGTCTGCCGCCAAGGCCGACCTTAAGACCATCGTCCTGCCCGAGGGCGAGGATCCGCGCACCATCGTCGCGGCCAACAAGATCATCGAGGAAGGCCTGGCCAACATCGTCATCCTGGGCGATCCCAACGAGATCAACGTCCCCGGCGCCACCGTCATCGATCCGCGCAACGCCGAGAAGCACGAGGAGTACGCACAGAAGTTTGCCGAGCTCCGCGCCAAGAAGGGCGTTACCATCGAGCAGGCTCGCGCCCAGGTGATGGACGCTACCTACTTTGGCACCATGATGGTCAAGATGGGCGATGCCGACGGCCTGGTCTCCGGCGCCTGCCACTCCACTGCCGACACTCTGCGCCCTGCGCTTCAGATCCTCAAGACCGCCCCGGGCACCAAGCTGGTCTCGGCCTTCTTCGTGATGTGCACCGATACCCCGCAGTTCGGCACCGACGGCACGCTGATCTTCGCCGACTGCGGCCTCAACATCAACCCGTCCTCCGACGAGCTCTCCGAGATCGCCATCGCCTCCGCTCACTCCTGGTCCACCTTCATGGGCAACGTTGAGCCGCACGTGGCCATGCTCTCCTACTCCACCATGGGCTCCGCTGGCGGCGAGGTCGCCAAGAAGGTCCAGGAGGCTGTGAAGTTCTGCAAGGAGAAGGCTCCCGAGCTCGCCATCGATGGTGACCTGCAGCTCGACGCCGCTATCGTCCCCACCGTCGCCCAGCTCAAGGCTCCCGGCTCCTCCGTCGCCGGTAAGGCCAACGTGCTCGTGTTCCCCGACCTCGAGGCCGGCAACATCGGCTACAAGCTGGTCCAGCGCTTCGCCGGCGCCGACGCTTACGGCCCCATCCTGCAGGGCATCGCCAAGCCGGTTAACGACCTTTCGCGCGGCTGCTCTGCCGACGACATCGTGGGTGTCGTGGCCATCACCGCCGTCCAGGCTCAGATGGCTGAGTAGCTGACATATCCCCTCGGGACCCTACAGGGTAAAGCTCTGAAAACGTCCTCGGACATGCATGAAACCCCCGCTGCGCACTTCGTGCGGCGGGGGTTTCATGCGTCCTGACGCTCCTATTTGGCAAGGTGTTTTTTAGAATCCATTTTGCGCTCGGCCTCGAAGGCTTGCCTGTCCCAATTGAGCGGGAGCCCCGCCTCGACCCACGCCTCGTAGGCCC
>CABUXL010000081.1 GCA_902495525.1 uncultured Collinsella sp.
AGACGGCGAGGTCGACGCCGTCATCATGAACGACACCATTTCGTCGTCCGATGCGTCGCCCATGTTCTACGTAGGCTCGAGCGACTACTATTTTGCCGTCCCCAAAAGCCGCCCCGATCTGATGAACGACATCAACTCGGCCATGGCGGCAATCAACCGCACCAACCCGCGCTACAACGATGAAGTCAAATCCAACTACTCGGCGCAAAATAGCGGATCCGCATCACTTACCAACTCCGAACGGTCGTGGCTCACGGCCAATAACAACACGCTTACACTTGGTTATCTCAACAACAATCTCCCCTTCTGCAACCAAGATGCAAACGGAGAAATGGAAGGGTCACTCGTCTCACTCGTTACGACGCTCCACGACAAATTTGGCATTACCGTACACACGCTCGCTTTTTCAAGCAACCAGCAAATGACGGAAGCGCTCTCAAAGGGAAATATCGACATCGCCCTACCGGCATTTCGCGACTACTGGCTTGCCGAGCAAATGGGGACCGTTCAATCGATTTCGATGGGAACGATCTCTCTTACCGCCATCCACGCCACCAGCGATCTCAACAAGGATCTCCGCAATATCTGTTGCACAGGGTTTTCCATCGTCAACCGCAGCGAATTAAAAACTATGTTTCCAAATGCAAATGTAACCGAGTATCCGTCTGCAGACGACATGCTTTCTGCCCTTAAGGACGGAAGATCAAGCTGCATCGTTGTTCCCAACGCACGGCTGGAAACCATCCGAGATAGCTACGATATCAGAGACTACGAGATACAGGAACTCTCACGCACGGCCGAACTCTCTTGCCTTATGCAACGCGGAAATCCCGAATTATTGAGTATCGTCAACAAGGGCATCATCAACGCCGGAGAATCGCTTTCTGCGAGCAATTATTCCTCTACGTCGTATAGCGCACAGGAATCAGACGCGTTCAGGTTTATATATCGTCATCGCAGCTCGATTGTCGTCATCATCGTCGGTGTACTGTTGACTGGGGTAGCGGTTCTAACCTGGGCCCTGCAGCAAGCCAGAGTAGAGCAAAACAAGGCACTCGCCGCCAATGCGGCCAAAACGGCCTTTCTCGCCCGCATGAGCCATGATATCCGCACGCCGCTCAACGGCATTCTGGGGCTCATCGAAATTGAAGAATTGCACGAAGACGATGTCGATGCCGCCCGTAAAAACCGAGCCAAGGCGCGAATCGCCGCCAACCATCTGCTCTCACTCATCAACGACATTCTAGAAATGGGCAGGATTGAAAATGGTGAGCTAACGCTTGAGCATGTCTCATTTAACCTCGAAGATCTCTGCAACGATGCAATTGTGCTGTGCAAGCTCCGCGCTTCCGATCGCAATATTACGATGCAGGATCAAAGCGCACATCCCCTCTGCAATCCACATGTAATGGGAAGCCCCACTCATGTACGTCAGATTATCATTAACCTGCTCGACAACAGCATCAAGTACAACAAAGATGGCGGAACTGTCACTTTTACATCGCAGATTAAACCGATCGATGATAGCCGAGTACTCTTTTGCTTTAACGTCTCGGACACCGGCATCGGCATGTCGCCCGAGTTTCTTAAGCACATCTACGAACCGTTTGCCCAAGAGGGCAACGATGCCCGCAGTAAATTTCAGGGAACTGGCATGGGCATGCCGATCGTCAAATCACTTGTCGACGCCATGGGGGGAACAATCGAGGTAACGAGTGAGCTTGGAACTGGATCGACATTTTACGTTCGGATCCCACTCGCTATCGATAAGTGTCCTCAGATTCAAACACAGACGGATGTGAGGGCGCCCAAGGTCTCACTGACCGGCATGAGCGTGCTACTTGCCGAAGACAACCAGCTCAATGCCGAAATTGCCCAGGCCCTGCTCGAAAGCGAAGGCATCATCGTAACTCGCGCCGCCGACGGCAAAGAAGCGGTCGAACTATACACTAGTCGTCCCGCCGGCAGCTTCGATGCGATCCTGATGGACATCATGATGCCGGGTATGGATGGCTACGAGGCAACTCGCGCGATTCGTCTGAGCGAGAAGGCCGATGCAGCCGACATCCCCATCATCGCGCTCACCGCCAATGCCTTTGCCGAGGACGCCAAGGCGGCACACGATGCCGGCATGAACGCCCATCTGCCCAAACCGCTCGACTTTAACAAGCTCAAAAGCATGCTCGCCCGCATCAAGCAAAACGGAACAGTTTCGCTATAGTTTGTGCCCAACTGCCATGCACAGTTAGAAAGGAAGCCGACGATGTTTAGACCCTTACGCCGAAAGAAACGTGCCATCACCGACAAGGAGGCGCGCGAGCTGCTGGCCACCTGTAAGCGCGGCGTCTTTGCCGTTAACGGCGATGATGGATACCCATACGCCATTCCCGTCAACTACTTCTTTGACACCGAGCACGACAAGATTTATTTCCATGGCGCCAAGGCTGGCCACAAGGTCGATTCGCTCAAGCGTGACGATAAAGTCTGCTTTACCGTGTACGGCAACGAGTGGTACAAGGACGACGACTGGGCTCCCTACGTTATGAGCACCGTGGTCTTTGGCCGTTGCCGCCTGGTAAACGAGACGCCTTCGTTTATCGAGGACAAAGTCCGCCAGTTAGCGCTTAAGTACTACCCTTCTGCCGAAGAAGTCGAAGAGGAAATCGCCAAAGGCATCAAGGGCGTCCAGCTCTATGAGATTTCGATTGAGCACCTTTGCGGCAAGCAGATTCATGAAAAGTAGGCCCATAAGCAGATCTTGCACATAGCGATATGGCCCGGTTCCAACCAACAGTGGAGCCGGGCCATATGCTTACGAAGCGTCGGCGGCTATGTGCGCAAGCGCCTCAACGAGATCCTGAGAACTCACGGGTTTGCTCAGATGCGCGTTCATGCCCGCCTCGCGCGAAAGCCTACGGTCGTCGGCAAAGGCATTGGCGCTCACGGCGATAATCGGCGTGGTCGCGGCGTCCTCGCGATCGAGCGCTCGAATCTGACGCGTGGCCTCAAGGCCATCGATGCCGGGCATCATGATGTCCATCAATACCACGTCGTACTCGTGCGGCGCACTCGCGGCAAACGTCTCGACGGCAGACTCGCCATCTTTGACATGTGTCACGACGGCACCGGCGCGGTCGAGCGTAAACTGTGCGATCTCGGCATTCAGGTCGTTATCCTCTACGAGCAAAACGCGCAGGCCCTGGAGCACGTCGCTGTCGCCTGCATCCACGCGAACTGCCTGGGGAATCTCGGAACTCTTGCACTTCTCAAACGGCAGGCAAATGGTAAACGTCGTCCCCTGCCCCAAGGCGCTCGTAAAGCTCATGGTTCCGCCCATAAGCTCGACCAACTGCTTGGCAATAGACGCGCCCAGGCCAGTTCCCGATGAAGCACCTTCCACCTGTTGTTCCTCGCGGCTGAACGGCTCGTAGAGGTGCTGTTGAAACTCCTCGCTCATGCCAATGCCGTTATCGGCGATCGTGTATTCATAGACGGGGACACCGTCCACCGGCTCCACCTCGCGGCATGTCAGGCGAACATAGCCGCCCTGGCGGTTGTACTTGACGGCATTACCGGCAATATTGAGCAACAGGCGCTTGAGGTGCGTCACGCTCACCCGGGCATAGGGATGATCAAGAGTCCGTTGGTCGCAGATAATTGTCACCAGGCGCTCCTCGGCTTGGCGCTCCAGAATATCGCACACCTCACGGTTGAGGGCCACCATATCTGTAGGCACGAGATTCAGGTCGACCTGCCCGCTCTCCAAGCGGCTCATATCGAGTGCCTCGTTCGCAAGGTCGAGCAGCAGTCCCGACGCCGTCCAGATCTTTGAGCGGCACTCAGTCTGCTTTTGCAAGTCGTCCGCGTTGGCATTGCCCACCTCGACCATACCGCGAATGCCGTTGATGGGCGTGCGCAGGTCGTGACTCATGCGACGCAGGAACTCCGTCTTTGCAGAGTTGGCAGACGAAGCTTCGCGCGCCGCTTTTGCCAGCTTGTCGCCATAGTTGCGCTCCTGCTGCAACAGGTCGGCAAAGCGTTGGCTCTCGGCGCGGCGGCGCACCAACACAACAGTGGCTATAACACCGCCGTAGAGTGCCAACACACTGGCAACAACAGCGGCAACAACCTCAAAGTAACGCTGCGCGGGAGCATAGGTGTACACGTAAAAATCGCGCGCTTTACCAAATGTGCCCAGATACCACTCACCGCTGTCGTTGACCAACCTGACCTTACCAGCCAGGCAACGCTCCTTAATGCCGTTGACAACGATGGCATCCGTCGCAGGCAAATCGAACACGCCTGACACGGCGGGCTCAACAGCGTTGGTCGCAACGACCTTACCGTCGTTTTCAATCACGATGTTACCGCTATCGATGGTCTCATAACCATCGAGCAAGCTCTGCAACTTGAGCGTATTGCTCGCGACCGCCTTGGCGCTCTGGTGCCTCACCGCGACAACGATGCCCTCACCGTCCCGCCGGGCCACGCAGCCAATGTCTGCGACCGAATCGTCCGCAAGCGTAATGCGAGCGGTATAGGACTTAAGCGGATGGGCCGCCACCTCAAGCACGGGCGCTTCTTTCAGATAGGAAACGAGCGACTCGTAGCCCACGTCTTCCGTCGAGGACTCGGACACCAAGTTGCCCGATGCGTCCGTCACGATCAGCGCTGTCACGTTGAACTGGTCGGCATACTGCTCCAGCGTGGCGTTATCCACCGAGCCGTCGCGCTCTATATCGCGCGCGGTCTCTCCGGCAATCTCCATAACGCGAATCAGGTTTTTGGTCGCATAGGCGTTGTTGAACGCGTCGTAGGAAAGGCTCTGCGTCGCCACGTAATCGACAACGTCGGCAAAGCGCTGCTCGGCCTGAGCTGTCGTGTAGGCGTAGCTCGTCACGCCGGCAACAATCGAGAGCGCTATCCCCAACAGGACGACGATGAGCCATTCCCGTGCCGAACGATCGCCCCGCTCCTGAGCGGTGTGATCGGACGCATCAATCATGACAGGCCCTCCACATTCAAAAACGGCGAAGGGTCATCAAAGTACTTTGACACCAGGCGTTCCATGGTGCCATCGGCAAGCATTTCTTGATAGGCATGGGTGAGCTTAACGTCAATGCCGCGTGTGTCGTTGATATCGAAAGCGGTGCCCAACCCAACCTCCAGCAGCGGCTCAGACAGAATGCGATACGTCACGCCATAGTCTTTTTCGTAAGTAAGCAGCGAGGACTCATGCGCGGCGATGGCATCAACCAGGCCCTCGACGAGCGCCGGGTTCAGGTACGAGCGGTCCGAAAAGCTGTAGAGCTCCTTGATCTGCGGAACGTTTTCACTGGTACGATTGAGCAGAATCGACTCGGGCTTGGTGGTGGACTGGACCGCCACGACCTTACCCTCAAGGTCGGCGAGCGTGTAGATATCGCTCTCGGGATCGACCGCGACCACCTGGCGGCTCGCAAGGTACGGGCCGGCCCAGCGATACTCGCTTTCGCGACCCGTCATACTAAAGCTACCCATGACGCAATCGAGCTCGCCGCTCGCCAGCAGCTCTTTCTTCTTTTCCCAGTCGATCAGCTGGTACTTTGGCTTGTAACCAATGCGGCCCAAAGCCTCGGTCAAAATCTCGACATCCAGGCCGACAATATCGCCGTACTCGTCGCTATACACAAACGGTGGATAGAGATCGCTGCCAACGTTGAGCGTCTTAAGGTTGTCCTCTTTGACGTCTTCGGCTGGGCCTTCTACTGCAGACGTCGGGGTTCCGTCATTCGATCCAAAACAGCCAGCTATCGCTACGACAAAGGCGCCCACCACTGCAAGCGCAACAAACAACGATATGGCGACCGAGCGACGAGGCCTTTTCATCGAGCTCCAGACAATCCTGTTTACAGACTCAATTTCAAAGATAATAGCAGACAAAGCCGCGCTCGCGCTCAATGGCTACAGACGCTTTACCCATACGGGGCCTTCCAGCCAACCTGGCAGACAGCCCCGCATGCAGCGCTCACTTACTGTGCATTAAAAACGTAGCGGTCCAGGCGCTCGCACGCCTCCCTTACGCGCGAAAGCGGCAGCGCCAGATTCACGCGGATGTGGCAGGGTCCGTGGAACGGACGGCCGTCCTGATAGCCCACGCCCACACGTGCGCCCTCGTCGAGCAGCCACTGAATATCGCGGCCATGCTCGCGGCACCACTCGGTGCAGTCCAGGAACACCATATACGTGCCCTGCGGGCGCGAATAGGACACGCCCTCAAAATGCTCGTCCACGTAATCGCAGAAGTAGTCGATGTTGCCGGCAAGCACCTGGTTGAGCTCGTCAACCCACTCGCAGCCCTGCGGCTGGTAGGCGCCGATAAGCGCATGCATGGAAAGGACGTTCATCTCGTTGTAGTGAGTCTTGTTGGACACGGCGCACACGCGGTCGCGCAGCGTCTCGTTATAGATAATGTGGTAGCTGCCGACCAGGCCCGCCAGGCTGAACGTCTTACTGGGCGCATAGAGGGCAACCGTGCGCATGCGGGCATCCTCGCTCACCGACTGCGTCGGGATATGCTTGTGACCCGGCAGGATGATATCGGACCAAATCTCGTCCGATATCACCACGCAATCGTGCTGGCGATAGATGTCCATGGCACGTTCGACCTCGTCGCGCTCCCATACTCGGCCGCAGGGATTGTGCGGCGAGCAGAACACCGCAGCATGGATGTGGTTTTGGGCGAGCTTGTGCTCCATGTCCTCAAAGTCCATACGCCACACGCCTTGGTCGTCGAGCTTAAGCGGGCTGTGGACAATGCGATAGCCCGCGGCTTCGATAGACTTGGTGAAACCGATGTAGGTGGGGCTGTGGACCAGCACCGCATCGCCCGGCTGGACGTACGCGCGCAGCGTCGACACGACACCGCCCAGCACACCGTTTTCGTAGCCGATATGCTCCGGCGCCAGGCCCTTAACACCGTTGCGGCGGCTCTGCCATTCGATGATGCGGTCGAAGTACTCGTCGCGCGGATTGAAATAGCCAAACATGGGGTGCTGGGCGCGCTGAATGATGTGCTCCTGGACCGTGGGCACCGTGGCAAAGTTCAT
>CABUXL010000082.1 GCA_902495525.1 uncultured Collinsella sp.
CCCGCCAGAGCGAGCAAGGTGCCTTGAAACGAGGCGGCATTGATCTTTTGATCATGCCGCCGAAGTTGAAAGGCAGATTGCCGCCCTGGCGGGTTTGCAGCGTCGAGCAGTTACGGCGTTTGGTAAAACGCCGTAACTCAACTAGAAGCGGTTGCCGCGGAAGCCGCCACCGTTGCGGCCGCCACGGTCGCCACCGCGACCGCCGCGGTCGTTACCACGGTTGCCGCCGAAGCCACCACGGTTGCCACCGCGATCGCCATAGCCACCACGGTTGCCACCAAAGCCGCCGCGACCGCCACGGTCGCCGCCACGGTCGCCAAAGCCGCCACGGCCACCGCGATCGCCACCGCGGCCGCCGCGGTCACCGCCACGGCCACCGCGATCGCCAAAGCCGCCGCGACCGCCACGGTCGCCGCCACGGCCACCGCGCTCGTCACGGCCGCCGCGAGGACCGCGGTCCTCGTCCAGGCCCATGGCGACGAGCGGAGCGATAACCTTATCGAGAGCGGCCATCAGCTCGGTGGCCTCCTCGTAAGAAAGCTCGGGCAGGAGCTTCTCCTTCTTGTTGGCAAGCTCGGTCAGGCCCTCAGCGGCATCCTCGGCAGCGAAGACAACGATCTTGCGCATATCGCCCTCGGCGTCGTCGATGCGGCCGACCAGATCGGCGGCCTCGGCCTCGGCCATCAGGCCATCGAGCTCACGAAGGCGCATGCCCAGCAGGTCGGACATTTCCTTCTGCTCCATCTTGGGCTTGAGGTCAAGAAGCTTGATGGCGCGCTCGATGTTCGCCATGCGCTCGGCCTTGGCCTCCTCCTCCTTGGAAATAGCAAAGCGACGGCTGCGCAGCAGGCGGGCGGCCTTCTGCATCTTGTCCATCAGCTCTTCGTCATCGTAATCAGCGGCGGCCTCGACAACCTCGGCCTCCTCGGCGGAAACCTCGTCAGCAGCCTCAACCTCAGCAGCTTCGGTCTCCACGGTCTCGACTGCCTCGACCTCGGCAGCCATGGTCTCGTTCTCGGTCTCGTTCATGATCTCTTCGTTCTCAGACATGAGACTCCTTCTTGGCCCTCTCGGGCATCATCGCCCCATTCGCGGGGCCCGTCGCGCACTCTTTGCGCTTTATACATTCATGCCTCTCGGCAAAACGTCCATTAGTTTATGGTGTCGCCATCCAATCTAGCTGCAGAATCTATGTGCACACATTAATGCGACATGTGCGACTCGCGGCGAGCGTACACCAGCGACACCGCGAACCCGACAACGGCAATCACGGCCGCCACGCGCACGGCGGCTGCAAATCCTATCGCCTGGGCAACGTCCGACGCAACGCCTGCGGCGCCAGCAGCCACCGCAGAACTCGAAAGCAGGCCGATAAACAGCGACGGACCAAACGACGCGGCAATCATGTTCCACGTGTTAAGCAATGCCGTTCCGTGAGGATGCTCAGCGGCGGGAAGCGTCTCCAAACCGGCGGTCTGCGAGGGGCTCAGTACCAAACCGACGCCGGCATACACCACAACGGCCAGCAGCACGACAACGCCGATGTTCATGCTTGCCGCGGTCATCGAGATTGCCGTCTGCCCCACAGCGATCAGGGCAAAGCCGACCGGCAGCAGCGGCCACGCACCACGGGCATCCATCACGCGTCCGCCCACAATCGAGGTCACGGCGTTGCAGGCGATCGCCGGCAAAATGAGCAAACCCGCGACAAGTGCGGTCATGCCGTATGCGCCCTCAAAATAGAGCGGCAACAAAACGCTCATCGAGAACGTCGTCATCATCGACACCACCACAAGCAGGCATGCAGGCCAAAAACGAACGCTCGCCATGGGACGCACGTTAAGCACCGGATGCTCGAGCTTGAGCTGACGAACCGCAAACAGGCCGAGCACCACAACAGCGGCGAAAAGCGCCACGATACCGGCCATCACATTGGTCGAGAACTCGCCTACGGAATACACGAACGCCGTAATGCCGGCAGCGAGCAAAACAACCGACAGAATATCAAGCGTGGTGTTCGAGCGCTCTCCGACATTCCGAACGAGCTTTGCTGCCGCCGCGGCGACCACGACACCGCCCACCAGCGGCACTACGAACACCGCCCTCCAGCCAAACAACGTGCATATAAGACCACTAATCACGGGCCCAAACGCCGGCCCTAGCGTAATGCAGGCACCGCCCAGGCTCAGATACAGACCGAGCTTCTCGCGCGGAGCACAAGATAGCACCACATTCATCATGAGCGGAAACAAGATGCCCGATCCCGCAGCCTGCAAAATACGACTTGGCAGCAAAACGGTAAACGACGGGGCGACCAGGCACAGAACTTCTCCGGCGACCATGCATCCGCATGCGAAAAACAGCAGCTTGCGCGTCGAGAAACGACCGGACAGAAAGGCCATGATGGCCGTAAAGATCGACGTCACGATCATGTATCCCGAAACTAGCCACTGCGCCGTGGTGGCACTCACCGAAAAGGCCGCCATGATATCGTGCAGTGCCACGTTAATGATGTTCTCGTTAAACGCGGCGACAAAGGCTGCAATATACATTACGACGAGAAACGCCGAAGTGGCCGATGGCGTTGCTTGAACTTGTTGCTGAGATTTGCTCCCCATGCATTTCCTTCCTCTTGGAACGACAGTCGCATCGCCCCAGAGGAACAGTCCAGGGCGAGCGTGAGCCCTAGACTTACGTCAGACGCCGCACGCGACGGATCCGACAACATGGTCCAACGTTGAAAGATTGTAACGCTGACGCGCAGCTTTCCTTCCGCGCTATTATTAAAAGTCCACGAAAGCACGAGACATGAGGAGCCCGCCATGATTAAGCCCATCATGAAATCCGAGTTCTTTTTGCGCCTGCCTTCCGAAGACGCGGGACCCGACGATGCCGCGACCGGGCAGGACCTCCTGGATACGCTCCATGAGCATGAGCACGAGTGCGTGGGCCTTGCCGCCAACATGATTGGCGTGCGCAAACGCATCATCTGCGTAAAGGACGGCAACAGGGCGCTGCTGATGTACAACCCTCAAATTCTTGAGCAGGTCAATTCCTATCAGACGAGCGAAGGATGTCTCTCGCTTTCCGGCGAGCGCCCCTGTACTCGCTATCGCCGCATTAAGGTTGAGTATTTGGACGAGAATTACGTCCACCGCATCAAAAACTTCTCGGGCTACACCGCCGAGATCATCCAACACGAAATCGACCACTGTTGCGGAATCGTTATTTAGTTCCGCCGATTCAAGAAAGCTCCCTGCAGCAAAACAACTGCAGGGAGCTTTTCATAGTGCGGAACTTCTATCCCACTAGCTCTGGCGGTAATGGTCGAAGAAGTCGGCGAGGTCTTCGAGGGACTCTTTGAGCACTTCCATGCGCGGCAGGTACACGATACGGAAGTGGTCGGGCTCAGCCCAGTTAAAGCCGCCGCCGCGCGTGATCAGGATCTTCTTCTCGTGCAGCAGGTCAAGGGCGAACTGCTCGTCATCGGTAATGTTGAACTTCTTCACATCCATCTTGGGGAAGATGTAGAACGCCGCACGCGGCTTAACCACCGAGATGCCGTCAATCTTGTTGAGCGCCTCATACACAAAGTTGCGCTGCTCGTAGACACGGCCGCCGGGGCGGATGTAGTCGTTGACGGACTGATGGCCACCGAGCGCCGTCTGAACGATCGACTGAGCCGGCACGTTTGAGCACAGGCGCATGTTGGAGAGCATGTTGATGCCCATGATAAAGTCGCTCATGCAGCGCTGGTTGCCCGAAAGCACCATCCAGCCAATACGATAGCCCGCGATCATGTGCGACTTGGACAGACCGCTAAAGGTGACGCAGGGCAGATCGGGAGCGAGCGAGGCAATCGAGACGTGCTCGTAGCCGTCCATGCACAGGCGGTCGTAGATCTCATCAGCAAAGATCATCAGCTGATGCCTGCGTGCAACCTCGACGATGCCCTCGAGCACCTCGCGCGGATAGACGGAACCCGTGGGGTTGTTGGGGTTGATGATGACGAGGGCTTTGGTCGCGCTCGTGATCTTGGACTCCATATCCTCCAGGTCGGGATACCAATCCGCCTGCTCATCGCACAGATAGTGCACGGGATGACCGCCGGCAAGGGTTGCGCACGCCGTCCAGAGCGGATAGTCGGGGCTGGGGATCAGAATCTCGTCGCCATTGTCGAGCAGCGCGTTCATCGAAAGCTGAATGAGCTCGGACACGCCGTTGCCCGTGTAGATATGCTCCATCTGAACGTTGGGCAAGCCCTTGATCTGCGAATACTGCATGATCGCCTTGCGCGCGGAGAACAGGCCACGCGAGTTGGAATAGCCTTCGCAGTCGGGCAGCTGCTGGCGCATGTCCTTGATGACCTCATCGGGCGTGCGGAAACCGAAGGGCGCCGGGTTGCCGATATTGAGCTTGAGGATGCGCTCGCCCTCGTCCTCCATACGGGCGGCCTCGTCGACGACGGGACCGCGCACGTCATACAGGACGTTATCGAGCTTGGTGGATTTAGAAAAAGTACGCATGGTGGTGCTCCTTGCAATTTGAGCTGAGGGATGGGGTTCGGGCTTGGAATCGTTGCGGGGTGATGATGCCTCGCCTTGATCGGCGTCGCCGGCAAGCAGCCAGGTAACATCGACCTCCAAAATACGGGCGAGCAGCTCAGCCACATCGCGCCGCGGAATCGTCTTGCCGCTCACATATTGGCTCATCTGACTCTTGCCGAGTTTTTTGCCGAGCATCTCCGATGCGCGGATCACGTCCGACTGGCGAACGTCGCGATCGGACATAGCCTGTCGCAGACGATCGCTAAACGTCTCTTGGGCCACTAGAACCTCCTTGCTGGCAAAGTTCAATTTATACAACACGAATTGAACCTGAGTTCAATTTAGGCAGCAGTATAACGCCGTGCTATTTCGAAAAGTTCAATTTCAAAAATAAAATGAGCAAGACCTCGAGATTTATCCCAAGGCGATAACGACGTGCACGCATTTAGAGGTATTCGAGGAAACGAGCGGCGGCAAGCGAAACATCGGCCGTTCGATATATGGCGTTGATCTGCCGATGGGGATGCCCTTCGAGCGGACGCACAGCAACATCGAACTGGCAGCGACGCAAGATGAGCGCGGGAAGAATGCTCACGCCCAGGCCATCCTCGACCATAGCCATAATCGCATAGTCATCCCAAGTCGACAGTTTTGAGCGCACCGCCAGCCCCGCCCGACGGAATAGCGGCGTAATCTCATCATCGGTACCCCGTTCCAGCAGAATAAACTGCTCTCTTGCCAAATCGGTAAGAGAGACGAACTCCGCCGTGGCAAGCAACGAATCTGTCGGCACCACCGCCATCAGCTCATCACACACTAAAGACCGTGATGCCATGCCGTTTTCTCGGGGCTCACGCGGGATAAAGCCCAGGTCGCAGCGCCCCTCCGCCACCCATTGTTCAATCTCTGAGTAATCGCCCATCAGCAACTCATAATCGACGTCCGGGTGATCGACGCGAAAACGCGCAATGACCGGTGGCAGCACGTGGGTCGCCACACTCGAAAACGTACCAATGCAGATCTTGCCGCGCATGAGCCCACGCATCTCGTCCACGTGTCGCTGCAGGCGGCCAAACTCCTCGCAGAGCGCCTCAACCGCCGGCATGATCTGCCGCCCATCGGCAGAAAGCACCACACCCTCGCGGCTGCGGTCGAGCACCTTAAAACCCCAATCGGTCTCAAGGTCGCCCACCATGCGGCTCACGCCCGACTGCGAATAGCTCAGCCGCTCGGCGGCGCGCGTAAAACTGCCGGCCCGCACGGTCTCGAGCAGCACCTGCATCTTTTGAATATTCGTTTCCACTGCACACCTCCACCTTTACATGAGTTTTTGTCATGTTATCCATGCATTATATTCGCTTTTCTTCTAAAGCCAGTTCACCCATAGTGAACATGCTCGGATATAGAGGGGATGTCAGCACATGAACAACGGATTGTTTACGTACTTAGCAGCATTGCTATTGTTTGGCTCCAACGGCATCATCGCCGCTGCCATCGCGCTGCCGAGCTCCGATATCGTACTGTTGCGCACGTTTTTGGGCGCTCTCACCCTTGCCGCCATCCTCTTCATAACCAAGCGCCATAACCTGCAGGCTCCGTCTCGCCCCCGCGAGGCCGCAGCGCTCATCGTCTCGGGCGCCGCGCTGGGCGCCAGCTGGATTTTCCTGTTCCGCGCCTATCAGACGATCGGCGTTGGTATCTCCTCGCTGTTGTATTACTGTGGCCCCATCATCGTTATGGCCCTCTCCCCGCTCATTTTTGGCGAAAAGCTGACCGGCGGCAAAATCGCCGGCTTTGTCGCCGTTGCTTGTGGTGCTTTTCTCATTGCAGCGCAAGGTCTAGGCGGCAATATGCCCATTGCGGGCATCGTCTGTGGAATCGCCTCGGCCTTCTGCTATGCATTGATGGTCATCGCCAGCAAGGGTGCGCCGCACATCGAGGGCCTCGAGAACTCCGCGCTCCAAGTGAGCGCCGCCTTTGTGACCGCACTGGCCCTCACGCTCATCACGCAGGGCGCTCCCTCGTTCCTGTCCGCCGGCGTCGCCGCCAGCATTGATTGGCGCGCCGTCGCTATGCTCGGCGTCGTCAACACCGGCATTGGTTGCCTGCTCTACTTTAGCGCCGTCGCCAAGCTGCCCGTCCAGACCGTCGCCGTCGTCGGCTACCTCGAGCCGCTTTCGGCGGTCGTGTTCTCGGCCGTCCTTTTGGGTGAAGCCATAACACCGGTCCGCCTGATGGGCGCCGCGCTTATCATCGGCGGCGCGATTTTTTGCGAACTCGCCGGCAAACGCGCAAACGCCAAGGCTGGCATCGCCCAGATAGCACGTGCTTAAAAGCCCCTGCTTTGAAATGCCACCTGCGTACATGAATAATCCCCAGCTGAGGATTATTGTCTAAAACACCCCGATGTGCCAAACTGCTCTTATATGTATAAAGATGGCATAAAGGTCTACTGCTCTTGGCAGAGGCCAGATGTCTAAGGGAGTCCTCGTGGCACACAACAAACTGGAGGCAAACCTCCAAGAC
>CABUXL010000083.1 GCA_902495525.1 uncultured Collinsella sp.
GGGCTTGGACACATCGTGCAAAAACGCCGCCCACATCAGGCTCGACGAGGGCGCGACGCCGTCACACAGCGCCAGCTCCCCCGCCACCGTCAGCACACGGGCGATATGCTCGTAGACGTTAAACGCATGATAGACACTTCGCTGATCAAAGCCGCGACCCGCTGCCAACTCGGGCACAGAGGCACAGATGAGCTCGGGATAGCGAAGCATCGCGTCTCCCCCATGACCGGTCGAAAGAATGCCCTCGAGCTCAATACCCACACGCTCGCGCGCCACAGCATCGAGCAACGGCGCACACTCAGCAAGCGCGCGCTTTGTCTCGGGCTCAATCATAAAGTCCAGGCGGCAGGCAAAGCGTACCGCACGCAGCATGCGAAGGGCGTCCTCGTTAAAGCGACGCTTGGGATCGCCGACAGCGCGAATCAGCTTGCGCTCCAAGTCACCCTGGCCGTCGTAGCGGTCGACAAGCCCGCGCTCGGGATGCCAGGCCATGGCGTTGACGGTAAAGTCGCGGCGCGCCAGATCGTCCTCGAGCGAGGCGGCACGTTCCACACTCTGGGGATGGCGACCATCGGTGTAAAAGCCATCCAGACGGTATGTGGTGACCTCGATACGCTCGCCATCGGAAATAGCCGTGATTCCGCCAAATTTAATGCCCGACTCCACAACCGCGATGCCGGCGGCCTCGAGCGCCGCTTTGGACTCCTGCCACAGGCCGCTACAGCACATATCAACATCGTGGCTGGGGCACCCCATCAGGGCGTCGCGCACCCAACCACCCACGTACCAAGCCTCAAGACCAGCCGCCTCAAGCGCGCGCAGGACGCGCAGGGACGCATCGGACGGTTGAGTACCGTTGAGCGAAACATTGCACATGCCTATGGCCTCCTGCACTTGTGAGCGTAAATCGATGGTTCTCAAGAAGTCTAGCAAGAAACAAGAAAGCGCGCACACGCAATCGCGTCGTCAATTCCATAAAACGAGACAGCAGACGCCATATGCGTTCAGTGCACAAAAAACACCCGCCTCGGAGATCCAAAGCGGGTGTTCGGCAGCGATTTTTCGATGCGGCTAGCAGACCTGACGAACTTCGATGTTCTTCTTGTATTCGTCCACCTTGGCAAAGTCGCCCAGGCCCGGGCACTCGACCACGTTGGCGCCGGTGGCCATCGACAGACGGAGGGCATCCTCGACGCGCTTGGGAGCGTCGTGCCATACGGACAGGAAGGCAGCGAGCGAGGAATCGCCGGCGCACACCGTCGACAGCAGCTTGACGTCGAAGGTGCGATTGGCAAACCAGATGTGCTCGCCGTTGGAGAAGTACGCACCGGCGCCACCGAGGGTCAGCAGCACGTTCTTGGCGCCCTTAGCGTGCAGCTCGGCCATAGCGCCCTTGACGGACTCATCGTCGCCACCGCTCACCTTAATGCCAAAGATGTCGAGCAGCTCGTCGTCATTGGGCTTGATCAGCAGCGGCTCCATGGCAATGAGGTCTGCCAGCTGATGGCTCGAGATGTCGAGGACGAACTCGGCCCCCTTGGCCTTGACGCGGCGCAGGACCTCGGCCAAGAAGCCCTCGGAAGTGTTGGGAGGCAGCGAGCCGCTGATGACCAGGCAGGTCATGTCATCGAGCGAATCGATGAGCTCAAACATCTCCTGCTCGTTGGCCTCGTTGATAGCGGCACCGGCGTTGACCATGTTGTACTCGGTGTCGGGGCCGGCGTTGAGGAACACATTGACGCGCGTAATGCCGTCGGTCCACACGGGTTTGACGGGCACGCCCAGGGCCTCGGCGCCCTTAACGATAAACTCGCCCGAGAAACCGGCGAAAAAGCCCAGGATCGTGGTGTCGACGCCGTAGTGATCGAGCGTAAACGAGACGTTTAGGCCCTTGCCGTTGGGCGTGTAGACGGCGTTGCGGGTACGCGTGACGGTGTTGGCAGCAAGACCGTCGCAGGCGATGTTGTAGTCAATAGCGGGATTTGCAGTGAGCGTGTAAATCATGAATGTTCCTTTCACGAAGCAACGTGTTAATGAAAGTATATTCCACGCATCGGTAAAAGGCTAGGACAACTCGGTGAACGGTGTGGAAGCGATGAAGTACGGCGGGACACCTCTCCCCCGTGGCGGAACAAAAAGGCGCCCCAGCCAAACCGGGGCGCCACATGCGCACGAATATGTCGCGGTTCGATTACTGACGATCGAGCTTGCGGACGGCAACGCGCTTGCTGTACTCGTCGACGTGACCGAAGTCACCGATGCCGACGGACTCGGCAACGTTGGCGCCGGTGGCCATAGCGAGCTTCATGGCCTCCTCGACGTTGTCGCGATCCCTGTACCACTTGTGCAGGAACGCAGCGAGGGTGCAGTCGCCGGCGCAGACGGAAGAAACCAGCTTGATGTTGAACTCACGCTTGGCGTACCAGATGTCCTCGCCGTTGGAGAAGTAAGCGTCGCCGCGGCTACCACGGGTGAGCAGCACGTTCTGAACGCCAGCGTCGTGAGCCATCTTCATGGCAACGCGAACCTCGTCGTCGGTGTCGACCGGCACGCCGAAGATGGCCTTCATCTCGTGATGGTTCGGCTTGATGAGCAGCGGCTTCTTGTGAGCGAGCTCCTTGAGCTTGTCGGAGGACAGGTCCAGGACGACGTCGGCGCCACGGGCCTGAGCGTGCTCCATGACCTGAGCCAGGAAGTCGGGCGTAGCTTTGGGAGGCACGGAGCCGGAGACGATCAGGCACTCGAGATCGCCCGCGGTGTCCAGGATGTTGTAGAGCTCCTCCTGGTGCTGCGGCGTGATCGGAGCACCCGGGTTCAGAATGCCGTACTCGTGCTGGCCATCGTTGACGTAGGTGTTAATGCGCGTGATACCGTCGGTCCAGACCGGGCGGCAGAGGCAACCCAGGTTCATGACCTCCTCGACGATGAACTTGCCCGTGAAGCCGGCGAAGAAGCCGAGCGCGACGGTGTCGACGCCCATCTTCTTAAAGGCGAAGGACACGTCGAGGCCCTTGCCGTTAGCCGTGTAGCTGGCCGAGCCGGTGCGGACGTTCTCGTCGGGCTCGAGCGGAGAGCTCGAAACCGTCATGTCGACAGCCGGGTTAGCGGTTAGCGTGTAGAACATTTACAGTACCCCCTGTATATGTGAGGGCCGCGTGGCCGGCCCATTCCAACCACGCGGTTACCTCTGATACCAAATTAGCGAGCTGCGGACTCGAGCAGTGCCTTGACCTCGGCGGCGGTGTTGCAGGCGAGCGCCTTCTCGGCGAGCTCGTCGCACTCGGCCTTGGTCCACTGGCTGATGGTCTTGCGGGCGCGCAGGATCGACGGAGCGCTCATCGAGAACTCCTCCAGGCCCCAGCTGATCAGCAGCGGCTCGAGCAGCGGATCGGCAGCGGCCTCGCCGCACATACCGACCATGATGCCGGCCTTCACGCCGCTCTCGATGATGTTCTTGAGCGAGCGGAGCACGGCGGGATAGTACACCTGGTACAGGTTGGAGATGGTGTCGTTGCCACGGTCGGCGCACATGGTGTAGCCGATCAGGTCGTTGGTGCCGATGGAGAAGAAGTCGGCGACCTCGGCCAGACGGTCTGCGAGCAGCGAAGCGGCGGGCGTCTCGACCATGATGCCGACCTCGATGTTCTCGTTGAACTTGCGACCCTCTTCGGTCAGCTCGGCCTTGCACTGCTCGACGAGCTCCTTGACAGCCAAGACCTCCTCGACGCAGGTGACGAGCGGGATCATGATCTTGACGTCACCGAAGGCGCTAGCGCGCAGCAGAGCACGGAGCTGGACCTTGTACTGGTCGGGATTGGCCAAGCAGTAACGCACGGCGCGGAAGCCCATGAAGGGGTTGTCTTCCTTGACCATATGCAGATACGGAATCTCCTTGTCGCCACCCACATCGAGCGTGCGGATGATGACCGGAGCACCCTTGAGCGCGCTGGCGACCTTACGGTAGGCGTTGAACTGCTCCTCCTCGGAAGGAAGCTCAGCAGAGTCCATGAACAGGAACTCGGAGCGGAACAGACCGATGGCCTCGGCGTCGTGATCGAGCGCGTTGGGCACGTCATCGGGGTTACCGATGTTGCAGGCGATGATCTTCTTGATGCCATCGGCAGTCACGGACGGCTTGCCACGGAAGGCCTCGAGGGCTGCCTTCTCGGCAGCGAAGGCCTCGGCCTTGGCGGTGTAGGCAGCGAGCGTCTCCTCGTCGGGATCGGCCTCAACGATACCCTTGCCGCCGTCGACGACAACGGTCATACCGTTGCGCAGCGCGGTGCAGCTGTTGGAAACCGAAAGGACAGCCGGAATCTCAAGGGCGCGCGCGATGATCGCGGAGTGCGACGTGCGGCCACCGGTCTCGGTGACGATACCGGCAACGTGGGCCTTATCGATCGTGGCGGTCATGGACGGCGTGAGGTCGTGCACGACAACGACGGTGTTCTCGGGCAGGACGGAGAGGTCGACGACCTCCTTGCCCAGCAGCTCGGCCAGAATACCGGTGCGGATGTCGGCGATGTCGGCCGCGCGCAGACGGAACATCTCGTCGTCCATGGACAGGAACATGTTCTCGAACATGGTCGAGGTGTCCATGAGCGCCTGCTCGGCGCAGGTGCCGCCGTCAATGGCGGCGTTGATGGCGTCGGTCATGCCCGGGTCCTGAGCCAGGACAATGTGTCCGCTCATGATCTCGGCCTCGGCCTCGCCCACCGTCTCCTTCATGTGGTCGGCCTGAGCCTGGGTCTTCTCGCAGAAGACCGAAAGAGCGGACTGATAGCGCTCCTTCTCTGCTGCCGAATCAGCAACCTCGTGCGGCTCAAACGTCAAGTCGGGATCGACGGCGACCATGACGGTGCCGATACCGATGCCCTCGGAAGCGTTGACTCCCTGATACATTCCCATTCCTCTCTCCGTGTCATGTGATAAAGCGTTTTGCCATATCCATGACAAAAGAGCGCAGCTACCTTACAACAGGTCACTGCGCCCCCAAATATGAACTTAGTTGTTCAACATGCGACCCGTTTGAGTTCTACTCGCCAAGACCGCTCTTGATGAGCTCGATGGCAGCAGCCAGAGCCTCGGCCTCGTCGGCGCCGTCGCACTTGACCTCGACCTCAGTACCGCAGGGGATACCAGCAGCCATGAGGGCCATCGGGGACTTGCCGTTGACCTCCTTCTCGGGGGTGACGACCGTCACGTCACAGGCGTACTTGCCCATGGTGGAGGCGAACAGACCAGCCGGACGCATGTGCAGACCCTGAGGATTAACGAGGGTAGCCTTCTCAGAAACCATAATTGACTCCTTTTTGTGTTTAACCCCTGTCATGCATGTGGCAGGAGTCAGATTCACGACGTTGTTTATATTAACTCACATCAAACGGTTTTTCATTGTGTTTCACACGAATTGTTGGACAGATGTCGTATCCCTGCGCTCGCCCGCCGGGCGGGGCGGTTAAGTTTGCTGCTCTACAGTCCTGCGCAAGACGGAAAGCACATTAAGTGCTTTCCTTTGCGTGCGGAACTCGCGACAAACTTAATCGCCCCGCCCGGCGGGCGAGCTGCGGAAACTCGGTCGGTCCAGAACAATATCGGCGGAACGGAATTCTGGCTGAGGATCTGTTCGCGACAAAGACTCAATGGGCAGTTCCCTCTATGCCCTTCTGCAAGTTGCGGTGAAATAGGGACTGATTTTGCAGTTGAAACGTTTAAACGGTCCCTATTTCAACGCACCTTACAGAAAGGAATGAATAAAGGCGGGGGCTCCGGGTGGAGTCCTCGCCTTTATTACAGGGGGCGATGTTATTCGCGAGCTGGGGGATTAGACCAGGCGGGCGTTGATCGTCTTGGCGATCTCGACGGCGTCGGTGGAACCCTTGACGGTGGCACGGAAGTCCTCGTCCATGAGCGCCTCGGCGACCTTGGAAAGGATCTTGAGGTGCGTGGTGCCAGCCTGTGCACCCGGGATGAGCAGAGCGATGGCCACGTTAACGGGAGCGCCGTCCATGGTATCCCAACCGGTCACGCCGGACTCGTCCTTGACGACGATGACGGCAGCCTCGGTAATGGCATCGGACTTGGCATGCGGGATGGCGAAGCCCTCCATCATGCCCGTGGTGCCCTCGGCCTCGCGGGCCAGGAAGGCGTTCATCACGGCGTCGGCGTCGCTTGCGATACCGGCCTTGACGGCCTGGTTGGAAACGAAACTCAGAGCCTCGTCACGAGAAGCGAAGTCCTCGGCGACAAAGACATTCTCGACCTTCACGAAGTCGGCAGCCTCGGCCTTGGGGGCCTCGACGGCAGCGGCCTTGGGGGCCTCAACCGGCTTGGCTGCAGGAGCGGCCTTCTGATTCTTCTCGAAGTCGTACTTCTTGAAGGCCACGAACAGGATGCCACCGACCACAGCGCCGATGAGGATCGCGAGGACCCAAAGCGGGCCGTTCTCGACAACGGGCAGGACCAGGAAGCCACCGTGGGGCGCCGGATCATGAACGTTGAACATAATGGTCAGAATCGAAGCGATAGAGGAACCGAGCATCATGATGGGCATGACAGGCCAGATGTTCTTGGTCATGAACGGAATGGCGCCCTCGGTGATGTGGGTGCAACCAAGGATGAGGTTGACGACACCGGCGTCGTGATCCTCCTGGCTGAAGTACTTCTTGCCGACAACGACGGCGAAGGTGGTGATCAACGGCGGAACGATGCAGGCGGCGGAGACGGCAGCCATGAAGTTGGTGCCGAAGTTATAGGTATCGGTGCCAACACCGGCGGCCAAAGCCTCGGTGAGCATAGCGGTACCGGTGACATAAGCAGCCTTGTTGACCGGGCCACCCATGTCAAAGGCGCACATGCAGCCGATAGCAAGACCCAGGACAACGGCGCCAGAGGCGGACAGGCCCTTGAGGAAGTCCATCATGGCGGTGTTGATGGCAGCCATGGGGCCGGAGA
>CABUXL010000084.1 GCA_902495525.1 uncultured Collinsella sp.
CGGGGTCGCTGCTGTTGGGTTTCGCCTTGGGCTCCATCTCGCTGCTCAACGTGAGCCGCACCGCCGCGCTCACCTCACTCATCATCCCGCTCATCGTGGCAGGCGTGCCCATCATCGACACGTTCAGCGCCATCGTGCGTCGCAAGCGCGCCCACATTAGCATCGGACAGGCCGACAAGGGCCACATCCACCACCGCCTCATTCAGGAGGGTTACAACCAAAAGCAGGCCGTGCTGCTCATCTACGCCTGGTGCATCATGCTTTCGGCCGGCGCCGCCGCGATCAATCAGGTCGAGGTGCCCACGCGCGTGCTCATCTTTGTCGTGCTCGCCATTGGCTCGGCGGCCTTCGCCAAGCACCTGCACCTGTTTGAGCCCGTCTTGCGCCACCATTACAACAAGCGCACACACGAGGACGAGCTGGTAACCCCCGACGACCCCGCCTTTAAACAGGAGGAGCAGGCAGCCGAGGAGCGCAAGGAGGAGCGCCACCACAGGCGCTAGGTTTTATTGCCGAGGAAGTGACTCTTTGTTGCTGGCCGCTCGCGACCTCGTCGCGAGCGCCGCATAGCCCTCGCCCTACCGGCACCTCACCCACTTGCGCCCCACCCCTTTCAATAAACGCGTTATCATTTTGACCAATACGCATACGTTAGGAGCAATCATGCCAAACGAGAACAGCTACGAAGTCGCGCTGCAAAAGAGCAACGCCATTCGCGAGGGCTTGGCAAAGACGCCCGAGAAGTTCACCATGCTCACCGGCGACCGCCCGACCGGACGCTTGCACCTGGGTCACTACTTCGGCACCCTCAAGGGCCGCGTTGAGCTGCAGAACATGGGCGCCAAGACCAACGTGCTCATCGCCGACTACCAGGTCATCACCGACCGCGACACCACCGAGCATATCCAGGACAACGTGTACAACATGGTCATGGACTACCTTGCCTGCGGTATCGACCCCGACAAGACCATGATCTACGCACACTCCGCCGTGCCCGCCGCAAACCAGCTCATGCTGCCGTTCCTGTCGCTGGTGTCCGAGGCCGAGTTGGCGCGCAACCCCACGGTCAAGGCCGAGATGGAGGCCTCGGGCCACGAGCTCACCGGCCTTCTACTCACCTACCCGGTGCACCAGGCCTGCGACATTCTGTTCTGCAAGGGCAACGTGGTGCCGGTCGGTCGCGACCAGCTGCCGCACATCGAGCTCACCCGCACCATCGCACGCCGCTTTAACAACCGCTATGGCAAGGTATTTCCCGAGGTCGAAGCGCTGCTGTCCGAGACCCCGCTGCTGCCCGGCCTTGACGGTCGCAAGATGAGCAAGAGCTACGGCAACGCCATCAACATTTCGATGACCGCCGAGGAGACGGCCAAGCGCATCAAGAAGAGCCAGACCGACTCCGAGCGCATGATCACGTTTGATCCCGAGAATCGCCCCGGTGTGTCCGGCCTGCTTTCGACCGCTGCCATCTGCACTGGTCGTTCCGAGGTCGAGATTGCCGAGGAGATTGGCATGGGCGGCTCTGGCCAGCTCAAGAAGTACGTGACCGAGGCCGTCAACGAGTACTTCGCCCCGATCCGTGAACGTCGTCAGCGCTACGAGAACGATCTGGATTACGTCAAGGACGTGCTGCACGAGGGCAATCGCCGTGCCAACGAGATCGCCGAGCAGACCCTGGCAGAGGTTCAGGACGCCATGGGCATGGTGTACTAGGCAAAGCGCTTTCGCACAACATAGACGGTGAGGCTGAATCCTCACCGAAACAGGAACAGGCCCGCTGGCAGTTAGTTGCCAGCGGGCCTGTTCCCGAAGTACACCGTTGAATCGCACAGAGGGGAGGAATGCGAATCAAACTCAACAGGGCAGGCTTTTTCATCGCCTATTGCCTGCTCCGTTGCTGAAACCAATATAGTTCACCGTGGTTTACTTTCTAGCGCCAATATGCACCGCCATACCTTCTCCATAAGTTAGCTCTGGTAAACCTGCAACGGAAAACCACCACAAAGGGGACAGGCACCTTTGTGGTGGTTTTGGCCACGGCAGAGCCGCTAGAGCCCTGCTGGCCAGCGACAGGCGGCCAAGTCGACGTACATGGGATCGGTAAACGTCACGCCCTCCCCCATTAAGAGCTCACGCTGAGCATCGGGACCGCCAAAAGCAAAACCCTCGCATATGCGCCCGTCGGCAAACACCACGCGTTGACAGGGAATCTCGCCGGGGCGCGGATTGCCATGCAGGGCATACCCCACGTACCGCGCACTTCGTGGACGACCGGCAAGCAGCGCCACCTGACCATACGTGGCGACCATCCCCTCAGGGATCTGCTCGACTACCTCGTACACCCGCTCAAAAAAGCCCTCAGACGCCAACATGCGCTCCTTTCAACCGACACCAGCATAAACCACCACAAAGGTGCCTGTCCCCTTTGTGGTGGTTTTGACCGGAAAGCTAGTTGGCGGGGCGGAAGAAGGCTACGGCTACGGCGCCGGGACCTACGTGGGTGCCGATGGTGGCGCCGATGGTATGGATGGGAAGCTCGCTTTCGGCATGGCCAGCCCACAGAGCGGCGCTGTCCTCGATGTACTTCTTGAGCACCGCGTCCGATAGACCCGTATAGCCGAGCGCCAGCGGCATGGAAAAGTCGACGCCGCCCGCCTGCTCGACCTTCTGGTTCAACAGGTTTCGACCGTTTTTGGAACCGCGCGCCTTGCCCAACTGCACGATGAGGCCGTCCTCGGCGGCCACGACCGGCTTCACGTTGAGCAGCGTGCCCACAGCGCCCGCCGCGGCAGACAGACGGCCTCCGCGCACCAGGTACTCCAGTGTCTCGAGCAGGCCGATAACCACCACACGGTCGCGCACGGCCTCGACCGCCGCCGCGATCTGGGCCGCACTACGGCCATCATCCACCAAGCGCAGCGCATACTCGACCAGCACGCGCTCGCCCAGGGTGACGTTGTTGCTATCCACCACATGCACGTCGCCGCCCGGCGCCTCGGCAAGTGCGGTGCGGGCGCTCTGATTGGTGCCCGAAAGCTTGGCGCCCACGGTAATAATCACCGCCTCGTCGCCGGCCTCACGCGCCTCAGCAATCGCCTGCGAAAAGGCGTACGGGTTGACCTGACCGGTCTTGGGCAGCTCATCGCGCTCCACGAGCATCTCGTAAAAGCGCTGGTGATCGATGTCGATGCCATCCATGTACACATCGGTGCCAAAGGTGACGGACAGCGGCAGAACGCGCAGAGCGGGGTGCTCCGCCGGAGACATATCGCTGGCGGAATCGGTAATAATGCGGACGGACATAGCGAATCCTTTCTTGCGCAGGTCTCGCGCAGGGAATTTTGACAAAAATATCCCGGCACGGCATGCGCGCTCAAACGGGACGATGCAATTGTTGGCTGAAAGCTAGCGCCAGCGCGGCTCTAGATCTCGCGCAGAGTGTTGAGAATCGTACGCAGCGACGCGTACATCTGCTCGCGCTGCTCCACGCCCATGGCCTTACCGGTGGTGTCGAGAACTTCGCGAATGATGCGATCGGCCTCGCTCATGCTCTCGCCGCCCAGGGCAGTCAGGCGCACCGGGGCACGGTACTTGACGGCAGCATCGCCCGAGTCGTCGACCTCGACGTAGCCGCCTTCCTCCAGATGTGCCAGTGTGCGCGAAACGGCGGCACGGGTAACGCCGGCCATGCGGGCGAGGTCGGCGCCAGTCAGGCCGTCCTTGCTGCGCTCAAGATAGTACAGGCACATGACGTCGGAGCCCTTAAGGCCCAGCCTTGCACCTTCGGACGTCTTGATACGCTGAATCTCCTTGTAGAGCCCGCTGATCAGTCCGACAAAATCCTCAAAACGTGTCTCGTCGTTCTGCTGCATGGGAGACGACCGCCTTTCGCTTGCATGATGCTAACGGGTAAACATCTTAGCCGCATGTCCGGACCCCCATACCCAAATATCCCAATTGTTAACCCATCAACATAAAAACCACCACAAAGGGGACAGGCACCTTTGTGGTGGTTTGGGGCATCAATAGGTTCTAGGCGCCGCTACAGCTCCACGCAGGGATTGTCACGGGTCACTAGGGTCTTAACGACGACCGTCGCTCCCAGATAGCGCTCGAGCAGCTCGGCCAAGCGATCGATGGCGGCCTGGCAATCCCCCATCCGCTCGGGCTCCACGCACTCAATCGCCAGAAATGCGTCCGCCGAATCATCGGACAGCGCCGTGCGAACGCCGTCGCGCCAGTTCCAGCAACGGCACACGGCGCCCACATCATCGATATAGGCAAGCTCACCGGGCAGCGTCGGATCATCTGCCTCCTCGTCAAGTGGCAAGAACGCGTCGCCGCCGTCGGTCACCGCCAGGCGCAGATTGCCCTCAATAGCATGCAAATCTTCGCCGCCAACGGGCAACGCATAAGTCAACGAAATCGTGTTGTAGATATCCACCGCCGGTGTGATATGACCGACCGGCTTACCCTTGAGCACGCGCTTGAGCAAGTTCTCGATCGAACAGCGGGCGCCCTTTTTAGTCTTGAACATCCGGTACGCGTCACGCCAAGCCTTGACCGGCGCGTTCTCGCTGATGGTATCGCTGGTCAGGTGGCGCTCCGCATCGATGTTGGCGCGGTCAAGCAGCGCGGCGATTGCATCCACGTCCTCCTGGGGAATCTGAGCCGCGGGCTTCATGCCCTTTACGACCACGACGCCGACCGCCGCCTGCGGAAACAGCTCCCAAAACGAATTCTCGGCAACAAAGCTCTTCATACGTGCTCCCTTCACGATTCGCGCCAACGCGAGCGCCTAAACAAAAAGCGCCCTCACGGCGGCCACCTTCAAAGTCCTACGGTGCCGCCACAAGAGCGCTTACGCTGTCCCCATCCGGAGAAGGGGACGATATGTCAGGCGTATTGTAACCCGAGTCATCCACGCGAGCAAAACCACCACAAAGGTGCCTGTCCCCTTTGTGGTGCTTTTGGGTCTGAGGCGACGCTAGTGGCGGAGTCCCAGCAGGCCGCGGCCGCGATGACGGGCCTCGGCGGGCACTTGGGCGTCCGGGCCGGCGGCCTTGACGGAATCGGGCAGGTGCGAGTACTTCTTCTCGAAGTTCTCCTCGAACATCACCGCCAGGTTGTGCGCTGCCTCGTCGTAGCGCGCGGTGCTCTGCCAGTATTGGCGCGGCACCAGGATGCCGTCGGGCACGCCATGACACGTGGTGGGAATGTCGACGTTAAAGATATCGTCATGCACAAACTCGCTGTCCTCGATGGTACCGTCGAGGGCGCGGGCCACCAGGGCGCGCGTGTAGGCAAGCTCGATGCGATGGCCCACGCCATAACCGCCGCCGATCCAGCCGGTGTTGACCAGATAGACGCGGGTGCGACCGTCGGCGATACGTTCGCCGAGCATCTTGGCGTAGACCATAGGGTCGAGCGGCATAAACGGCTCTCCGAACAGCGAGGAGAACGTGGGCGTGGGCTCGGTGACGCCGACCTCGGTGCCGGGGATCTTGGCCGTAAAGCCCGTCACAAAGTGATACATGGCGGCGTCGGCCGTCAGGCGCGAGATGGGCGGCAGCACGCCAAAGGCATCGCAGGTCAAAAACAGCACGACGCTGGGAGTGGTGCCCATGCCCTTGGTCCACGCGTTGGGGATATGCTCGACGGGATAGGCCACGCGCGTGTTGTGCGTAATCGAAATATCATCGTAATTGGGCTTGCGGCCCTCGTCGAGCACCACGTTTTCGCAGATGGCGCCAAAGCGAACGGCATTGAAGATCTCGGGTTCGTGGAACGCATCCAAGCCCTCGCACTTGGCGTAGCAGCCGCCCTCGATGTTGAAGATGCCCATGTCGGACCAGCCGTGCTCGTCATCGCCGATCAGCAGGCGCGTGGGGTTGGCCGAAAGCGTGGTCTTGCCGGTGCCCGACAGGCCAAAGAACACCGCGGTCTCGTGCGTGACGGGATCCATGCTGGCCGAGCAATGCATGGGCAGCACGTCGTCCTCGACGGGCAGCAGGTAATTCATGACGCTGAAGATCGACTTTTTAATCTCGCCGGAGTAGCCGGTGCCGGCGACCAAAATCACGCGCTCCTGGAAGTTGATGACCACGGCGGCGCTGGAGTTGAGGCCCTTGATGGCGGGGTCGCATTGGTAGCCCGGCGCGGCAAGCACGCAGAAGTCCGGCTCGCCGGTGCGCGCGATTTCGCGGGCGAGCGGGCGGGCGAGCATCTGCTTAATGAAGAGTGCCTGGCTGGCACGCTCGCAGGCGACGAGCAGACGGCGCGTGTGGTTGCGATCGGCGCCGGCCATGCCGCGGGTGACGAACACATCGCGTTCGTTGAGATAGTCGACGATGCCGGCCTTGATGGCCTCATAGCTCTCGACAGACAGCGGGCGGTTGACCGCGCCCCAGGCAATCTTGTCGTGGACATCGGGGGTGTCAACGATAAAGCGGTCGTTGGGTGAACGGCCGGTGCGCTCCCCCGTCTCAATCACCAGCGCGCCGTTGGATGCCATGCGGCCTTCTTCGCGGCGGATGGCGTGCTCGACGAGCTCCGCGGCGGGTAGATCGACCAGCAGGCGGGGCTGATTCTCGGCGGGATCTTCGACCAGCGTAATACCAAAGTTGGACAAAACTTCTGCAGGGGTAACACCAGGCATGGGGCCTCCTTTAAAAACGCGACACGTGGACGCGGAGCGCACTTTACTCACGTAAAGCCCGTTGTACCCGATATGCAAAAACGTTTTTGCGGCAAGGGCGGCAAGCCCGCCCAACGGTCAAAAATCGCAGGCAAGCGGCCTAGTCATTGGGAACGTTCTTAAACGACTAGTCGTTGGGGACACTCTTGAACAGGCAACATTCAAGGAGTGTCCCC
>CABUXL010000085.1 GCA_902495525.1 uncultured Collinsella sp.
ACGGGTCAAGATGCACTAGGCCTGGACGAAGTCCGGGCCCGCGCCTTTAGACGCGAGCCCGGGGCCCGTGGGTTATACCCTAAGAGCAAACCACCCTTTTTAAGGGTGGTTCTGATTTACATATTCGTAACAGAGTCAAAAATATCACCACATACTGCGCCCAACTAAAGAAATTCTTGACCGTTAACCGGAATTAGCCCCAAATCGTGCATAAAATGCGCTACTGTATTGCAAAACGTTGGCCTGTTGTGCATAACCAGCCATAGCAGCGGGCAGCGTTTTGATGGTTCGGATCGGATTGTCTCGACATGTGTCCGACTGAACATTTCTTTGTCCTATCTCATAAGGAGGATGGCATGGCTGATTCTATGTTCCACCAGCCCGTTATGGGTCGTCGCGCCTTTGTTGGCGGCACCCTTGCTGCGAGCTCCATGGCTTTTCTTGCCGCATGTGGCAAGAAGGGCGGCGACGCTTCCGGTTCTGAGTCCGGTTCGACGCTGAACTTCTACATCAACAACCCGGTCTGCATCGACCCCTACAACGTCCAGGAGGACCAGGGTACTCAGGTCGAGTATCAGCTCTTTGACGCTCTGACCTCTTACGACGCCGAGAAGGGCGAGATCGTTCCGCTGGCTTGCGAGTCCTTTGAGTCCAACGACGACGCCACCGAGTTTACCTTCAAGATCAAGAAGGCCAAGTTCCACAACGGTGACGACGTTACCTCTAAGTCCTTCAAGCTCGGTTGGGAGCGTCTGGTCAACACCAAGTCGGCCATCGCTACCGAGTATGGCCCTTCCGAGGTCTCCTATCACCTTTCCATGGTCGAGGGCTATGACGATCTGCTTGCCGGTAACGCCACCGAGCTCAGCGGTGTTACGTGCCCTGACGATGAGACCCTCGTCGTCAAGCTGTCTTCCGCTTACGCCGACTTCCCCTTCGTCGCCTCTCACCCGGCTCTGGCCCCGGTTCCCGAGTGCGCCGAGTCCGATGTCAAGAGCTTCTACCTTGCCCCGGTCGGTAACGGCCCGTTCATGATGGACGGCAAGTGGGAGGATGGCCAGGAGATCAACGTCAAGAAGTTCGACGATTACTATGGCGACAAGGCCAAGATCGATGGCATCCACTTCCAGGTCATCAAGGACATGGAGACCGCTTACAAGGAGTTCCAGGCCGGTAACCTCGATGTCTGCGACGTTCCCGTCGCTCAGATCGATGCCGCCAAGAAGGATCGCGGCGTGTCCAAGGACGGCTACACCATGGGTGACGGCGAGCGCATGCTGCTCGGCGCCGAGCCTTCCACCTACTACCTGACCTGCAACAACACGGCCGAGCCGTTCAACAACGCTGACCTGCGTAGGGGTATCTCCCTGGCCATTAACCGTGAGGCCATCTGCAAGACCATCTTCAAGGGTACCCGTACCCCCGCCGACGGCATTGTTCCTCCGGGCATCGATGGCTACAAGGAGGGCGCATGGGAGTTCTGCGCCTACGACGTCGACAAGGCTAACGAGTACCTCGACAAGGTTGCTCCTGCCGGTGCCAACGGTGACCGTGGCATTAGTGTGACCCTTTCCTACAACCAGGACGGTGGCCACAAGGAGATCATGGAGTCCATCATCGGCGACCTCGCCAAGGTTGGCGTTACCGCTGTCTCCGATACCCCCGAGTGGTCTGCCCTGCTCGAGCAGTATCAGAACTTCAACTATCAGTTCGGTCGTCTGGGCTGGATTGCCGACTACCCGATCATGGACAACTTCCTGTATCCGCTGTTCCACTCCGACTCCCTCGGTGGCGACAACCGCTCTGGTTACAACAACCCCGAGTTCGACGCCAAGGTCGACGAGGCTCGCACTACGGTTGACGACAAGGAGCGCGTCGCTAAGATGCAGGAGGCCGATGCAATGGTCGCTGCCGACTGCCCGGTCATCCCGGTGATGTTCTACACGCACACCATCGCCGGCTCCGATCGCATCAAGCACCTCTATGTCGATCCGCAGAAGCACGCCGATCTGGGTACCGCTGAGCTCGCTTAAGAGTTTGCAGCTTCCGTGAGGGTCAAGTATTTACGTAGACCTCATGGGAAACATACAGTTCTCCCTAACCTGGGGTAAACTGGCTGATGGTAATTTTGGGATGCCGGTCTGGCGATCGGCATCCCATTTAGGTTAATCCCTAGATAGGGGAGTGGTATGGGTAAGTACATCGTTAAACGTGTGCTTCAGTTCATCCCGGTGTTTTTGGGCGTTACGCTGATTCTGTTCGCCCTCCAGAATATCGTGCCGGGAGATCCGATCAAGCTGATCGGTGGAGACAAGGCTCTGTCCCCCGAGGTGGAGCTTCAGCTTCGTGTTCGCTATCACCTGGTCCAGACGGACGAGGACGGCAACGCGATCCTTGACGAGAACGGCGACCCCGTTCAAACGTCGCTCGTGGACCGTTACTTGTATTACATGAACGGCCTGCTTCATGGCGATCTGGGCAATTCGTATCAGCGCAAGCTGCCGGTTACGGAAATTTTTGCCCAGAAGTATCCGTATACGGTCAAACTTGCCGCGTGCGCCATCGTGCTCGAGGCAATCATGGGTATCGGTGCGGGTATCATTTCGGCGGTAAAGCGTTATTCCTTCTGGGATATTTTGGTAACGCTCACCACGTCGATCCTCGTTGCGGTCCCGGCCTTCTGGCTCGGTATGTTGCTGCAGCTGTTCTTTGGCGTCATCCTCAAGGACGCTACGGGCGGTGCAATCTCCATGCCGATCTCGGGTGCCGGCGGTTCCAGCTCTCAGTATCAGGATTGGATGCACTATGTGCTTCCGACCATTACGCTGGCTTCGGTTTCGACCGCTTATGCCGCCCGCATTATGCGCTCGCAGCTGCTTGACGTCATGAACCAGGATTACATCCGTACGGCAAAGGCCAAGGGTCTCTCCAATCGCGCGATCATCGTCAAGCATGCGCTTAAGAATGCACTCATCCCCGTCGTTACCTATATTGGTGTCGACTTTGGTGGCATGCTTTCGGGCGCCATCCTGACCGAGACGGTTTTTAACTGGCCCGGTATCGGCTATGAGGTCTATCGCGCCATTAGCATGCGTGACTGGCCCATCGTTATGGGCGGCGTTACGCTCATCGTCGTCGTCGTCATGGTGATTAACCTGCTCGTCGACATTAGCTATGCATTCCTCGACCCGCGCATCCGCCTTGGCGGTCCGTCGGATAAGGCCTAAGGGAGGTACGTCTCATGCAGGAAACTGATTCTCAGTCTCAGGAGCAGGCTACCGCCACCAAGGCCGCATCTGCTCCCGCCAAGTCCCGCACGCTGTGGGGTGACGCTTTTAAGCGTCTTCGCAAGAACAAGCTCGCCGTTATCGGTGTCTGCTGGATCATCATCGTCGTTTTGGTTGCCCTGACCGCAGATCTGTGGGCTAAGCCCTGGCTCGGTTCGCCGACGGCTTCCGACTCGACCACCATGGCCGAGACGTCGCTGTTGGCTCCGTGTGCAGAGCACCCGTTTGGCACCGACGCCCTTGGTCGCGACATTCTCGTCCGCGTTATCTACGGTGCACGCGTTTCGCTGTCCGTCGGCATTATGGCCACCGCGATCTCCACGGTGATCGGTCTGGTCATGGGTGCTCTGGCCGGTTTCTACGGCGGGATCTGGGATACGATCATCATGCGCTGTGCGGACATCTTCCTGGCGTTCCCGTACGTGCTGTTCGTTGTCGCCATGATCGCCGTTATCGGCCGTGGTCTTCAGAACGTCTTTATCGCCATCGGTATTCTCGGCTGGCCTTCGATTGCGCGCGTCTTCCGCTCTGCAATCTTGACGGTCAAAGAAAACGACTATGTTGACGCTGCGCGCGCGATGGGTGCATCTGATGCTCGTATCGTAGTGCGTCACATCTTCCCGAACTCCGTCGCCTCCATCGTGGTCTACGCGACCATGAACATTGGTGGCGCCATTCTGACCGAGTCCGCTCTGTCCTTCCTCGGCATGGGCGTTATTCCGCCTACGCCTTCGTGGGGCTCCATGATTCAGGACGGTCAGCAGTATCTTCTGACTGCTCCCTGGATGATGATCATGCCCGGTCTGGCAATTCTCTCGACGGTGCTCGCCTTCACCCTGCTGGGTGACGGTCTGCGCGACGCCCTCGACGTCAAGATGAAGGACGCATAAGGATGAAGAAGAACAAGAACTATGTGGACCTGAAGGACCAGCCGGTTCCCGAGGGCCAGCATCTGCTCGAGGTCGATGACCTTAAGATGTATTTCCATACCGAGGATGGTGTCGTTCGCGCTGTCGACGGTGTGTCCTACACGCTCGATCGCGGCGAGACCCTGGGTGTCGTCGGTGAGTCCGGCTCCGGTAAGTCCGTGACCGCCATGACCATCATGGGCCTCATCTCGATGCCTCCGGGAAAGATCGAGGGCGGCGACGTTCGCTATCGCGGTCGTTCTATCCTCGAGATGACCGAGGAAGAGATGCAGCACATTCGCGGAAACGACATCGCGATGATCTTCCAGGATCCTATGACCTCCTTGAACCCGGTCTATAAGATCGGCAAGCAGGTGGGCGAGGGCCTTCGTCTGCACCGTGGCTACTCCAAGCAGGAGGCGCTCAAGCGCGCTACCGAGCTTTTGGACCTCGTGGGTATCCCCGAGCCCGAGAAGCGCGTCAATGAGTATCCGCACCAGTTCTCCGGCGGTATGCGTCAGCGTGTCATGATCGCTATGGCTCTTGCCTGCGATCCCGATATCCTGATTGCCGACGAGCCCACGACGGCTCTGGACGTTACCATTCAGGCTCAGATTATCGAGCTCATGCAGGAAATGCAGGAGAAGAACGGCAACGCCATCATCATGATTACCCATGACCTGGGCGTCGTTGCCGATATGGCCGATAAGATCATGGTTATGTACGCCGGCCGTCCCGTCGAGTTCGGTACTGCTGAGGAAATCTTCTACGAGAGTCGCCACCCCTACACCTGGGGCCTTATCCGCTCCATCCCGGAGCAGGCCATCGAAGAGAAGAAGCCGCTTACGCCGATTCACGGCAACCCGCCTTCGCTCATGAACCTGCCTGAGGGCTGCGTGTTCTCGCCTCGTTGTCCCTATGCGACGGACAAGTGCCGCAAGCAGCGCCCCGAGCGCGTTGTCACCGAGTCTGGTCATTACTCTGCGTGCCACTACTCCGGTGACCCCGAGTTCCTCAAGAACGCTCCTGAGACGTCCCGTACGCGCAAGGATTCCAAGAAGGGAGGCGAGGCGTAATGGCAGATACCAACGAGCGTACTCCGCTGCTGAAGGTCGAGCACCTCTCTAAGGAGTTCCCCGCTGAGTCCGGCATGTTCGCCAAGCGCTTCTCCAAGCGTGTTGTCTCTGCAGTAAATGACATTTCGTTCGAGATTTATCCGGGCGAGACCTTTGGTCTGGTTGGTGAGTCTGGTTGCGGTAAGTCCACGACGGGTCGCACCATCATGCGCCTGACCAAGCCGACCGCCGGTAAGGTGTTCTTCCAGGGTAAAGATGTTGCCGAGATGAGCAAGCATGAGATCAAGGACATGCGTCGCGAGATGCAGTTCATCTTCCAGGATCCCTATGCTTCGCTCAATCCCCGTATGACCATCGGCGAGATCGTCTCCGAGCCCATGACCATTCATGGCGTGGGTACCAAGGAGGAGCGTATCGAGCGCGTCCGCGAGCTGCTGGACGTCGTCGGTCTGAATCCCGAGCACATCAACCGTTATCCGCACGAGTTCTCGGGCGGCCAGCGCCAGCGTGTCGGCATCGCCCGCGCGTTCGCTCTGAAGCCCAAGCTGATTATCTGCGACGAGCCTGTCTCTGCACTTGACGTATCCATTCAGGCCCAGGTTCTGAACCTTCTTAAGGAGCTCCAGGACAAGTTCGGTACCGCGTATCTGTTTATCGCTCACGACCTGTCCGTCGTGCAGCACATTTCCGATCGCGTTGCCGTTATGTATCTGGGTAAGATGGTTGAGGTTTCGGACTGGAAGACGCTCTACAGCGAGCCTCACCATCCGTACACGCAGTCGCTGCTGTCTGCCGTGCCGGTTCCCGATCCTGATATCCAGAAGACCCGCAAGCGCATCATCCTCGCTGGCGATCCGCCGTCGCCGCTGGATCCGCCGACCGGTTGCCGTTTCCACACTCGCTGCCCGATCGCTCAGGGTATCTGCTCTGAGAAGCTTCCCGAGTTTAAGGAAGTTGCACCTGGTCACTGCTGCGCGTGCCACTTCGCGGAGCCGTTCCCGATCAAGGAATCGCACATCGACCTGTAGTAGGTTGTTTGTCCGGGCCCGTGCTGGACTTAGTTTTCAGAACGTCCTCGACCATGGAAACCCCCTTATCCTGCTCCTTCGGAGCCGCGGATAAGGGGGTTTCCTGGTCTGACGCTCCTATTTGGCAAGGTGTTTTTTAGAATCCATTTTGCGCTCGGCCTCGAAGGCCTGCCTGTCCCAATCGAGCGGAAGTCCGGCCTCGACCCATGCCTCGTAGGCCCTCCTTATGGGCTTGAGCTCCCTTTGGCCCCTCTCCAGCATCGAGATGTGCTTCTCGCTGGTGCCCAGTATGGACGCCGCCCTCACCTGGCTGACCTTCGCCGCGCGCCTGGCCGCCACGAGCTCCGAGGCGTCCTCGGGCCTCCTGATCTCGTGCGGGCGCATCAGCGCCCGGTACGCCTCCCTGGCCACGTAGCGCTTGAGGCACCTCATGACCTCCCTGTCGCTCTTTCCCCGCGCCCTCGCCCTCTCGGCGTACTCGGCGGTCTCGGGGTCGCGCATGACCCTCTGCCTCGCGATCTCGTGCAGCGCGCTGTTCGCCTG
>CABUXL010000086.1 GCA_902495525.1 uncultured Collinsella sp.
GATTTCGATCCGCTGTACGTTGAACTCGACGACGATGCACGCCGTGCCCAGGCGAGCCGCTGCATGATGTGCGGTGTGGCGTTTTGCCAAATGGGCGCGAGCTTTGGCAAGGCGCGTCCGAGTGGCTGCCCGCTGCACAACCTGATTCCCGAGTGGAATGAGCTGGTGTACCGCGGCCGCTGGGATGAGGCTGCCGAGCGCCTGTCGCTCACCTCGCCTATGCCCGAGTTCACGAGCCGCGTGTGCCCGGCGCTGTGCGAGGCCGCGTGCAACCTGGGCTCGGTCGACGGCCAACCCACGACGATCCATGACAACGAGCGCGCGATCAGCGACCATGAGTGGGCCAACGGCGGTCCGCGCCGCTTTGAGCCGGCGGGGGAGGGCGCACCCACGGTTGCCGTGGTGGGCTCCGGTCCCGCTGGCCTGGTGGCAGCATGGGAGCTTGCGCGTCGTGGCGCCCGCGTGACGGTGTTTGAGCGCGACGACCGCCCGGGCGGTCTGCTCATGTACGGCATTCCCAACATGAAGCTCGAGAAGTCCGTGGTCGAGCGTCGCGTGGCGCTCATGCGCGAGCTGGGCATTGTGTTCGAGCTGGGTGCTGACGTTACGAACCCTGCGGTGGCGGCCAAGCTCAATGGCTTTGACGCCGTCGTGGTGGCTGCCGGCGCCCGTGCTCCGCGTGGGCTTTCGGCTGCGAACGTGGATGCTCCGGGCGTGGTGTACGCGGTGGACTACCTGACGGCTTCGACCGTCTCGGTGCTCGATGGCGGCGAGCCCGCGGTGAACGCGCGCGGCCTGGACGTTGTGGTCATTGGCGGCGGCGATACCGGTAACGATTGCGTGGGCACCGCGGTGCGTCAGGGTGCGCGCAGCGTGCGCCAGTTTGAGTTCTTGCCGGCGGCGCCTGATGCGCGCGCGGCGAGCAACCCCTGGCCGCAGTGGCCTAACGTGAAGAAGACCGATTACGGCCAGCAGGAGGCCATCGCTACCATGGGCGGCGAGATGCGCGCTTGGGGTGTGGATACGATCGAGGTACTGTTGGACAAGAAGGGCGCGGCCGCGGGCCTGCGCGTGGTCGATCTGGATTGGTCGGCTGGCAAGCCCGAGCGCATCGCGGGCTCCGAGCACGAGGTGCCGGCGCAGCTGGTGCTCATCGCCTGCGGTTTTACGGGCCCGGAGCACGGTGTGTTCGATGCAGTGAGCGTGCCTGTTGCCACCGCTGGTCGTCCGCTGCCGGTGATGGCTGCCGAGGGCTCGCACCTCGCGGCTCGCACGGAGGGTGTCGTCGCGGATGCCGCGCCGGTGTATGTCGCCGGTGACGCTCGCAACGGCAGCTCGCTCGTGGTGAACGCTATGGCCGACGCCCTGGCCTGCGCTGCCGAAGTCGCCGACGCGCTGGAGCTGTAAAGTAGTCATTTAAGAACGTCCCCAATGACTGGTCATTTTTGTCTAGTCGTTGGGGACACTCTTTGCGAGCGATTTGCTCGTTTGTCGACGTACGGGTGTTCATTTGTCGACTTCTTGGGCTGTGGTCACCTGTTGTTTCTGTGGTGGCTGTGGGTATCTGGCTCAAAAGGGCGGGTTGGCCGTCTATGTTTACCTGCGGTTTTGTTGCGGTGCGCTCATTCGGTCAAGTGCCCCGTCAAGTGTTTGGTCAGCATCTGGTTTGCAGCCGGAGGCCTATTTTGCCCGCGCTGGTCGTGGCCGACCACCCTCCTCGTAAGCTCAAATTGAGGTCTATCAGTTTGAGGAGGATGCCATGACTGACCACGCTTTAGACCGAGCGCAGCTAGCCGAAGCCGTCGGCAACGATATTGCCGACATGGCCCATTTTTGGATGCTGCGGAAGTTCCAGTTTTTGGAGCCGGCGCGCGAACAGTTCGAGATCATTGTCGACCCGTGGCTCAGCTATTGCACCGAGCCTTCGCAAAACGAAATCATGGCCTACAACATGGCATTTACCGATTGGCTGCTCTTCGAGCGCCCCTATCGCCACGGCAAGACGCTGCTCGAGCTGTATGTTGAAGAGCCGCCGACATCGCTTTCGCCTGCCTCGCTCAAGCGGCTCGAGCAGGTACGCGACACGCAGTATTTCTCGCGCTTTGGCATTTTGGACAAGGATCCTGCGACTGGTATAGTTGCGCTGAAGGATACGCGCACCGACCACCGCTTTGATGTCTACGACCCGCATATCGTGCAAAAGGAACATTGGAGCGACGGAGCGATTGCGGTGCGCCTCGCCTGCGTCGACGATGTCTGGCTGACGGCGGGACAGCTCTATCTGTATGACATCGCGCGCCTGAGTGACACGGCGGTCGATGGGCCGGGTGCGGTGCATCCGGAGGATCTGCAGGACGGCTTTGACACCTCGTGCATCAGCTTCTTTTTGCGCCTGGTCCGCGACATCATGGGTGCTCAGGGGCGGTACGTGAAGTCGCTTAACATCTACGAGTAGGAGTGGGAGTAGGGGATGTGGCTGGTGTCGCCCTGCTGCCCTGACTTTGTCTCAATCTGTAACGTTTAGGGACAAAAACCGGTCTACCTGTTACAGATCGAGACGAACGCTTGGGCGCCGCTGGTTTGTCTAAATCTGTAACGTTTGGGGGCCTGGAGAACGTCTAACTGTTACAGATCGAGACGTTTGGCACCTGGCTGGGGGAATGTCTCAATCTGTAACATCTACAGGCCAAAACTCGACCTACCTGTTACAAATTGGGACAAAGGTTGGACGCGGTGTCGAAAGATCTCGATCTGTAACATCTAGCGGCCAAAAATCGGTCTTCCTGTTACAGATCAAGACATTTGTCGGCGGCGGCAACAGCGACGATGGCCCATTTCTCCGATGTGGTGGTGATAGAAGTGTCTAATACCGTTCTTAAACACAAGCATGCAACACGTAACACCTTGGCGCGGAATAGGATGCTTGCCAGGCTCACGAAGGCGGCTGAACAAGGCGTGCTGTTTGTGACACACGACAATGCCGAGCTCATGTGGCTGCGACGCCATGTTGGAACCGACGATATCGCGGAGCCCGAGCCGTACCTGTTCTGTTTTCAGCATGATTGGGATGCATTGACGCCGGCGGAGCGAGCGCTGAGGACTATCAGGGGGCTTGCGGAATTTCATCCCGATTGGGCGTTTTGGGGCTATGACGCGGCGCTTTTGTGGGGTTTGGAGGTGCCGAATGATCTGCTCGGGCCGCGCTTTCTTGTTAAGACGGGTTGTTCGGTGACGTTGAGCAGCGGGTGCAGGTTGTTGCGTCCGCAGATGGCGGGCGCGCTCGAGCGTGTTGATGGCGTGCGGGTGACGTCGTTTTGGCGCACGGTAGAGGATTGCTTACTGCGTGCGCCGTTCTCCTACGGGTTGGCGATTGCCGATTCTGCACTGCGGGCGAAAGGCGTATCACGTTGGGATTTGTGCGAGCGCCTCCGCGCCGATTGCGAGGGCAGGCGAGGGTATCGCAGGGCACAGGTGATTGCGTCGTATGCGGACGGGCTGTCCGAAAACGGCGGCGAGTCTCGGTTCCGAGCGTTCTTTATTGCGTACGGCTTTCCAGTTCCGGAGTTGCAGGTTGAGTTTCGCGACCCGCTCGATCCGAGCCAAGTGTTTCGCGTCGACTATTTTTGGCAGCTCGAGGACGGGACGTGTGTCATCGGCGAGCTCGACGGAAAGGGGAAGTACACCCTGCAGAGCGGCGGGGGCCGGGAGTCGGTAGACCCATTCGTGGCAGAGCGTCAGCGGGAATCTCATCTGACAATGCTCGGGCACAAGGTGCTTCGGTTTACGTTTGATGAGCTCAAGAATCCGGGGAAGCTGGTTGAGAAGATGAGGTTGGCGGGTATTCCGCGACGGCCCGATTTGGCTGAGGAGTGGAGACGTCAGTGGTATGGGCGCTGAGAGGTTTTGTCTCGATCTGTAACGTTTAGAAGTTGTTTGAGTTCGTAATTGTTACAGATCGAGACAAACCGGTGAAACTTCGACCGAATGTCTCGATCTGTAACATCAGGGGGCCCAATAACCCAGTACCTGTTACAGATTGAGACATTTCCCTGGTGTCGCTAGGGTGGGACTGCAGCGTATTCCGTCTCCCACATCCCCTCTTCCCTCCGTTAACCGACGCGTCAGCAGCAATCCAGCGGGACTAGGTGATAATGGACAAATGTTCATGTTAATCGTGAGGGAGGAGCTCGATATGGCGTCTGCCGATCGTTCCACGTTGTTTATCAATGCGACCGTCCTGGATGGTTCGGAACATATGGAGCCGCAACCCGATATGGCCGTGACTGTTGAGCGCGGAGTCATCACATGGATGGGGCCGAGTGCTGTGGCGCAGGCGCCTGCGGGTGCCGAGGTTGTCGACCTGGCAGGTGCGTATCTCATGCCAGGCCTCATCAATATGCACGTGCACCTGTGTGGCTCGGGCAAGCCTGTCTCGGCCGGCGATGCGGGCGCGCTGATGAAGAAGCTCGATAATCCCGTGGGCCGTGCCATCGTCCGCCGCATCCTCAAGGGCAGTGCCCAGCAACAGCTGGCAAGTGGCGTGACCACGGTGCGCGGCGCGGGCGACCCACTGTTTGCCGATCTTGCCGTGCGCGATGCTATCGATGCCGGCAAGTATCAAGGTCCTCGCCTGGTGGCGCCGGGAACGGGCGTCACGGTGCCGGGCGGCCATGGTGCAGGCTTGTTCGCCCAGGTGGCAAACAGTCCCGCCGAGGCAGCCGAACAGGTGCGCGACCTGTATGCGCGCGGTGCCGACGTCATCAAGCTGTTCGTAACGGGCGGTGTGTTCGACGCGACCGAGGTGGGCGAGCCGGGCGTGCTGCGCATGCCGGTGGAGGTTGCCGCGGCGGCGTGCAAGGCGGCGCACGAGGTTGGCCTTCCGGTCATGGCCCATGTCGAGAGCACCGAAGGTGTGAAGGCCGCGCTTGAGGCCGGCGTTGACACGATTGAGCACGGCGCTCCGTTGACGCCCGAGATCTTGGAACTGTACCGCGGTGCCGCGGGTACGCAGCTTGAGGGGCGTGCGCCGAGTGTGACCTGCACCATCAGCCCGGCGCTGCCGTTTGTGTTGCTCGACCCGGAAAAGACCCATTCGACCGATACGCAAAAGAAGAACGGCGACATCGTGTGCTCGGGCATCATCGAGAGCGCTCGTGCCGCACTGGAAGCTGGTGTTAGGGTGGGCCTGGGCACGGACTCGAGCTGCCCGTTCGTGACGCAGTACGACATGTGGCGTGAGGTGGCCTATTTTGCCAAGTACGTAGGCGTGAGCAATGCCTTCGCGCTGCATACGGCCACGCAGGTCAATGCCGAGCTGCTGGGGCTGGGCGGCGAGACCGGCACAATCGAGTGCGGCAAGGCCGCCGATATCCTGGTGACGCGCAAGAATCCGCTCGATGACCTGTGCGCCCTGCGTGAGCCGACGCACGTGATGTGCCGCGGTGATCTGGTGCGCAAACTCAAGGTGAAGCGTATTCCCGAGGTGGACGCCGAGCTCGACACGATTATGGCCATGCCAGCCGAGGCGTTGGCCGAGGAGCTTGCCCGCGATGGCGTGGCGTAAGCGCGCGATATGGCGATGCGACAAAGGGACAATCCTTTTGTCATAATCAGAAAAAGCCGAGGTCCCAGTGCGAGGCCTCGGCTTTTATTTGTCCCATGGTATGGCGGCTATGAGCGCGTCTCCATCTTGGCATGGCACTTGGGGCAGGTGACGCGGATCTTGCCTTTGCCCTTGGGGACGGAGAGCATCTGGCCGCAGTTGGGGCACTTGAGGTATGCCGTGGTCTTGCGACCCTTCCACATCTTCTTGGCCGTGCGCTTGGCACGCTCAAAGTCTTCCTTACTGGTGCCGGCTGCGCGTGAGGTGCTAGCCGCTGCAGCGCCGCCGCCCAAGCTGGCGACGAACTTGCCCAAGCCGGGAACATTGGCGGTCGTGGCGACAAAGGCCTCGTTTTCCTTGCGACGTGCATCGATATTTTTGGACAGGCCGCGCAACACGCCAATCACGATTACGGCGATGGCAATCCAGCTGAGCCACTGGATACGAGCCATCGAACCGATCATGGCGATGATAATGCCTGCGAAGCCCATCACGATGGTGAGTTCGTCAGCGCCATTGCGGCCCTTCATAAAGTCATTCATGCAAATTGCCTTTCATTCGATATGCCGCACGCCTTTATACCCGATTTAGAGCAAGGGGGACAGGTTAATCTGCACCAATGTGGTGCAAACGTACCTGTCCCCAATGCCCCAATTACTTGGAGAGCTTGTCGACGACGCGTTTGATCTCGGCGAGCTTGGCGGCTTTGAGGTCTTCGTCGCCCGATTCGATTGCCGAAGCCACGCAGCCCTCGATATGCGCCTTGAGCACGTCGGCGTTAATGCGCGCGAGGAGCGCCTGTGTGGCCATGAGCTGTGTGGAAATATCGACGCAATAGCGGTCCTCATCGACCATCCGCAAGATGCCGTCGATCTGTCCGCGTGCCGTCTTGAGCATACGGGTCACCGATTTATGGTCTGCCATCATGGCGGGTCCTCGTTTCTGGTCGGGGGAGGGGTACGTTCAGGTCGCTACGCGGCGGTCACAGACAGGGCATGGAATTTCTCGCCGGCGCCCTCGACGGCGGCAGCGAGCTGCTCAGCGGTCACGGTGTCGGCGCACTCCACCTGTACGGTCTGAGTCTCGTGATCGGCATCGGCGTCGGTCACGCCGGCAACGTTGAGCAACGCCGTCTCGACGGTGGCGTCGCA
>CABUXL010000087.1 GCA_902495525.1 uncultured Collinsella sp.
ACGGGTCAAGATGCACTAGGCCTGGACGAAGTCCGGGCCCGCGCCTTTAGACGCGAGCCCGGGGCCCGTGGGTTATACCCTAAGAGCAAACCACCCTTTTTAAGGGTGGTTCTGATTTAGCCAGGCTGTTATGGATGGGCGTGACGGCTACTCGTCGCGCTTTTCCTCGTGGCGAGCGGCAGCCCGCGCATCGTGGATGCCCTTGATTGCAGCATGGCGGGCGGTGCGAGCATCGTGCATGGCGTCGCGCGCCTCAGCGGCCGTGGCCTTGGCAGAGCGCAGCTTGGCGGCCAAGTCGGGGTTGGTCTCGGCAACCGCGGCGATCGTGGGGCCGTCGAGCTCCTCTTGAGTGGGCTCGGCCAAAAAGTCGATGGCATACTGGGCTGCTACCATGGAACCCTTGGCCAGTACCGACTCGTCAATCTTGTAGAAGCAAGAATGTTGGGCGTACGTGGCGCCAATCTGGGGGTTGCGCGTGCCAACAAAGGCGAGCACGCCCGGCACGCGGCGCAGGTACTCCGAGAAGTCCTCGCCCGAAAGCGTGCCGCGATAATGGCCTTCGCCCGCGGGGCCCAAGCACTTGACCACGGCCTGACGACAACGCTCGCTCGAGGCGACGTCGTTTTCGACCTTATAGTTGGCGATGGTGTAGTCGGTAAGTTCGGCCTCTGCGCCCAGGGCTGCCGCGGTGTGCTCCACGATGCGGCGCATAAGCTCGGGCATTTCCTCGTGCGTCTTGTCGCCATAGGTGCGCACCGTGCCGGCGAGGTAGGCCGTGCCGGCGATAACGTTGCGCGCGGTGCCGCCGTGCAGCTCGCCGACGGTGATGACAGCCGGCTCGTAGGGGCTGATCTCGCGCGAGACGATGGTCTGCAGGGCGTTGACGATCTCGGCGGCCACCATGACGGCGTCGTGGCCGCGCTGGGGCATGGCGCCGTGGCACGAGGTGCCGCGGACATCGATGCGGAACCAGTCGGTATTGGCCATGCGCGGTCCGGGCTCGCAGCTCACGGTGCCGGCATCGACCTCACTCCAGATGTGCGCGGCGTAGGCGCCATCGACGCCGTCGAGCACACCCGTGCCGATCATGAGCTTGGCGCCCTGGCCGTTTTCCTCGCTGGGCTGGAAGACGATGCGGACTTCGCCGTGGATGTCGTCGGTCATATGGCGCAGGATTTGCAGCGTGCCGAGCATCATGGCGATATGGCAGTCGTGGCCGCAGGCGTGCATGCAACCCTCATTGACGCTGGCGAACTCCTCGCCGGTCTGCTCGGTGACGGGCAGGGCGTCGATATCGGCGCGCAGCAGGATACGGCGGCGTGGCGTGCCGTCCTCGCGATAGGCGTCGGGCGCGGTGCCGCGAAGGGTCGCCACAAGGCCCGTCTTGAGCGGACGCTCGTAGGGGATATTCATGGCGTCGAGCTGGTTGGCGATGTCGGAGGTCGTGCGCTCCTCGGCAAGGCTCAGCTCCGGGTGCTTATGGAAGTGCCGGCGCTGCTTGATGATGTAGGGTTCAAACTCGGCGGCGATATCTTGGATGGCTGCGGTGACGTCGTCAGCCGCGCGAGTCTCGGTCGCCGCCATAATCTGCTGTGCCTTGGTCTTCGTCATGGTCGATTTGCTCCTTGCTGGTTTATCGCAAAATCGTACAAGCTCTTTCCAGTATGCCATCTGCCACTTGGCCTGGCAAAGCTGCCGTTTGCCGCTTGGCATTTTGTAACCGAGACGGGGGAGTACACTCGGGGGTGTTGAATTTCCTGCCAGAAATGGGGATGCCCATGCAACATATCGATCGGATTATCCGCTCCAAGAACGTCTTTACCGCGCAAGACGGCATCGATACCGCCCGCGAGCTGGCGATTGCCATCGCAGGCGACCGTATCGTCGCAGTCGGCAAGCCCGATGACGTGATCGCCGCCGCTCCCGCCGCCACGCCGGTTCTCGACTACGGCGAGCAGTTTGTCTGCCCCGGTTTCCATGACGCTCATCTGCACTTCTTCCATACCTCGGTCGGCTCCTCGCCGTACATGCTCATGGATATGGGCACGTCAGAGGCGGCGCTGGTGCAGCACGCGCTCGAGTTTTCCCAGGACCTGCCCGACGACGCTTGGGTTGTGACGCAGGGCTGGCGCGACTACCGTTGGGACCCGCCCGAGCATCCTACCAAGGCGTCGCTCGATGCGGCATTCCCTGATCGTCCCTGCGCTATGTATTCGGGCGACGGGCACACGCTTTGGCTCAACAGCCGCGCACTTGAGGCGCTCGGCGTCACGCGCGACAGCGAGCCGCCAGCGGGCGGCAGCTACGACAAGGACGCAAACGGCGAGCTCACGGGCATTGCTCACGAGGCGGCTGCCATGCAGCTGTTGCCGCGCTGCCTTGAGTGGCTGGGCGAAGATCGCATTGCAGGCGCCTACGCCGATCAAATGAGGCGCATGGCCGAGCAGGGCATCACCTCGATCTGCGATATGTCGCTCATGCCCATGCCGGGCTGCGATTTTATCCGCGACGACGTCTACGACAAACTGCAGGCAGCCGGCAAGTTGGGCATCCGAGCCCATTTGTTTCCCACGCTGCTGGATGACCAATCGCGCTTGGAAGAGCTGCAGGTACGTTACGCGAACAACGCGCTGCTTTCGGCGCCAGGCTTTAAGCAGTTCTTCGACGGCGTGTCGAGCGAACACACGGCCTATCTCACCGAGCCCTATACCAACCCGCGCTTCCCGGGCGATCAAGGTCGCCTGACGGTTCCTGCCGAGCGCATGCGCAAGCTGGTTCTGGCGGCCGCGGAGCGCGGCCATACCGTGCGCATCCATGTCATCGGCGACGGTGCCATCCATGCCGCGCTCGATATCTTTGAGGAGGCCGCCGAACTGTACGGCCTGCCCCAGCACGGCCATAACACGCTCGAGCACCTGGAGAACCTCTTGCCCGAGGACATCGATCGTCTACGCAAGCTTAACGTCGTTGCCTCGAGCCAGCCCTGTCACATTACACTCGACCCGGGCGGCCCCGAGCGCGATCTGGGCCTGGAACGCAGCCGCATCATGTGGCCGTTTGCGACCTATAAGCAGCGCGGCATCCGCCAAGCCTTCGGCACCGATAGCCCCATCACAGCTGTTACAAGCATGAACGTGCTCTACACGGCTATCACGCGCCAGGATCCCAAAAGCCACTGGCCCGAGGGCGGCTGGTTACCGAGCGAGCGCATCGATGCAGCAACAGCCCTGCGCAACTACACCCTGGGCAGCGCCTATGCAGCGGGCGACGAGCAAAACCTCGGCAGCTTGGAGCCCGGCAAGTATGCCGACCTGGTAGTCCTGGACCAAAACCCGCTCACCATCGACCCCCAAGAGCTCCAGGCTACCAAGGTTCAGACCACCTACCTGGCAGGTAACTTGATTTACGAGCGCTAAGTATTCATGCCGTACCGTTAAGCGCGGCTCGGGCAGCCTTTTTTGGGATAGCGCTCGAGCCGCGTTTGCGTTTTGGTGGGGATCCGCCATGAGCGTCCCTGCTCTGTTGGATTTGGGTGCGGGGCGGAGGTGCTGCTGCCCCGCGCTCAATTTGGAAACCAGCAATGCTATCTCTTGGTGTTTTGCATACTTCCCATTACAGATTGCATAAAAAGGCTGGGATGTCCTTCCTGATCCTGATGTACCCCCGCCCGTGCCGTGCAAAAAACGGAGTATTCAGCACCGCGAGCTCTGCCGGTGCCGCTGCGGCTGAGTAACGTTGCGGAGATTGACGTCATTTTGGGCTCCGGTACGGCGCGAAGCATGCCTTTTTGTCCTGGCGGGGTTTGCCTGCCGACTCAAATCGCCGGTCGAAGGCGTCCTTGGGACCAATATGGTGTGTCCGGCGTGTATGCAGCCGTCCTGGCTTGCTGAATACTCCCAAAAATGCACGGCGCTCCCCAGGGGACCCGCGCGCAGCGAAAACCATGCCCATGTCGCTATCCGCATCGCCATTTTGCTGCACTGACTTTTCTGAATGTCGGGCCCGAATTAGTTAACCTGCCTCCCGTGTGGCTCCGGAGGGGCGGGGCATAAGGTTTATCGCGAGTTCCGCACGAGCCGAAGGCCACTTAATGTGGCCTTCGTGCGAGCAGGACTGCCCGAGCAGGAAACCTTATGCCCCGCCCCTCCGGAACCACACGGGAGTCACCGCTAAGTTATCCCCCGGCATTCAGAAAATCTAAGTGCCAAAAAATAAGATTTTTTGACTCCGTGTTGTATAACCCGCCATTCGTGGGTACCATTCAACGCGTACGCAAACAAAAAAGGGTTAATTCGCGTGGTATAACCGCGCGGCCCAAAAAGGAGGAGACAAGCATGTCGTCTTTGAAGCCGCTTGCAGATCGTGTTCTGGTCAAGCCCGACGAGGCCGAGCAGAAGACCGCTTCTGGTCTGTACATCGCCAGCAACGCCCAGGAGAAGCCGCAGCGCGGCACCATCGTTGCCGTTGGCGCCGGCAAGGTCAACGACAAGGGTGAGCGCATCCCCATGGACGTCAAGGTCGGTGACGTTGTCATCTACGGTAAGTTCGGTGGCAACGAGGTCAAGGTCGACGGCGAGAAGTATCTGCTGATGCGCGCCGACGACATCTACGCTGTCGTCGAGGCCTAGTCTCGTCGGAATCTCTGATTCGTCTTTGAACGCGCCTGCCGCATAGGACTCGGAAGCGGCGACGCGAGTCACATTTCTTTTGGAGGATTACCTACCATGGCAAAGAACATTACGTTCAACACCGATGCCCGCGCTAAGCTTGCCAAGGGCGTCAACACTCTGGCCGACGCCGTTACCGTCACCATGGGCCCTAAGGGTCGCTACGTTGCGCTGCAGCGCACGTTCGGTGCCCCGACCATCACCAACGACGGCGTTTCCGTCGCCAAGGAGATCGAGCTCGAGGACAACATCGAGAACATGGGCGCTCAGCTGGTGAAGGAGGTCGCCACCAAGACCAACGACACCGTGGGTGACGGCACCACCACCGCAACCCTGCTCGCTCAGGCCATCGTCAACGACGGTCTGCGCAACGTCGCCGCTGGCGCCAACCCGCTGGCCATCCGTCGCGGCATCGACAAGGCCGTCAACGCCGCCGTCGCCGAGATGAAGAAGCAGGCCAAGCCGGTCGAGACCAAGGAGCAGATCGCTTCCGTCGGTACCATCTCCGCCGGTGACCCCGAGGTCGGCGAGAAGATCGCCGAGGCCATGGAGGTCGTGGGCAAGGACGGCGTCATCACCGTCGAGGATTCCCAGACGTTCGACATCACCATCGACACCGTCGAGGGCATGCAGTTCGACAAGGGCTATGTCTCCGCTTACTTCGTCACGGATAACGACCGCATGGAGGCCGTGATGAAGGATCCGTACATCCTCATCACCGACCAGAAGATCTCCAGCGTTCAGGACATCATGCCCGTTCTCGAGGCTGTCCAGCGCGCTGGCCGCGGCCTGCTCATCATCGCTGAGGACATCGACGGCGAGGCTCTGCCTACCCTGGTCCTCAACAAGATCCGTGGCGCTCTCAACGTCTGCGCCGTCAAGGCTCCGGGCTACGGCGATCGCCGTAAGCGCATCCTCGAGGACATCGCCGTCCTCACCGGTGGCCAGGCTGCCCTGGACGAGCTGGGCGTGAAGGTCGCCGACATCACCGCCGATATGCTCGGTACCGCTAAGTCCGTCACCATCTCCAAGGACAACACCGTCGTCGTCGGCGGCGCTGGCTCCAAGGAGGCCATCGACGCTCGTATCGCTCAGATCAAGGGCGAGATGGAGAACACCACCTCTGACTTCGACCGCGAGAAGCTCCAGGAGCGCCTGGCCAAGCTCTCCGGCGGCGTTGCCGTCATCAAGGTCGGCGCTGCTACCGAGTCCGAGCTCAAGGAGATCAAGCACCGCGTCGAGGATGCCCTGCAGGCTACCCGCGCTGCTGTCGAGGAGGGCATCGTCGCCGGTGGCGGCGTCGCCTTCATGGACGCTGCTCCTGCGCTCGACGCCGTTGAGCTTGACGACCCCGAGGAGAAGATCGGTGTCGACATCGTCAAGAAGGCTCTGACTGCTCCGGTTGCTACCATCGCCAAGAACGCTGGCTTTGAGGGCGCTGTCGTGGTCGACAAGGTTGCCGAGCTGCCCGCCGGCCAGGGTCTCAACTCTGCCAACGGTGAGTGGGGCGATATGATCGAGATGGGCGTCCTCGACCCCGTCAAGGTCAGCCGCGTCACCCTGCAGAACGCTGCTTCTGTCGCCAGCCTGATCCTCATCACCGAGGCTACCGTCTCCGATGTGCCCAAGAACACTCAGCTTGAGGACGCTATCGCTGCTGCTACCGCTGGTCAGCAGGGCGGCGGTATGTACTAAGGCCGACAAGGTCTAGAACTCCCACCGGGAATCCGGGGGCGGGACGGGGACTTCTCTCCGGAACGTCCTCGGACATGCAAAGAGGCTCCGCATCGCGCTTCGCGCTGCGGAGCCTCTTTGCGTCCTGACGCTCCTATTTGGCAAGGTGTTTTTTAGAATCCATTTTGCGCTCGGCCTCGAAGGCTTGCCTGTCCCAATTGAGCGGGAGCCCCGCCTCGACCCACGCCT
>CABUXL010000088.1 GCA_902495525.1 uncultured Collinsella sp.
ATGAAGATCACCCATGTCATCCGCGGCGACGACCACCTGTCCAACACCCCGCGTCAGGTCGTGGTCTACGAGGCCCTCGGCGCGCCCGTGCCCACGTTCGCCCACATCTCCATGATCCTGGGCGCCGACGGCAAGAAGCTCTCCAAGCGCCATGGCGCCACCTCGGTGGAGGAGTACCGCGACGCCGGCTACCTTTCCGACGCCTTCGTCAACTACCTGGCGCTGCTCGGCTGGTCGCTCGACGGCGAGACCACAATCATCCCGCGCGATGTCCTGGCCAGCAAGTTCTCGCTCGACCGCATCTCCAAGAACCCGGCGACCTTCGACCCAAAGAAACTCGACTGGGTCAACGCCGAGTACATCAACGGCATGTCCGATGCCCAGTTTGCCGACGAGATCATGGTCCCCGAGCTGCACGAGGCTGGTCTCATCGAGGGCAACGTCGAGTACGGCGAGGACTGGATCGACGCGCTTGCCGCAATCGTCAAGCCGCGCACCAAGATGCCGGCCGACGCCGTGACCGTCGCCGCTCCCATCTTCGCTACGGCCGAGACGCTCGAGTATGACGAGAAATCCGTTAACAAGGGCCTGGCTAAGGAAGGCATGGGCGCCATTCTGGATGCCGCCAAGGCCGCGCTCGAGGGCGTGGACGACTGGACGGCCGCCAACATCGACGCCGCGCTTGAGCCGCTGCCCGAGCAGATGGACCTCAAGAAGCGCGTGGTGTTCCAGGCCGTGCGCGTCGCCGTCTGCGGCAACATGGTGAGCCCCCCGCTGGGCGAGACCATGGCGCTCGTCGGTCGCGACGACTGCCTGGCGCGCATCGACCGCGCCCGCACGATGGCGCTGTAGCAGCTGCGTAAACGCATGTATCCGAGCCCCGTTCACCCGAGCGGGGCTCTTGTTTCTGTAGACGTATGGGATAGGAGGTGCTGGGGCCTTGGCCGAGCAACTTTCGCTGTTTGGTTCGCCGGAACCGGAGGAAGCTCCGGCGGCGCTGGCATCCGCTGCCGCTCCGGCGCAGCCCGAGCCCGCACCCGAGCCCGTCGCCGCCTATGCGAGCGTAGTTCTCGACATCCCGACCCGTGCGCTGTCCGAACCGTTTGCCTATGGCATTCCGCAGTCCCTTGCCAACGAGGCCCAGGTCGGATCGACGGTTCTGGTCCACTTTGGCAATCGTGCCGCCGCAGGCTACATCGTCGATATTGCGCCCGAGCTGGCCGACCTGCAAGGTAACGACGCTCTCGATCCCGCGCGCATCAAGCCTATCGAGGCCATCCTCAGCAAGCCGCTCTTTGCCGCCGAGGCCGCACGCATTGCGCGCTGGATGAGCCGCGAGTACGTCGCAACGCTTTCCGAGTGCTTGCGCCTGTTCTTACCCCCGGGTGGAAGCCCGCGCGTGGTCAAGGGCGACGACGGCGTGTGGACCGTTGAGCGCCCCGCCGTCAGACCCATTCAAAACCGCTGGGTCATGCTCACGCCCGAGGGTTTTGACTACACGCCGCCCAAGACCGCGGTCCGTCAGCGTCAGCTCATCGAGGCGCTCCAATGCGGCCCGGTCACGACGCGCGACCTCAACCTGCTCTACAACAGCATGTCGGCGACCATTAAGGCGCTCGAAAAACGCGGCGTAGTGGTGGTGGAAGAGCGCCGCGCTTGGCGTGGCTGCAGTGAGCAGACCACGCTGTCCTCGGCGAGCGGCAAGGCCCCGGTGGCACTTACCAACGGTCAACGACAGGCCCTCGCGCAGATTGAGCGCGCACGCTTGGACGCTCATGGCGATGTGGTGCTGGTCGATGGCGTTACCGGTTCCGGCAAAACCGAGGTCTACCTCTCTGCGATTGAGCGCGTGCTGGCAGCCGGCCGTTCGGCCTGCGTGCTCGTGCCCGAGATCTCGCTGACGGCCCAGACTGTCGGCCGCTTTCGCTCGCGCTTTGGCGAGACGGTCGCTGTGTTCCATTCGCGTCTTTCGGCCGGCGAGCGTCTGGACCAGTGGGATATGGTCGCCAGCGGTGCGGCCCGCGTGGTCGTGGGCGCCCGCTCGGCGCTCTTTTGCCCGCTCAGCGACTTGGGCCTCATCATTATCGACGAGGAGCACGAGACCAGCTACAAGCAGGGTTCCAGCCCGCGCTACCATGCGCGCGAGGTGGCTGCCGAGATGGCGCGCCGCTATCGGTGCCCACTCGTGCTGGGCTCCGCCACGCCTTCTGCCGAGGCTCTCGATCGCTGCCGCCGTGGCACGTATAACGGTGCCACCTGGACGCGCGTCGAGATGCCCGAGCGCCCGGGACACGCCGTGTTGCCCACAGTCCGCATTGCCGACCTGCGCCGCGAGTTCGCACACGGCAGTCGCTCCATGTTCTCTAAACCGCTGATGGAAGGCCTGGAGCGCGTAGTCGAGCGGCGCGAGAAGGCTGTGCTGTTGCATAACCGCCGCGGCTTTGCGCCGTTTTTGATGTGCCGCGAGTGCGGTTGCGTCCCCACCTGTAACCACTGCTCCACCGCGCTTACGTATCACGAGCGCACGCACACGCTGCAGTGCCACACTTGCGGATCGTCCTGGCGCGTGCAGCCCTATCCGGCGCCCACGAGTCGCTGTCCCAAGTGCGGCAGCCGCTACCTGGCAAAAATGGGCCTGGGTACGCAGCAGATTGAGGACGCACTGCACCAGATGCTGCCCGACGACGTCGCCATCATTCGCATGGACGCCGATTCCACGCGTGGCAAGGACGCGCACAAAAAGCTGCTCGAGCAGTTCGATGCCGCCGATTGCGCGGTGCTGCTGGGTACCCAGATGATCGCCAAGGGCCTCGACTTTCCCGAGGTCACGCTCGTGGGCGTGGTCAATGCCGACTTCGCCCTCAAACTGCCGGACTTTCGTGCAGGGGAGCGCGCTTACGATCTGCTGGAGCAGGTTGCGGGCCGCGCCGGCCGCGGTGATCGCCCCGGCGAGGTTATCATCCAGACCTATCTGCCCGAGGACCCGGTCATTCGCGCCGTCGCCGAGCACGACCGCTCGATCTTTACCGACTATGACCTGGACCAGCGCCGCGACGCCCTGTATCCGCCGTTCGTTCGCCTGGCCAACATCTTGGTATGGTCGGCGAACGCGGATGACGCGCGGGACTACATCGGTCGCATCGCGAAGCTCCTCAAGCGTCGCTGGCATGCCGCCGCGCCCGACTTTTTGCGGGCGGGGAGTGCCGTGCCCCAGGTGCTTGGTCCGGCTTCGTGTGTAATCGAGAGAGCCAAGGACCGTTACCGCTTCCATCTGCTTGTTAAGTCGCCGGTAGGGTACCATGTCTCTGATGATATCGACGCCTGCCTCAAAGAGGTGGGCTCCGTGCGCGGCGTGAGCGTGAGCGTTGACGTCGACGCTTATGATTTGATGTAACAACCGAAAGGATGGCCATGGAAGCCAACGGAATCGTACTGTCGCCCGACCCTCGTCTGCGCCAGGAGTGCGCCGTCATCGAGGAGATCACCCCGGCGATCGAGGCGCTTGCCGAGAAGATGAAGAAGATGATGTTCGACAACGGCGGTTGCGGCCTGGCTGCCCCGCAGATCGGCGAGCTCATTCAGCTTGTCACTATCGACTGCGACTACAGCGACAAGAACGACTATGACCCGTACGTGCTCATCAACCCTGTCATTGTTGAGCAGAGCGACCATCTGGTGCCGTTTAACGAGGGCTGCCTTTCCATCCCTGGCATTAGCTGCGAGATCGAGCGTCCCGATCACGTTGTCGTCGAGGCGTATGACCTGGATGCCAACCTGATCCGCTACGAGGCCACGGGCGATCTGTTCTGCGTGTGCCTTCAGCATGAGATCGATCACCTGCACGGCAATACCATGTTCGAGCGCCTCAAGCCGATGCAGCGTATCAAGGCCGTCAAGGAGTACCAGGACGCCCTGGCCCGCGGCGCTCGACCGGGCGAGACAGAGTAGGTTTGTCCGTCCCCGGTGCTGAGCGCCCACATATCATCCCGTGCTCAAACATTCTCGCTGCGCTGCGAAACTGCGCGCGGGACGATATGTGGGCGCTCAGCACCGGGGACTGCGTTGTTCTGGCTCGGTTCGCCCGGGTGCCGTTGGGCCAGGGAGGGGCGTCTTCGCTGATAGTCTTTGTTGAGGGGGAGCTGCTTTTATGCGGCTCTTTCTTTGGTTTTGGGTATATTTGTTCTTGTTGAATTGTTATTGCGGATGGGCTGGGTACTTGGCTTTCCGCTGTTATTTGTAGCCGTCTCGGCTCGTTGTTGAGAGGAGACTAACTTTTATGCGTATTGTGTTTATGGGTACGCCCGATTTTGCAGTGCCTTCGCTGACTTCGCTTGTTGAGGCTGGGAACGAGATTGCGCTTGTTATTACGCGTCCCGATGCTGTTCGTGGGCGTGGTAAGAAGCTGGAGCCGTCTCCTGTTAAGGCTAAGGCGCTTGAGCTGGGGTTGCCCGTTGTTGAGGCAAATCGTATGACGCCTGAGGTTTTTGAGGCGCTTCAGGCTGCTCAGGCTGATATTTTCTGTGTGGCTGCCTATGGCTGCATTTTGCCTGATGAGGTGCTGCATATGGCGCCGCTTGGTATTGTGAATGTTCATGCTTCGCTGCTGCCTCGTTGGCGTGGCGCTGCTCCCATTCAGCGTGCCATTCTTGCTGGTGACGAGGTTGCCGGCGTTTCCATTATGCGCATTGGACATGGCGTGGATACGGGCGCTTATTGCGCGCAGGCCTCGACCTCGGTTGCCGGTAAGCATGCTGAGGCGCTCACGATGGAGCTTGGTGAGCTTGGCGGTAAGTTGCTTGCCGATACGCTTTCCTCGCTTGCCGATGGCTCGGCTGTTTGGACTGAGCAGGATGAGTCGCTGGTTACTCATGCTGCCAAGATTTCCAAGCAGGAGATGCGTCTGGATCCGAAGATGACGGCGCTCGATTGCGTGCGTCATGTGCTTGCTTCGTCCGATACCGCGCCTGCCCGTTGTGTGATTGCCGGCAAGACGGTTCGCGTGCTCGATGCTGCGCCGGCCGATGTGTCGCTTGGCGAGGGCGCCGTTGCCGTCAAGAGCAAGCGTGTTTACCTGGGCCTTTCTGATGGCGCGGTTGAACTGCTCGAGGTTAAGCCCGATGGCAAGCGTGCCATGACTGCTTCTGCCTGGGCTGCCGGCCTGCAGGGTGCCGAACTTAGGTGGGGTGTACTGTCATGAGCAAGTTGTCTCCCGCGCGCAAGCTTGCGCTCGATGTGTTGATGGAGGCCGATCGCCGTGGTATGTACGCACGCGACGTGTTGTCTTCTCGTGCTTCCGCCAAGGCCATTGACCAGCGCGATTCCGCTTTTGCCGCGCGTTTGGCGCTCGGTGTTGCCGCCACGCAGGGTATTTTGGATGAGTTGCTCGATCAGTTTTTGGATAAGCCCAAAAAGGTCGCGCCTCGCGTTCGCATGGCGCTTCGCATCTCGGCCTTCGAGATGCTCTATCTGCATACGCCGGGCCGCGTTGCCGTGAGCCAGGGTGTTGAGCTGGTGCGCAGCGGTGCTAAGTCTGCTGCGGGCCTGGCTAACGCGGTGCTGCACAAGGTTGCGGACAACGTTGAGGACTTTGCCACGGCATCCGACGTGGATGAGTCCGAGCGCCGCCTGGTTCGCCTGTCTCGTTTGATGGGTCTTCCTCGTTGGCTCTGTGCTCGTATTATGGCCTCGTTCGATACGCCCGAGGGCGCGCTCAACTTTGCCGGCAATCTGGCTCCTGCGCCGCTTGCGCTGCACGAGAATGCGTTTGCGACCAAACCCGACCCGTATATTTCGCAGCTTGTGGCAACCGTGTTCCCGGGTTGTCATGCTCCGGTTGATGCGCAGGTCACGGTTGCGTCGGGCGTGTTTGAGCGTGCTGCCGCGGTTGCCTCGGACCTCAATGCTCAGCTTATCGCTACTGCCGCTACACGTCCCGGTCGTTGCCTGGAGATTGGTGCCGGCCGCGGCACCAAGACCTATGTGATGATGTGCCAGGCCAAGCGCGCTGGGTACGAGCGTCAGCATACCGCGCTCGACCTGCATGATCGTAAATGTGATCAGAATCTCGCGCGTCTGCATAAGGCGGGTATCTCAGGTGTTCGTACGGTATCGGGCGATGCCTGCGAGCTCAATGAGGTGCTTACGTCCTTTGACGCGATGCTTGGTGAGCCCGCCCTGTTCGACACGGTGTTTATCGATGCACCGTGCTCTGGCACTGGCACCATGCGCCGTCACCCCGAGATTCCGTGGCGCCTGACCGAGAACGACGTTACGGCTGAGCTGCCCAAACTGCAGCTGACGATGCTCAAGGAAGCCGCTGCGCGCGTGGCAGCGGGCGGTGAGCTTATATATGCGACGTGCTCGGTGTTTAATGAAGAGAACACGCAGGTCGTGGACGCGTTCCTTGCTTCTCCCGAGGGCGCCGGCTTTACCGTGGCGCCGCTCTCCGAGGCACAGATTCTGCAACTGCCCGATTTCGCGCAGGCCAAGAAGCTGGTAGCCGTCCGCCAAAACGACCGAGGACTTTTCCAAAGCGTCCCCGTAAACGCCGACTCCTAC
>CABUXL010000089.1 GCA_902495525.1 uncultured Collinsella sp.
AGGCGGTCATCATGGACGAGACCGCCGTCAACCGAGCGATGACCCGCATCGCGCACGAGATTCTCGAGCGCAACGAGGGCTGTGAAGACCTCGCTCTGGTCGGCATCGTCACGCGCGGCGACCTTCTGGCAAAGAAGCTCGCCGAGGAGATCAAGGAGATCGAGGGCGTCGACGTTCCGCTCGGCAGCCTCGACATCAGCTTCTACCGCGATGACTATGCGACCAATTTCGCTCCCGCGATCCACGCTACCAACATTCCCTTCAGCGTCGACGGCAAGCGCGTCGTGCTGGTGGACGACATCCTCTATACGGGTCGTACCATCCGCGCCGCTCTCGACGCCGTCATGGACCTGGGCCGTCCGAGCCGCATTGAGCTGGCAGTCCTCGTTGACCGCGGCCACCGCGAGCTCCCCATCTCGCCGGACTTTGTCGGCAAGAACGTTCCCTCGTCGCATGAGGAGAACGTGCACCTATATATGAAGGAAGTCGACGGCCACACCGCTGTCGAGATTAACGACGTCGCGCCGGGTTCCCACGTGGGCTCCGCGCCGCTGGGAGGTGAGTAGTACCGTGGCGTTCAACCATAAGCACCTGATCGACATTACCGAGTACTCTGAAGAGGATATCAAGCTCATCCTCGAGACCGCCAAGGCGTTCTCCGAGGTCAACGAGCGTGCCATCAAGAAGGTCCCCACGCTCAAGGGCAAGACCATCGTCAACATGTTCAACGAGCCCTCGACGCGCACCCGTAGCTCCTTCGAGCTCGCCGAGAAGCGTCTTTCGGCCGACAGCCTCAACTTTGGCGGCTCCTCGACCTCCACGGTCAAGGGCGAGAGCCTCGTCGACACCGTCGAGACCCTCAACGCCTACAAGATCGACTGCATTGTCGTGCGCGACAAGCACGCCGGCGCTCCCTACATCGTCACGCAGAACTCGCCCGCGAGCGTCATCTGCGCCGGTGACGGCAAGCACAACCATCCTACGCAGGCCCTGCTCGACCTGTACACCATCTGGGAGCACAAGGGTGACTTCCACGGTCTGAAGGTCGCCGTCGTCGGCGACATCTCCCACTCCCGCGTTTGCGGCTCGCTGATCCCCGCCCTTAAGATCATGGGCTGCGAGACCTACGCCGTCGCCCCCGGCACGCTGCTGCCGCCGTCGCCCGAGGTCCTGGGCTGCGACCACGTGACGAGCGACCTCGATTCCGTCCTGCCCGAGCTGGACGTCGTCTACATGCTGCGCGTGCAGCAGGAGCGCCTCGAGGGTGCCCCGTTCCCGACCATTCGCGAGTACCACAAGCTCTTCGGCCTGACCAAGGACCGCGAGAAGCTCATGAAGCCCGACGCGATCATCTGCCACCCGGGCCCCATCAACCGCGGCGTCGAGTTCGACTCCTATATGGCCGACCACCCGCAACGCTCCGTCATCCTGGAGCAGGTCTACGCCGGTATCTGCGTGCGTATGGCTATCCTGTATCTGCTGCTTGGAGGTGCCGATAATGGCCTTGCTTCTTAAGAATGCCCACGTCGTCGACCCGTCCGTCGAGCTTGACGGTGTCGTTGACGTCCTGATTGACGGCGACAAGATCGCCGAGGTCGGCGAGAATCTCGCCGTCGAGGGGGCCGAGGTCCGCGACCTTTCCGGCAAGTACCTCGTCCCCGGCCTGGTGGACATGCACGTTCACCTTCGCGAGCCCGGCTACGAGGTCAAAGAGGACATCGAGAGCGGCACCCGCGCAGCTGCCAAGGGCGGCTTTACCGGCGTGTGCGCCATGCCCAACACCGATCCCGTCACCGATAACGGCACTGTCGTGGAGTTCGTCAAGTCCCGCGCTGTCGAGGTCGGCCACTGCCGCGTCTATCCGTCGGGCGCCATGACCCGCGGTCTTAAGGGCGAGGCCATGTCCGAGATGGGCGATATGGTCGCCCACGGCGCCGTCGCCTTCACCGACGACGGTCGCGGCGTGCAGGGCGCTGGCATGCTCCGTCGCTGCATGGACTACGGCAAGATGTTCGGCAAGGTCTTTATGAGCCACTGCCAGGACGAGGACCTGGTCGGCCACGGCCAGATCAACGAGGGCAAGGTCTCGACCCGTCTGGCTCTCGAGGGTTGGCCGGCTGCCGGCGAGGAGCTCCAGATCGCCCGCGACATCGAGATCGCCAAGCTGACTGGTGCCAAGCTGCACATCCAGCACATCTCCACCGCCCATGGCCTGGAGATCGTGCGTGCCGGTAAGGCCGCTGGCGTTCAGGTTACCTGCGAGGCCACCCCGCACCACATGTTCCTGACCGAGAACGACCTGGACGAGACCTACAACACCTCGCTCAAGGTCAACCCGCCGCTGCGTACCGAGGAGGATGCCGAGGCCATCCGTCAGGGCGTCATCGACGGCACCGTCGACGTCATCGTCACCGATCACGCTCCTCACACCCCGTGGGAGAAGGCCCGTGAGTTCGAGCTTGCGCCCTTTGGTATGATCGGCCTCGAGACCTCGCTGTCGCTCGTACTCACCGAGCTGGTCAACACGGGCAAGATGAGCATGGGCCGCATGGTCGAGCTCATGGCCATCAAGCCGCGTGAGATCCTGGGTCTCGACCAGGTTCAGGTCAAGGCGGGCTCCGTTGCCGACCTGACCGTGTTCGACCCCTCCGCAACCTGGACGGTTGGCGAGGACGGTTACGAGTCGCGCGCCGAGAACTCCGGTTTTGCCGGCCGCACGCTCACCGGTCGTGCCACCGATGTGTTTGTCGGCGGTAAGCAGACGCTTGCCGACGGCTGCATCTGCTAGCATAGCCTTATCGCTTTTGTGCGCGGCGCCCTTGCGGTGCCGCGCTTTCTATTAGTTTGGACCATGCAACCGCATGGGGGATTGGAGCGTCTATGCCCACACCTTCCACTGCACGCATGCACGACTTCGAGGTCGTCTCGAACCGGGAGATTGCCGACGGCATCTTCTCGCTCGTCATCTCGGCCCCCAAGCTTGCAAGTGCGCTCAAGCCCGGTCAGTTTGTGAACATCGCCGTACCCGGCGATGCGTCCTCGCTGCTTCGCGTGCCCCTGAGCTACTACCGCGCCGACGCCGAGGCCGGCACCGTCGAGCTGTGGTACGCCGTCGTGGGCGACGATACCCGTCGTTTGTCCCAGATGGGCTCTGGCTCCACCTCTAACCTGCTGGGCCCCGGTGGCCGTGGCTGGATGGTACCCGAGGGCACCAGGAAGGCCCTGCTCGTCGCCGGTGGCATCGGTGTTCCGCCCGTGCTGTGCCTTGCCGACAAGCTTTCCGAGCAGGGTGTGGCCGTCGACGTGTGCCTGGGCTTTGGCACCGCGTCCAAGGCCGTGGGTGTCGATGAGTTCCGCGCGCTGGGCGCCACGGTCAACGTTTGCACCGATGATGGCACGCTGGGCACGCACGGTTTTTGCACCGACCCGGCAGCCGAGCTGCTCGGCGAGGGCGGCTACGACTATGTGGCCAGCTGCGGCCCCGCTGTCATGATGAAGAAAGTCGCCGCCGCTGCCGCCGAGGCCGGTGCGTACTGCGAGGTGTCGCTTGAGCGCATGATGAGCTGTGGCTTTGGCGCCTGCAACACCTGCAATGTCGAGACGGTCGACGGTATGAAGGGTGCTTGCATGTGCGGCCCCGTGTTCGATGCTTCCAAGGTGGTGGTCTTCTAGTGGGTACCGTGAACATGGCCGTCGATTTCGGCGGCGTCAAGATGCAGAACCCCATCAACACCGCAGCCGGTACCTTTGGCTACGGTTGGCAGTTCCAGAACTTCTTTGATGTTTCCCAGCTGGGCGCCATCACCACCAAGGGTTGCGCTGCCGAGCCCTGGCCCGGCAATCCCGCGCCCCGCATGGCTGAGATTCCCGGCGGTATGATCAACTCCGTGGGCCTTCAGAACCCCGGCGTGGCTGCCTTTGCCCGCGAGTCCGGTCCGTGGCTCGAACAGCTGTCCAAGGACGGCTGCCAGGTCATCTGTCAGGTTGCCGGCCACTCCGTTGACGAGTTTGTCCGCGCGCTCGAGATGTATGTCGAGCTGTGCCCCTGGGCTGCCGGCTACGAGATCAACGTGAGCTGCCCTAATATCGCCGCCGGCGGTGCCGCCATGGGCTCTACGCCCGAGGGCGCCTCATCCGTTATGGCTGCCTGCCGCAAGGTGACCGATAAGCCGCTGTTCGTGAAGATGGCGCCGGTCAACGTCGCCGAGATTGCCAAGGCCCTCGAGGCTGCCGGCGCCGACGGCCTTTCGGTCATCAACTCCATTCAGGGCATGGCCATCGACGTCCATACCCGCAAGTCCCGCGTGGCCAAGCCCAAGGGCGGCCTTTCGGGCCCGCTGTGCCACCACATCGCCGTGCGCATGGTCTGGGAGGTTGCCCAGGCCGTCGATATCCCCATCAACGGCGTCGGCGGTGTCATGACCGGCGAGGATGCGGCCGAGTTTATCCTGGCCGGCGCCACCTGCGTGTCGGTCGGCATGGCCAACTTCGTCGATCCGTGCGCTTCGCTCAAGATCGCGCACGAGCTCGAGGCCTGGGCTGAGTCCCAAGGCGTGAAGGACATCAACGAACTGGTAGGTGCTTTCGAATGCTAGAGACCGATGCCCGCGACCGCGTAATCGTCGCTCTCGACTGCGACCGCGAGCGTGCGCTCGAGCTTGCCCACGAGCTTTCGGGCCATGCCGCCTGGCTTAAGGTTGGTATGACGCTCTATTACGCTGAGGGCCCCGAGATCGTCAAGACCTTTAAGGACCTGGGCTTTAAGGTCTTCCTTGACCTTAAGTTCCATGATATTCCGCATCAGGTTCGCGGTGCCGCCCGTTCGGCCTCGCTTGCCGGTGCCGACCTGCTCTCGGTTCACGGCTTGGGTTCGGGCGCCATGCTCGCTGCCTGCCGCGAGGGTGCCGAGGAGGCGCGCGAGGACCGCGCCAAGCTCGTCGCCATCACCGTGCTCACGAGCATGAATCAGGATGCCTTGAGCGAGATTGGCGTCGAGTCGCCGGTGGCCGAGGAGGCCGCCCGCCTGGCAAAGCTCGCTCAGGCCAACGGCATCGATGGCATCGTGTGCTCGCCGATGGAGGCTCACGACATGCGTGAGCTGCTGGGTCCTGATGCCCTGATCGTGACTCCGGGTGTGCGTCCGGTGGGTGCCGCCTTAGGCGACCAGTCCCGCGTGGCGACGCCTTCCCAGGCTATCGAGCGTGGCGCAAGCCACATTGTGGTGGGCCGTCCCATCACCGGCGCCGACGATCCGGTTGCCGCCTTTGACGCCATTGTCGCCGAGCTGGTCGAAAACATCGCGTAAAAGATTCCCCTAAGTCACCACTTTTGGGTCTCATTAGCACAAAATAGCCCCTGTGCCTGCGTAAACTTTCCCATCCTTTGTGTGGAATCGCAGGTCAGGGGCTTAACTTTGGGCGCAGTATATTGCACTTTTTGCGGGTATCGTCTAACCTATGGAGCCGCGATTGGGTATTTTGTACGTTCTACGTGCTAAAATGCCAATTATTGAATCAGATATAACCCAACTATTTGGAGGTACGAATGGCACTCCCTCAGCTTACCGATGAGCAGCGCAAGCAGGCTCTTGAGAAGGCTGCTGCCGCACGTCACGCTCGCGCCGAGCTTCGCGAGCAGATCAAGAAGGGCGAGAAGCCCCTCGAGTCCGTGCTCAACTCCGATGACCCCATCGCTTCCCGCATGAAGGTTTCCACCCTCATCGAGTCTCTTCCTGGTTATGGCAAGGCCAAGGCCGCCAAGATCATGGAGGAGCTTGGTATCTCCGCTACCCGTCGCGTCCAGGGCCTCGGCGTCCGTCAGCGCGAGCAGCTCCTCGAGCAGCTGACCAAATAAGTGAGCGCTCAGGATTCCAAGCTCTTTGTGATTTCTGGACCGTCAGGCGCAGGGAAGGGTACGCTCGTCACTCGTGTGCGCGAGCGCCGCTCGAACCTGGGCCTGACGGTTTCGGCTACCACGCGAGCACCACGCAAAGGTGAGGTCGACGGCGTCAACTACTTTTTTCTGACGCGCGAGGAGTTCGACCGCCGCGTGGCAAACGGTGAGTTTGTTGAGTGGGCCGAGGTCCACGGTAACTGCTACGGCACGTTGGTGAGCGAGGTCACATCCAAGCTCGCCTCTGGCGCATCTCTGATTTTGGAGATCGATGTCCAGGGCGCCCTGCAGGTGAAGGAGCGTTTCCCCGAGGCCGTGTTGATCTTTATCAAGCCGCCTTCG
>CABUXL010000090.1 GCA_902495525.1 uncultured Collinsella sp.
CTGGTGGTAACGCCGGCGGCGCGGGCGCAAACGGTGCGGGCGGTAGTTCCAGCCCAGGCGGCTCGGCCACCTCGACGGCCAATTCCTATAAGTATCTGCTCCAGGACCCCACGCCCCAAAAGGGTGCTCCTATGGGAGACACAACGTTCTTTACGCAGTTTAACGGTGTTGCTGGATTGATCGATCCCGATAAGGTGCAAATTGAGCCCATGGTGGATGCGATCTACGATGGACAGATACTCGATGCTTGGACGCTGTTCTGCGCCATGGATGTCCACTGGAGCGATGACAACGGGCTCTTTTATCTTGCCTGCACCAAGGACGAGTTCGCCACGTTTCCGTACTTTCGCATCAACTCGTGGACCAATGCCGCGGGCGAGCAGAATCCGGCTCTGTGCTCGAGCCAGCCGCTCACGGTGAGCGTCTCGCTGCGCCTGTCGCAGGATGCGGCGTGGACGACGCGTACCGTTACCATCCAGCCGGCACAGTCGTGCCTGTTTGTGGTCGGCCAGCCCGATTCTATGGGTCAGCGAAACGTGATTTGGAGTACGCTGCGCTCCAAGGAGAACCTGCTGGGTGTCAACACGCAAGAAGCCTTTATGAAGCAGGCGGGCCATGTCGATGCGGATGGCTACCTCAACGCTTTGTTGATGGGCTGGCGCGAGAACGAGGCGGCCGTCCCGTATTTCTACACGCTGACGCCCGGTCGCCATGTGGTGGTTCCCGGCGATGTCGTGTCCATCGACCCCGCCTACAAGGTGCGTTTTCAGGGTTATGCTCTCGACGAGGACTATCGCTTTGACGACGACCCTACCAGCCTCAATAACTCACGCCTGCAGACGCTTGTCGATGTGGATGAGTCGGTCGTGTCGGTCGATGGCGGGGGCGAGACGCTCAGCGTTCCGCAGGGTGTGCAGGCGGTCGACGCCTATACCGACAGTCGTCAGCGTGAAGTCTTTACGTGGCAGATCAACAATCTAGAGCTACCGTCCTCGGTGTACTACGTCAACGTCAATGCGGGCTTTCAGGTGCTCGATGCCTACCGTGTCGCATCGGATAACCCCGTCTATGCCGCAACGGATGAGGGTATCTTGACCTCTCGCGATGGCAAGGAGTATCTGGGCGTTCCCTACCATACGCGCGAGCTCGATGTTCCCGCCGATATTGCCCATGTCGTCATTCCCGATCGCAATAAGCTCGATCGTATTGTTCTGCACGCGTCCAAAGAGGGCGAGTTGCCCCAGGTTGACGTGAGTAAGCTGCAGGACTGTACCCTGGTCGTTGACGATGCCGCGCTGCTCGATTTAATTACCGAGCACGCGGACGAACTAGAGAATGCCTACGGCGTATACGTGTCGCCCGCGACCAACCCCAGTGTCCAACTCACGTACTCACAGGGGCTGGTGTACAACATTAATTCGCAGCTCGAAAGCGACCTGTGCTATGTGCTCGATACGGGTTCCAATATTGCCCTGGTGCAGATTTCCAACACCATCAAGAAGGGTGCCTTTGCGGGCAACACTTCGGTTGACACGTTGGTGCTCATGCCGTGGTTTGACGATAAGGTGACGCTCGAGGACGGTAGCCTCGCGGGCGGTTCCGTGCGGACCATCGTGTGCGCAACCGACGAGCAGGTCGCGTATGTCGAGCAGCATAAGGCTGCTGCCGGTGCACCCGATGCGCGCGTGATTAAGATGAGCCTGTCTCAAGACGGATACTTGTATTATGCCAACGCTGGCAAGACGATTTTGCTGTCCGCTGCAGGCGATGAGGATGGCAACCTGTCCGCGACCTTTGACGGCACCTTGCTTACGGATGGCGGCAAGCAGCTCCAAGTAGATTCCATCGCACCGTATGCTTTCTCGGGCGATGCGGAGCTCAGGTTTGTCAATCTGGGCGAGAAGACGAGTGCCATCGGCCGTAACGCGTTTGAGAACTGCCAAAACCTTCAAGGTGTGTTTATCGGCACGCCTGATAGCATCGAGGTGGGGGCGGATGCCTTTAAGGGCTGCACGGGCCTGGGCTTTGTGGCGTCGCGTGCTAAAAAGGCTGTCTTTGCCACGACCGAGAATCCCAATCCGGCCGGCTGCACCTGGTATGCGCCCGATGGCGAGCTGCAGGGCTACGACAGCCGCTTTGTCACTGTCGACGGCATTTACGATTTTGCTTGCGATGCTCAGGGCGACGACGCGCCCCTTCTCTACGGCTATTACGATGGCGACGAGGAAGGCAAGCCAAGCATCCTGCTCGGTGCGCCCTCGATGCTCAACGGTACGATTGAGCTGCTGCCGAGTACGATTGAGATCTTTGGCGGCTATTCCTTGTCTGGCGCCAAGGACCTGCCTGGTGCCTTTGAGGGGACCGGAGGCACGTGGGATGTCGATTGGGCTTCGGCTCCCAAGCTGGCATATATCGATCGCTATGCCTTCAGGAATTCCGGCATCGCCGGCGACCTGAACATCGATCTTCCCGATAACGATATCTACGTCGGCGTGTCGGCGTTCGAAGGCTGTACGAATCTTGCCTCGGCGTCTGTGCACGCGGCAACGATCGAAATCAGCGATCAGGCATTCATGGACTGCCCGAGGCTCGCGAGTGCATCGTTTGTGGCGGATACCAATGGCGACTACGACGCAGCTACGGGTGCGGGCTCTCGAAACTACCTGGCGTCATCGGTGTTTGGCAATGATGCCGCCTTTACGAACTTGACCGTCGGTACCGGTATCGCGACGCTGGGCTATCCATCGCCGGGTGTGGGTTTCTTCTTGGACGGCGCAACCGATGTCCAAGAGGAGGCCAGCCGCATTCGCCTGTCGGTGCCCAGTGGCATGGAGCAGGACTATCTCAATGCATGGGTCTACGGACTCATTGGCTACGACGACTACGACACGTATTATGACGTTGTGGAATTTGGCATGCTCTCCGATTGGTTTATGGGGGAGGGTCCGGAGCCGACGGCCGATGCGGTTAGGGCGCAGATGGCTCAGAACCTATTGGAGCCCGAGAATCGCCTGCGAACCATGATGGGGCTGCCGCTGGTCGAGGCTTCTACGGTAATACAGGCGGGTGGCGATGCGGCCGAGAGCCATGAATGGGAGATAGAGGACAACGGTGACGGTACTGCCACGCTGGTCTCGGCGCCGTCTGATATCGAACGGGCCGATTTAGCGAGTGTGTTGACGGGACCGACCGTAATCGACTCGAACGCCTTCTCGCACTGTTCGAACCTCACCGAGATTGCACTGTGCGATAAGGTGGTCGGCATCCAGAGCGGTGCGTTTGCGGGCTGCAGCGGCGTGACGGTGACGCTGCCTACTGGCTGTCCGCTGCCGGAGTTGCTGGGCGGGATGGAGAGCATGCCGTTCTCGTTTGGCGGCAACGTAGTGCTCGATATCGCCGAGGCCGATCGCGAATCGCTGCTCAAGACGTGGCCTCGTCAGATGCTGGGGGTTGCTACAGACGACGAGGAGGCCGACTATGTCGAGAGCAAGTGGTTCGGCAACGTCAATATGGATACGTTTGAGTCGCCGACGTTCGATGTGCTCAATAAGGCTGTAAATGAGCCCATCATGGAGTGCGAGAATCGCTTGCGTTCGCTGTTGGGCATGGAGGCCATAAGCGATATCGGCGAGCTCGGCGACCCCATTGATATCAATAAGTATCCGCAATATTGGATCGCCGGCTAGGCGGGTTATGAAGCGAGGCGGCCCCAGTCGATGGGGCTGCTGCCGTTTTGCTCGAGCAATTCATTGGCAGCGGAGAAGGGGCGCGACCCCATAAAAGCGGGGAGTTCTGCCGTGGCACGGTTTGCCGAAAGCGGCGAGGGGTGCGTAGAGGCTAAACAGAACTTGCCGCCCGCCTTGCCCGCGCCGGTCGCGGCGAGCTTGCCCTCGACCATCTGCTGGGCAAAGCGGCCCCATGCCAAAAAGACGACCGGCTGGGGCAGCTGGCAGCAACGTTCGATAACGTAGTCGGTGAGCGTGCTCCAGCCCAGCTTGGCGTGTGAGTTCGCGGCATGCTCGCGCACGGTGAGCGTCGTGTTGAGAAGCAGGACGCCCTGTTGTGCCCAGGGGGTTAGATCTCCCGTGGCAGGAATGGGGCAGCCCAGATCGGCGTTGAGTTCCTTATAGATATTGCGTAGGCTCGGAGGCAACTTGGTTTGCGTCCCAGGCACCGAGAACGACAGCCCCATGGCCTGGTTGGGCCCGTGATAGGGGTCTTGGCCCAGGATGACGGCCTTGACCTGGTCGGCCGGCGTGTAGGCGAGGGCATTGAGGATGTCGTCTTGTGCCGGGTAGATGGTCTGCTCGGCACGCAGAAGGGCGATGCACTCGAGCAGCTGGTTCGTAGCGTTACGTACCGGCTGCGGCGCATCGCCCAACCAAGTTGCTATGTTGCGGTCGCGAGTTGCAGCGTCCATGGAACTCCTTTAGGGCAGATGCTTTGTCGGCATCTATTGTAAAGGCGTCAGAGACCTTTATGCCGCGGCTGTATGAGGAGTGGGGTCTACGAGACGTGCTCGGGCGCTGCCGCCATATGAGCATGCCCATGTGCGCGAAGGCGCGGAAGCTCGGCAGTTGCCACCATGACGCCGGTGAGGATGAGGGCAGCGCCAAGGAAGGCGATGGGGCTCAGGACCTCGCCGACCAGGAAAAACGAGAAGACGGCGGAGCAGACCGGCTCGAGCGAGAAGGCGAAGCCAGTGGTTTCGGCAGGTACATGGGGCTGCACGAGCGTCTGGGTGATAAAGCCGTAGGCAGAGCAGATGAGTGCGAGCGCAACGATAACGACGATCTCGCTCGGCGTGCTCGGAAGCGTGAAGCCGCCAAAGGTAAATGCGGCGATACCCGAGAACAAGCCGCCGAAGCCCAGCTGCCAAACGCCCAGAGCCAGCGGATCGACTTCTTCGACAAAGCGCTTGGCGATGATAATGTGGCCGGCATAGATAAAGGCCGAGAGCAGCATGATGATCGCGCCGGGATTCAGGCTGGTAAAGTCGGCGCCTGAGAGCAGCAACATGCCGCAGGTGACGATGGCGGTGCCGATGAGCACCTTGCGCTCGGGAGCGCGACGCAGCAGGGCCGCGTTGGCAAACGGCACGATTACGACCGTCAGGCTCTGCAAAAAGCCGGCGGTGGAGGCGGAGGTGAGGCTGGAGCCCAGGCACATGCAGGTGATCTCGGTTGCCATGATGGCGCCGATGATGGCGGCGCGGACCATCAGGTCACGGTTGATGCGCACCGCGTGCTTGTGGAAGAGCAGCAGGCAGGCCGCAAAGGCGATGATGCAGCGCAGCGCGACGATGCTCGTGGCGTTCATGCTGTCCATGCCGATCTTCATGAGGGGGTACGAAAAGCCCCATGCGACGGGAACAGAAAATGAGAGCGCGATTGCTTTTTTGCGATCCATGGGACTCCTTTTGTTACAGAACGGTTTCGCAAAAAGGATTCTGCTCCCAGATATGGATGTAGTAAAGCGAATGTATCTTCAGTATGATTAAGAAGTACTAATGTTGGAAGAAAAAGCCCTGGCAAAACGTTTTGCGGCTACATCGATGTGGAGGCACGATGGCATCGCGGTATCAGATTGTATGTATGGTGGTCGATTGCGGCAGCCTGAAACGTGCCGCCGACGAGCTGGGCTATACGCAAAGTGCGGTGAGCCAGGCCGTCAAAGCCCTCGAGCGCGAGCTGGGCACCACGATTATCGAGCGCGGCAAGCAAGGCGTGTCGCTTACGCGCGACGGCAAACAGTATCTGCCGTATTTGCGCCAGATCGTAACTGCCGAGGCCGAGCTTGAGGGCAAGCGTCAGGAGTTGCTGGGGCTTTCGTCGACCGACATTCGTATTGCGACGTTTACCAACGTGAGCCGCACCGTGTTGCCGCGCGTGATTCGGGACTTTGGAGCCCTGCATCCGGGTGTGCGCTTTACCCTCAAGCAGGGCGATTACACGCGCAACGCCCAGTGGGTGCACGATGGCGTGGTTGACTTTTGCTTTACGGCACGCGGATTTACCGCGGGGCTCCAGAAGCGCGTGGTCTATCACGACGAGCTGGTGGCGCTGCTGCCGACCGCGCATCCGCTGACGGCAAAGGAAAAGGTGACGC
>CABUXL010000091.1 GCA_902495525.1 uncultured Collinsella sp.
AAGGCGAACGTGGCCACGGCGCGCGAGCTCGCCTGCTGGGTATGGGCGGTCGGCCTCATGGCCGAGGAGGCGTAGGGGGCCGGTCCCCCGCACATAAGCCGATCACCCCGGAAGCGGTTGGATCAGAAGCCGTTGAGGCGAACCTCAGGTCCCTTTTCTGCGAGCGCCCAGGGCGCCACACGCGTGCACAGACTGTCGGTTCGACGAAGAAGCCTCAGCCGTAGCAACGGATTGCCCGGCGAGAGATCGCCGCGGGCGGATATTAAACTGCAGAGACGAGCGTCGGTAAGACACGCCGAGGTCGCCGCGGAGGGGTTGATATAGGGAGGGGGCCTGACCCCATATCGTTGGGGCCAGGCCCGATTTTGCCTCTTGACAATGTCCTGCTCATATTAAAAGGAACGTCCCTAAGTGCCGGGTTTAGGCTGTTAGGTCGAGTTCGTAGAGGAAGCTTTCGCGCGGCATGGCGTGGCGGCGTTCCTCGCGGTTGGCGCGGTGCGTGGCCGTGCGCTTAAAGCCGTGCAGCTCGTAGAACTTCCACGAGCAGTTGGAGTCGGTGTACAGGTGCGCCCTCGTCGCTCCAAGCGAGGACAGGTGCGAGACCGCGGCATCGAGCAGAACCGTGCCAACGCCCAGGCCATGGACATCGCGATCCACGGCAAGCAGCGTGACCTCGTTGTCGTGCGGCAACGGGCTGCTCTCGAGCAGGCGGTTGTTGGTTCGGATGGTTGCGCGCACAAACGAGAGATACTCGGCGCAAGCTTCGGGCTCCAGCTCGCGCATCTGCGACAGCAACGCGCGCTCGGTATCCATCCAATGTTCCTTAACGGTGGCGCCGGAGCTCTGTCCTGCGCGTGCAAGCGCAATGCCGCGCGCCTGACCGTCGATTACGGCAACCTGCGAAAACGTCGAGGACGAAAGGCAGTAGGCAAGATCGCACGCGGCCTCGAGGCGGTTGTACTCATCGTTATCCGAGTTGTTGTGCCAAAGCTGCTGCAAGATCAGCGCGATGGCGTCGAAATCTTCGGTATCAAACGGTCGGTAGAGAACCCGCGAGACCATGGTGCCTCTTTCTATTGCGGATGCATATCGAGCACAGTTCTACCACGCCATTGGCATCTAATTATGGTGCCCCTGTGTTCCATGAACTCACCGTGCCCAGTGGCGCTCCTGCAACCCCCGCTCGAAGCTTTTTCTGCACAGCCGCGCGTTGCGGGGTGCATCGTCGCGCTCGATGCGCTACATTGAATCAGTATTTTCAATGCCGCTGCGCGAGCGCTGCAGATCGACGTATCACCGACTCACAGAGCACGGCGGCGTACCGGACAGGAGGACTGCATGGGATCTGATGTGAAGATCGCACGCGCGTTGATCTCGGTTACCGATAAGACGGGCGTCGTCGATTTCGCACGGACGCTGGTTGACGACTTTGGCGTCGAGATCATCTCTACGGGCGGCACGGCTCGTGCCATCGAGGACGCGGGCGTTCCCGTAACCCCCATCGAGGAGTTCACGGGCTATCCCGAGATGATGGACGGCCGCGTCAAGACGCTGCATCCCAAGGTTCACGGCGCACTGCTTGCCCGCCGCGATTCCGAGCAGCACATGCAGGAGGCCGCTCAGCACGGCATTAAGCTGATCGACCTGGTCGTCGTCAACCTGTACGAGTTCGAGAAGACCGTCGCCAACCCCGAGGTCACCTTCGCGGATGCCATCGAGCACATCGATATCGGTGGCCCCTCCATGCTGCGCTCTGCTGCCAAGAACGCCGCGAGCGTTACCGTCATTTCCGACCCGGCTGACTATGACGCCGTCCTGGCCGAGATGCGCGAGACCGGTGGCTGCACCACGCTTTCCACCCGTCGCCGCCTGCAGGTGAAGGTCTACCAGACCACCGCCGCCTACGACACGGCCATCTCCCGTTGGCTTGCCGCCCAGGCAAGCGACGTGGCGGACACCTCTGCCAAGCTCGAGGTCTCGCTGGAGAAGGTCGACGACCTGCGCTATGGCGAGAACCCGCAGCAGAAGGCCACGGTCTATCGCTTTGCCGAGGGCTGCGAGAACACCGCGAGCTCGCAGTTCCCGCTCGTGGGCTCCGAGCAGATCCAGGGCAAGCCGCTCAGCTACAACAACTATCTGGACGCCGACGCCGCCTGGAACCTGGTCCGCGAGTTCGACGAGCCGGCCTGCGTGATCCTCAAGCACCAGAATCCCTGCGGTTCCGCCGTTGCCGAGGACATCACGGCCGCCTACGACCGCGCCTTCGCCTGCGATCCCAAGAGCGCCTTTGGCGGCATCATCGCCTGCAACCGCGAGGTTCCCTATGAGCTGGTCGAGCACTTTGCCGATCAGAACAAGCAGTTCGTCGAGGTTATCATCGCCCCGAGCTACACTGCCGAGGCGCTCGAGCGCATGGCCAAGCGCCCCAACCTGCGCGTGCTGGCCACCGGCGGCGTGGACCACGGCGCCCAGGTGGAGCTGCGCTCCATCGACGGCGGCATGCTGGTGCAGGAAGTCGACCATGTGACCGAGGATCCCGCGACCTTTACGTTCCCCACCGACCGCAAGCCCACCGACGCCGAGATGGCCGAGCTCGAGTTTGCCTGGAAGGTCTGCAAGGGCGTTAAGTCCAACGCCATCCTGGTTTCCAAGGGCAAGGCCGGCATTGGCATGGGCCCGGGTCAGCCTAACCGCGTTGACTCTGCGCTGCTTGCCTGCGAGCGTGCCGAGGACTTCTGCGAGCGCGAGGGCGTGGAGAAGGGCGGCTTTGCCTGTGCAAGCGACGCGTTCTTCCCGTTCCGCGACAATGTCGACGTGCTTGCTGCACACGGCGTGACCTGCATCATTCAGCCCGGCGGCTCCAGGCGCGACGACGAGAGCATCCAGGCCTGCAATGAGCACAATATTGCTATGGTCTTTACGGGCGCTCGCCACTTCCGCCACTAAGTTCCGCTTTGGGACAAAATAATCTCCGCAAAAGACGGCTGCTCCGTTTGGAGGGCCGTCTTTTTGGTATAAGAGGACGGAATGACTAACACGAAAGGTATGACCATGCCCCAGATTGATGATGCCGAGCTGTTTGGCAATGCCGAGGATCAGCGTGCGTACGAGGACTTTTGCGCTAATCAGGAGGCGGTCGAGAAGTTTACGCTCGACAAGCCCGCGCTTGTCTGTCGTTGGCGCATGTCCAACAAAAAGGTGCCCATGCTCAACCGCCACATCCGCGCGCTGTCCGAGCGCCTGGTGCAGGGCGAGCCGCTTACCCATAACATGCTCAGCTGGGCCAAACAGCACGTTGAGTGGTCGCTTGCCGAGGGCGATTACACCGCGCGCGACGGCGTGCTCATGCTAGTGATCGACGTCAACGGCAACGCCGCCATGACGGTGGGGGAGTACGAGCCGCTAACCGATACGTCGGCCAAGGCGCTGCGTGCCCGCTCCGCCGAGGCCCGCTCCGAGGCCGATGAAACCGGCGTGGCGCCTGAGCTGCTCGCCGCCGTCGATAACGGCGAGCTTGCCTTTGTGGCGCCAGCGGACGAGTGCCTGTGCGGCACGGCGACACTCATCGAGCAGCTGGCCCAGACCAAGGGCATCCCGGTCACGCGCGTAGACATTCCCGCGCAGCTTAAGGGCGCGCTGTTCCTGGTGAGCGACGAGCATGGCGTGGTTCCCGCAACCGAGACGGACGTTGCGGAGGCCGACGCCGCCACGGTCGCCTTCTTTGCCGACGGCTACGAAAAGCTCCGCGCCCGCCGCTAAATGATTTTTCTGGGACGGGGATTAAAGAATCATTCCATCTCTGCATACATGCGTACGCTCGAGTAGAGGCTCGAGGTCGAAGTGATGGGGCCGATCGGTTTAGGACCGGTCGGCCCCTATTTTCTCTTAAGGCTATCGAACACTTTTGTCATATTAGGTGCCCACGGGGTCGTATCGTTGCGACGCCGTGGGCATAATGGTGTGGAAGGTGCAAGTTACGCGAAATGGGAGGACACATGGCGCTGATCTATGTCGTTGAGGACGACGAGCCCATTCGTCGTGAGCTTATCGACATCCTTGCCCGCGCCGGGTTTGAAATCGAGGCCTGCGAATCGTTTGAGCATGTCTCGCGCGATATTCTCGCCGCCGCGCCCGACCTGGTGCTGCTCGACCTCACGCTTCCCGTCAAGGACGGCCAGCATATCTGCCACGAGGTTCGCCGCGAATCCGAGGTCCCCATCATCGTCCTCACGTCGCGCACGACCGAGATCGACGAGGTCATGGCCATGACGCTCGGCGCGGACGACTTTGTTCCCAAGCCCTATAGCGCCCGTGTGCTCGTGGCGCGCATCAATGCCTTGCTGCGTCGCACCGCGGCGGCGGGCGAGCGCAGCACGCTCGTCCACAAGGGACTGGAGATTGACCTCGCACGCTCCATGGTCACCAACACGCAAACGGGCACCAGCACCGAGCTCACCAAAAACGAGCTGCGTATCCTCTCGCTGCTTCTGAGCCGCGCGGGCAAGATCGTTTCGCGCTCGGCCATCATGCAGGACCTGTGGGACTCCGACGCCTTTGTGGACGACAATACGCTCACCGTCAACATCAACCGCCTGCGTACCACGCTCGAAAAAATCGGCATCAAGGGGTATTTGACCACGCACCGCGGCCAGGGCTATTCGGTCTAGGGGCCGGCTATGTCGTTTGCCAAGTTCTTTAAAGACGCGCTGCTTCCCGTCGCCGTGTGGACGTGCGGCGTGCTACTGAGCTGCTTTGTGCTGACGGTCGCCGGCGCACCCGTTTCTATCGTGGTCGTGGCGGTCGGCGTGTCCTATATCTTTGGTATGCTCGGCATCGTGATCGAGTACGCGCGCCGTCGTCGTTTTCTGCGCCAGCTGGAGCGTGCGGCAGAGGAGCTCGAGAGTCCTGCATGGGTGCAGGAGATGGTGCAATGCCCGACCTATGCCGAGGGCGAGCTCGAGTACGAGGTCTTGCGCCGGGTGGGCAAAGCCGCTTGCGACGAGGTTGCCGAAGGCAGGCGTCAGACCGATGACTATCGCGACTATATCGAGAGCTGGGTCCACGAGGCCAAGCTGCCCCTGGCGGCGGCCCATCTGATTTTGGAAAACCTGGACGGTAGCGAAGATGACCTGTCGCGCGTGGATGACCTGGCACGCGAGCTTGCCCGCGTGGAGCGCTATATCGACCAAGCTCTGTACTATGCGCGCTCGGAAGTCGTGGAGCGCGACTACCTGATTCGCCGCTGGGATCTCAAGACCTTGGTGACGGGCGCGATTAAAGCCAACGCGCGCGAGCTTATCGCGGCGCACGTTGCTCCGGTGTGCGAGAACCTCGACTTTGAGGTCTTTACCGACGAGAAGTGGCTCGAGTTTATCCTGGGCCAGCTCATTCAGAACAGCATTAAATATGCGTGTGAGGACGGTGCGAAGATCACGTTTTCGGGCGCGTTGCTGGACGAGGGCCTGGCAAGCGAGCGCATCGAGCTTACCGTCGCCGACAATGGCTGCGGCGTGAGCGCGGCCGACCTGCCCCGCGTGTTCGAGAAGGGCTTTACCGGCGACAACGGTCGCACCACCAAGCGCGCAACGGGCATCGGCCTCTACCTGGTGGCGCGTCTGTGCTCCAAGATGGGCATCGAAGTTACCGCGGCATCCGACTCCGGCAAAGGCTTCGTCGTAACGTTTGCCTTCTCAACCAACAAGTTCCAATACTTCGAGTAACGCACGCGGCAGACGTCCGCCCAAACAAAACGTGCCGCCCCCAACCGGGCGGCACGCCCTCATTTAAAAGACAACACCCAGAAATAAGGGGGCGAAGGGCC
>CABUXL010000092.1 GCA_902495525.1 uncultured Collinsella sp.
CATGGAGGACGTCTGTGCGACGGGTTCTCCCGCCGAGGCATTTGCTCGCCTGCGCAACGACGACCTGCAGCTTTCGCTCGAGGAGCGGGCTCGTCTGCTCTATGTCGCCATGACGCGAGCGCGTGAGCTGGTCATTCTGGCGATGGATGCCGGCGTGAGCCGCGGCAAGGTGACGGCGCCGACCTTTGATGTCGAGACCGATCTGACCTACGATGTGCTGCGCCGTATTTTGCCGACCGATGCTCTGGATATGCCGCAGCTCGATGCCGACCGCTTGGTGTTCGACAACTCCCAGCTGGGCGACTACGAGCTCATTTCGCTCGCGGGCTTTACCTTTGGCGAGCAGACGTTTGAGGCCAACGCTTCGCTGGATGCCGAGGGCAGGCTTGTTCGTGGCGATGCCGATACGGATGCTGCCGACGATTCGGCCAGTACAATCGTCCCCGGTCCTGTCGACCCCAAGCCCGATTCGTTCGAGCTTGTGTATCCCCAGGCAGTGGGCGTGCGCATGGGCATCTGTCCGTATCCGATGCGTGACTCGTATAGCTACTCGTCAATCGCCGCGGCACTCCATGCCGAGACGGAAGACCGTGCCGCCGAGGCTCGTGTTCCCATGGACGAGGCCGGCGATGATGCGGAGTCGGATGGCTCGGAGATGGCCGATGCGGACGTGGCCGCTGTCGAGCCCGCCGGCAATCCCATGGCGCTGGGCTCGGCCTTCCACGCCGCCTGCCAGTGGCTCATCGAGATGGGTGCCGATGCGCTGCCCGCTGAGCGTGCCGACGCCCTGGCTCGCCTGTGGCACCTGACGCCAGAACAGCGCGAGCGCTTCGATGTCGCTCTGGAGCGCTGGCTCAAGTCGTCGGTTCGTGCCGAGCTGTTCGCGTGGCCGTGCGTTCGCGCCGAGGTGCCGTTCTTCTCGCTGGGCTGCGAGGACGAGGACATCGCCCGCTACGGTGCATATGCCGAAGGCGCCATCGACGCTTTGGCGACCGACCCGGCCGATCCGTCACGCGCACTGGTCATCGATTACAAGACGGGTGGCACGCCGGATGAGACGCCGGACCAGCTGCTCGAGAAGCACGCCCTGCAGGCGCGCGTCTACGCCGACGTGTTGCACAAGGCGGGCTTTGAGACGGTGACGGTCAAGTTCGTTCGCGTGGAGCAGGCGAATCCAGCCATCTTCGTCGAACCCGTCGAACCTCAAGTAGTCATCTACAATCTCTAGCCCTCAGATAACTTGCGGTGGAATACGGGCTGTTTTGGCCAAAAAAGCCGCCAAACAGTCCGCATTTCACCGCAACTGCAAGAGGAGCCGTGTTGGTTTGGCTAGGTTCGGGTGCTGTCCGTGCCGTGCGGTAAAATCGTTCAGTCAGAACACGAACCCGCATCGGAGCTCATCACATGGCATTCGTCCATCTGCACAATCACACTGTTTTCTCCATGCTCGACGGCGCAACCCGTATCCAGGATATGGTCAACCGTGCCGTAGAGCTGGGCATGCCCGCCGTGGCCATTACCGACCACGGCTACATGTATGGCGTGCCCGATCTGGCGCTGGCCTGCGACGCCGTCAACCACAATACGCCCGAGTACAAAACTTGGAGCCACGACAAGGCCTTCTTGGAAAAGGACCGCCGCGACGAGCTGGTGGAGCCCGATCCCGAGGAAAACCCGCGCGAGCATGCCCAGTATGTGAAGGACATGGCCATGTGGGACGAGAAGGGCAACATCGACGAGCTCAAGCCGCCCCTGGTCATCAAGCCCATTTTTGGCTGCGAGGTCTACTTTACGCCGGACGAGACGCTCGCCCGCGACCACAAGCCCGAGCTCTACCACATGATCCTTCTGGCCAAGGACCAGGAGGGCTACGTCAACCTGATGCAGACGGTCTCTGAGGCCGCCGTGCAGGGCTTTTACTACAAGCCGCGCGTGACGCTCGACAACCTGCGCCGCCATGCCAAGGGCATGATCTGCACCAGCGCCTGCATCGCGGGCATCATCCCCAAGTACATCGACCGCGGTGACATGGAGGGCGCCATCAAGTGGGCCGAGACCTTCCGCGACACCTTCGATCCCGGCGACTTTTATATCGAGATTCAGGAACACGGCATTACCACCGACAACGGCCTGACCGACGAGCAGATGGACCGCACGCTCATCGATATCGCCAAGCAGGTGGGCGTCAAGGTCATCGCCACCAACGACTTCCACTACCTGCGCCGTGAGGATGCGCCCGTGCAGGACGTCATCATGTGCATCGGTATGAACGCCAAGGTCGATGACCCCAACCGCATGCGCATGACCGGCTCGGAGTTTTACATGAAGACCGAGGAGGAGATGCGGGCGATGTTCCCGTATTGCCCCGAGGCCTGCGACAACACGCTCGAGATCGCCGACAAGTGCTACGTGGAGCTGGACTGGGACTCCATCATCCTGCCGCGCTTCCCGTTGCTCGATCCCGGCGAGACGCACGAGAGCCAGTTCCGCCGCGAGTGCGAGAAGGGCCTGCGCCAGCACTATGGTGACGACTGGGCCACGCGCGAGATCGGTGGCGTCAACATCAAAGAGCGCTTTGAGTACGAATACAAGGTCATCTGCGACAAGGGCTTTGCCGCCTACTTCCTCATCGTCGCCGAGTACGTGCAATGGGCCAAGGACAATGGCATCGGCGTCGGCCCCGGCCGTGGCTCGGCCGCCGGCGCTATCGTCGCCTACGCCATGAACATCACCGCATTCGACCCGCTCGAGAACGGCCTGATGTTCGAGAGGTTCCTGTCCCCGCAGCGTACCGAGATGCCCGATATCGATATGGACTTCGACGATGAGCGGCGCCTCGAGGTCGTGGAGCACGTTCGCCAGCTCTACGGCCCCGAGAAGGTCACTCACGTCATCACCTACTCGACCATCAAGGCCAAGCAGGCCATCAACGACGCCGCGCGCGTTCTGGACTACCCGGTCTACATGGGCCAGCGCCTGTCCAAGATGGTCTCGAGCGACCCCAAGGTCAAGCTCAAGCAGGTGCTCGAAAAGCAACCCGGCAAAGAGGATCTGTTTAACCCCGATTTTGCCGAGGCCTATAAAAAGGACGACGACGCCCGCCGCATCATCGACACGGCGCTCTCGATCGAGGGTCTCACCCGTGGCGAGGGTGTGCACGCGTGCGCCGTTCTGATCTGTCGCGACCCCGTCAACGAGCATGTGCCCACCAAGCTCGACACCAAGGGCGGCGTCGAGATTACCCAGTACGAGGGCCATACCGTTGCCGACATGGGCCTGCTCAAGATGGACTTCCTGGGCCTGCGCACGCTGACGGTTATCTCCAAGGCCAAGGCCAACATCAAGAAGAACTTCGGCATCGACATCAAAGAGGAAGAGATTCCCTTTGACGACCCCGAGATCTTTAAGCTCATGGGCTCCGGTCACACCGCCGGCGTCTTCCAGGTCGAGTCCGCCGGCATGACGGCCACGATCAAGAACATGAAGCCCACCGAGTACAAGCACGTCGTAGCATTGATCGCCCTGTACCGCCCGGGCCCGCTGGGCGCCGGCATGGTTTCGTCCTACATCAACCGTATGAACGGCAAGGAGCCGGCCGTCTCCTACGACGACCGCCTGGACGACATCCTGGGCGAAACCTACGGCACCATGGTCTACCAGGAACAGGTTATGCTTATCTCCGTCGAGATGTGCGGCTTCTCCAAGGGCGAATCGGACTCGCGTATCCGTAAGCCCGTGGCTAAGAAAAAGATTAAGCTGCTCACGTCGACGGTGCTGCACTGGGAGGATGGCTCGGACGAGACCACCTACGACCACTGGATGAACGGCGCTATCAAGAACAACTACACGCGCGAGGTCGCCCAGAAGATTTGGGACGATGTTCTTGAGTTCGCGTCCTACGCCTTTAACAAGTCGCACTCCGCCGGCTACGCCATCCTGGTTATGCAGACGGCGTGGCTCAAGGCGCACTATCCGCACGAGTACATGGCGGCCGTCCTGACGTCCTATACGGGTAAGACCGACAAGATCGTGCACTACGTCTCGGCATGCCGTCACGACGGCATCCCCGTGCTTTCGCCAGATGTCAACGAGTCCGGTACCGAGTTCACGGCTACCAAGGAGGGCGTGCGCTTTGGTCTGGCCGGCATCCGCGGCGTGGGCACCGGCGTGGCGCAGGCGATTATCGCCGAGCGCGAGGCGGGCGGCCCGTTTAAGACGCTGCACGACTTTGTCGAGCGCGTGGACTCGAGCCAGGCCAACCGTCGCGTGATCGAATCGCTGATCAAGGCAGGCGCCTTCGACTCCACGGGGTATCCGCGTCGCCAGATGATGCACTTTGTGGACAAGAACAACCCCGAGAACATCATCGACGCCGCGGTAAAGCGCCAGAAGGACCGCGCGAGCGGTCAGACCTCGTTCTTCGATATGTTTGGCGACGTTGAGGGCTCGGGCTTTGAGGTGAGCGTGCCCGATCCGGATGGCCAGGAATGGGACCGCCACCTTAAGTTGAGCCAGGAGAAGGAGGTTCTGGGCATCTATGTCTCGGACCACCCGCTGCGCCCGTTTGAGTATGCGCTAGCCAAGGCGCGCGACTTCTCGTTCTCGCAGATCGACACCGGCTACGAGGTTCAGAATCCTACGGGCGGCACCATCAACCAGGAGATTCCCGAGGGCAAGGCGCTGTGGTGGGCCGGCATGGTCTCGAGCGTGTCCAAGCGCGTGACCAAAAACGGCGACCCCATGGGCATCGTGCAGCTCGAGGACATGGAAGGTGAGGCCACGGTCGTGGTGTTCCCCAAGACCTACAAGGAGGCCGAAGGGTATCTGTACGGCGAGGTCGATCCCGAGACCGGCGCGCAGCTGTCTGACGCGTTTGTGCGCATTAAGGGCAAGCTCGAGCGCTCGGACCGCGGCGACCAGATCATCGCGCAGGAGATTGTGCCGCTGGAGCTTAGCGAGGAGAAAAACAAGCCCAAGGTCTTTGAGGTCATGGTGCCCAACAGCCGCTTTAGCCAGGGCAATATGGCGCGCCTGGCCACGGTGCTCACCACCAACCCGGGCGGCGACCGCGTGGAGATCTTTATTGAGCAAGTCGACGGGCGCGTACTGCGTGCCGAGGTGCCGGCCAAGGTCAACGCACGCTCGATTCCGCTGCTGGCAGAGGCAAAGGCCATCGTCGGCAACCAAGGCCGTGTGACGGTTATCTAAGCTACCCCGGGTGAGATTGGAGGAAGTGATGGCGCAGGGGACGTTTGTGCAGGCGCTCCGGAAAGAGGCGGCGCTGAGCGGCACCTTTATGAAGGGGCGTTCGCTCATGCTCAACGGCGCCGTGCTGTCGATCGAGGACAGCGGCTCGCGCTTCTCCAAAAACGTGACGGTTGAGGGCTCGGTGCGCGGTTCGCGTGGCGACCTGTACAAGACGCACGTGGCGCTCGACATGGACGAGCACGAGGTGATCGACTACGACTGCGATTGCCCCGCCGCCTATCGTTACCCCGGTATGTGCAAGCACGCTATTGCCACGGCTCTGGCGTATTTGGATGCCAGCGGCGCCGAGCCCGTCGAAGGTTTGCGCACGCCGGTTCGCACGTTTACGGCGCAGCCGAAACAGCCCGCGCGCACCGCGCCCAAAGCGCCGGCTGTC
>CABUXL010000093.1 GCA_902495525.1 uncultured Collinsella sp.
AAAGAGGGCGCCGCCGGTGTCGATTTCTTTATAGGTACAGGTGACGCCTTCGTTGGCGAGCCACTGCTGGCCGACGAAGGTTTGCATAACGCCAGAGTTGCAGCCGATGGTGAGGCCTTGGAGTGCCTGGGGGTCACCCTTGGCCAGATCGTCGCGATCGGGCTTGGCGTAGATGTAGTAGCGCTCGGTGCCCTCGGGGTTTGAGGAAAAGAGTAACTTTTGCTCGCGTTCTACTGAATGCGAGATGTTGGGCATGAGGTCGATTTCGCCCTTCTCGAGCATGTCCATGAGCTCGGTGAAGGTGCCGGACACGTATTCGTACTGCCAGCCAGGGGTGTAGTACGAGAGGGTCTGGAGGTAGTCGTAACCCCATCCCGAGAGGCGTTCGCCGGGGGTGCCATCCTGGAACCCCTCGTTGTTGACAAGCCAGCCGACGCGGACCGTCTTGACCTGCTGGTCGGAGTCGGCGGCAAAGGCCGGGGTGGGCATGACGGCGCTCAGTAGTGTGAGCGCAGCAAGCGCGACGGCTAGGGTGCGATATAGAGCTAAGCGAAGGACGGCGGAAGGTTTCACAGGCAATCCTATCGAGTCGAGATAATACCGCATAAGGATACCAGCTCAGCTTGCCTAACATCCGGCAGATGGGTAGTCATTGGGGACGTTCTTAAACGACTAGTCGCTGGGGACACTCTTTGCCGGAGTTGGCACTTAGGGACGTTCCCAATCTGTTCGACACAAAAGGAACGTCCCCAAGTGCCGGATGTGCGACAATACCGAGCAACGTGATGGGGCGTCTGGGAAAAGGGGTCGCGATGAACAAGTTGAGGACGCTTGCCGACGTGTTGCGCCAGGCTGGCTTTGCGCGTATCACCGGCCTGTTCCTTATCTTCTACCTGCTGTGCTCGACGGCCGTCTGGCTGTCCGACCCTGCGACCCTTACGTTTGGCGATGGCCTCTGGTTTAGCTTTGAGACCGTATCGACGATCGGCTTTGGCGATATCCCGGCCGAAACGCCCGTTGCCCGCGCTATCACCGTCGTTTTGAGCGTCATCAGCATCTTCTACATCGCCATGCTCACGGGTGTGGCGGTGAACTACTGCAATACGCTCATCAAGATGCGCCAAAAGGACACCATGGCGCGCTTTATGGACGATCTTGAGCATCTGGAAGAGCTCGATCGCGATGAGCTCGCCGACCTGTCGCGCCGCGTGCGCGAATATCGCCGACGCCAACGCTAGGGCGGGCGCCGCGCGTCACGATGAGGGGGACTGAATATGAATATCACCGTGTATCTGGGCGCCAGCGTCGGTAATGACCCGGCGTTTCTGCCTGCGGTGCAAGAGCTGGGCAACTGGATTGGCTCCAACGGGCACGCGCTGGTATACGGCGGGTCCAAATCGGGCCTGATGGGCGCGCTCGCCGATAGCGTGCTCGATGCCGGCGGGCGCGTGACCGGTGTTGAGCCGAGCTTTTTTATCGAGGCCGAGTTTCAGCACGATGGTATCGATGACCTGATCGTGACGAGCGACATGGCCGAGCGTAAGGCCAAGATGATCGAGCTTGGCGATGCGTTCATCGCCTTTCCGGGCGGCACGGGTACGCTCGAGGAGATTGCCGAGGTCATGTCGGCCGTGTCGTTGGGGCATCTGAGCGCGCCGTGCATCCTGTACAACTTGGACGGTTACTACAACGATTTTAAGTCGCTGCTCGAGCACATGATCGATAAGGGCCTATCGAGCCCGCAACGCCAGCAGGGTATCTACTTTGCCGATGACCTGCACGAGATCGCATCGATTATCGGCAGCTAAGCCTTAGGTCTGTCGCGCGTGCGGTGCCCAGTAGCGCCGTTTACGGCGTAGATGGTTTGCCCGCCTGCGCGGTACCCGTCTTACAATAAAAGTTATCTTTGTCGCTTTTGACCAACGGGAGGTCCCGATGGACAACCTTGCAAAACCCAAAAACCGTGCGCTGTTTTTAGTTAGCGTAGCCGTGACCGGTGCGTTTGCAGGCGCCGCGGTCTGGCTGTTTTTCTTTGCGATGGAGCACGGTATCGACTATCTATGGACCGAGATCCCGCATATGCTGGGCGTCGCTTCGCCCGAGCTCGCGAGCGGTCCGTTCGGTTTTTTGCCGTATCCGTTTTTCGTCTGCCTGCTGGGCGGTCTGCTAATCGGTCTGTACGAGAAGATGACGGGCACCAAGACCGATGACCTCAACCAGGTGATGGCCAAGGTAAAGCGCGACGGCCGCTACCCGTACGACAACCTCGGCAAGCTTTCGCTCGCGGCATTGCTGCCGCTGCTGTTTGGCGGAAGCATTGGACCGGAGGCCGGCCTGACCGGCGTTATCGCCGGTCTGTGCAGCTGGGTCGGCGACCGCATGCGTCGCTTTGGCGCCGAGTTTAGGCAGCTCACGCTGCTGGGTACCCAAGCTGCCCTAACGGCGCTCTTCACCGCGCCCGTGTTTGGCTTTGTGGCACCGCTCGCCGGTAGCGCCGACGGCCAGGGCGCTAATGACGATCAGGGCTCCGAATCCGATGAAATCACCATCAAGCTGCCCAAGGCGCAAAAGACCGTGGTCTACGGCATCGCGATTGCCGGCGGCCTGGGCACCTATCTGTTGCTCGGCCAGCTTATGGGCGGCGGTATGGGCATGCCGAGGTTCGAGGCCGCCCAGGTGGGCAACCTCGAGCTCGCCTGGCTTATTCCCCTGGCGCTCATCGGTACGGTCTGTGGCTGGCTGTACTTTGTCTCGGAGCACGCAAGCGAGGCGTTGGCCCACGCCATAGGGGAGCGCCCTGTTGCCAAGGCCATGCTGGCCGGTTTGGCGCTCGCTATCTGCGGCACGGTCCTGCCCTACACCATGTTTGCTGGCGAGACGCAGGCCGACGTGCTCATGGAGACCTATATGACCATTCCCGCCGGTGTGCTCATTGCAACTGGTCTTATCAAGGCCATGCTGACGCCCGCCCTCATCAACCTGGGCTGGCGCGGCGGTCACTTCTTCCCGGTTATCTTCTCGGGCGTGAGCCTGGGCTACGGCCTTGCCGTCCTTACGGGCGCCGATCCGGTCTTTTGCGTCGCCGTCTGTACCGCCTCGACGATGGGTGCCGTCATGCGCCAGCCCATCATGGTCGTGGGCCTGCTGCTCATGTGCTTCCCGCTCAAGGGCATTGTCTGCATGATCATCGCCGCCGTCATCGCGGCAGGCATTCCGTTGCCCAAGCCGCTGCGCAAGTAGCACGGTGGCGCACGGGCAGTACAAACATTTCAAACCCGGTGTGAGGGCGTAGACACGGGCCGAGCGCCTCCCCAAAAAACCGCGCCAGGTCTACGGCGCATGCCCGATGATGCCGCGCTTGCCTACAGGTCGCGTGCTCGATAGACCTTGATGCTGATGGCGCAGCTAAGCGCACATAGCACGAGGGCCAGCACGGCAATTCCTGCGCACAGGCAGCCGAGGACGGCAGGATCGGGATTCGCCCCAGCAATCGACATGAGCCAGTTGCTGATGGGGTTGGAGGAGCTCAGCGTGGCCATGGCAAGGCATCCGAGCAGGGCAAACAGACCGACGGAAAGGCGCAGCGCCTCCATGTGTCCAAATCGAAAGAACAGCGGCTGTGCCAAAAACACCATCATGAGGGAGATGAGCATCGATGCGGCGGAGGCTATTGTGGCCTCAAAGACGATCTGTCTCGTCGAGGGGATACCCGCGCTGTTGAAGAGCGGGATAGAGACGATGCACAGAAGCGCGGCGGCGCACGCCATGACAGCCGAGAAGACAATGATGCTCAGGTAGCGTGCACAGATGATGTCTTTGCGCGAGAGGGGCAGCGTTGCCCGATAACGTTCCCATCCGTTTTGATTGTCGAAGCCGGCCAGCGAGCTCATAACCATGATGGGCGACATGGCACTGACCGCGCAGGCGCCGGCGCTCATGCCGGAATCGCCATCCGATGCGTTGGCGAGGGTCAACACGACGAAGATGAACAGGCCGACGCCCGCGATGCTTGGGACAAGCGAGCGAACGATGGCGAGCTCGGACATAAAGGCGCGTTTCATTTCGAAGCCCCTTTCAGCATGAGGCGCAGGTAATCATCAATGGTTGCCCGGTCGCAGGGAATCTCGGGGAAGGCCTCGAGCGCCTCGCGACGGTTGGGCACGAGCACGTCCACGCTATAGGCGTGGTGGGCGGCATGGGCGCCTTCGACGCAAGCCATGAGCTCGGACGCCTGCGCCTGCGTGCAATGGGCGATGCCGGCGCGGTCGGTAATGTCCTCCCGCGGCAGGTCAAATACAATCGAGCCGTTATCGATGCAGATGACGCGGTCGGCGGCGCGATCGAGGTCGGACGTAATGTGGCTCGAGAGCAGCACGCTGCACTGGCCGTCGGAAACAAAGGCGAGCAGCTCATCGAGCAGTTCCTCGCGCGCCATGGGATCAAGGCCCGCGGTGGCTTCGTCCAAAACGAGCAGCTTAGCATTATGGCTGAGTGCACAGGCAAGCTGCAGTTTCATGCCCATGCCGCGGGAGAGGTCCTTGACCTTTGCCTTGGGATCGAGGCCAAATCGGTCGATGAATCCGGCGAAGGTGTCGTGACTCCAGGTGGGGTACGCCGGGCCTACGAGTTTCTCGATCTCGCCCACCTTGAGCGTGGAGGGGAAGGGGCACGTGTCCAGGACAAGGCCGACGCGGGAGCGCAGATGGCGCTGCGTCTCGTCGGGCACGTTGGCGTCGCAGCGCTGCCCAAACAGGTGCACCTCGCCGGCATCGAGCTTTATAAGCCCGAGCGCGGCGCGAATCGTCGTTGTTTTGCCGGCGCCGTTTGCGCCCACAAAGCCGACGATCTGGCCGGGCTCCACGGTGAGTGTGACATCGCGTAGGGAAAAGCGGTCGCTTACGCGGCGTGAGACGCCTTTGAGTTCTAGCAAGGTTTGCATGGTATAGCCTTTCTTGCAGATGGCTACTGCATGGTTTCGGGGGCTACAAGGTCGAGCATCTCGTGCAATTTGTCGCGCGTGACACCCAGGGTTTCGGCCTGCGTAGCGGCCTGCGCAAGCAACTCTTCGATATGGCAAAGCTGATTTTCGCGCAAGAGTTCCTGGTTGCCCTCGGCGACAAAGCAGCCCTTGCCCTGCACGGTACAGATAAAGCCAAGTTGTTCCAGGTCGGCATAGGCGCGCTTGGTGGTGATGACGCTCACGCCCAGGTCGCTCGCGAGCGCACGGATGCTGGGAAGTTTGGCTCCCGCAGCGAGGGTGCCCGAAAGGATCTGGGCTTTGACCTGCGAGGATATCTGCTCGTAGATGGGCTTGTCGCTCGAATTGGATAGGATGATGTCCACAGCGGCTCCTTAGCTGATGGGCTACACGTGTATATAACCGGTGGACACAGTATATATACACTATGCACAGTTACGCAAGAGACAAATTCGGATTGGGCCGGCTGCCCGGGCCCTGACTGATGAATTTGTCCTGATAGGTGCCCTATGGCAGGGTTTCGCGGCTACAATAATGCGGTTACAACGACGTAATGCACTCAATGCAAGAAAGGAGCCGCATGGCAAGCCTGTCGGATGAAATCTCGTCGCGCCGCACATTCGCGATCATCAGCCACCCGGACGCCGGTAAGACCACGCTTACCG
>CABUXL010000094.1 GCA_902495525.1 uncultured Collinsella sp.
CTGTGGGCGCCAGCGGAATGTGGGGTCACCGCGCGGTCCGCATCTGATGGTGTCGACGTCAATGGTATACGGGTGCATCATCGACGTCTTCAATACAGAAGATATCAGTGCGGAATGTTCCGGAGAGAAGCCCCGTCCCGCCCCCGGATTCCCTGCGTTTACGGCCTTGAGGTCGGCGTGGGCGGAGGACGTGGTTGTTGGGAATACATGTCCCGGTTGCTGTTTCGCGCTTTGCGCGAAAGACGCACCACTTTAGCGCGGACGGTGAACGTGGCCGTCGCGTTAACTTGTCCCGGGCGTATTTCTGGAGCGTTTCCCCCTGCCAGAAATTACCCTTGGCATACTTGCGCGAAAGCTTACTGGTGCTACACTTGCAATTGCTGTTTCAGGGCGGGGTGGAATTCCCCACTGGCGGTAAATCGGGCGGTGTCAAAGGGACGCCGTGGCGCAGGTGAGATGCCTGCGACCGAGCCGATGAGTCCGCGACCCGTGTGTGCGTTGGTTCGCATGCCGGCTGAACTGGTGAGATCCCAGTACCAACGGTTAGAGTCCGGATGAAAGAGGCAGGTGATCTTATGTCTGAACAGTCGCAGCATATCCATTTTGAGAACACGAATAGGTGGAGCACCAAACAGCTCGTTACCATGGCGCTGATGTGTGCCTTGGGCGCCCTGTTTATGTACGTGCAGCTGCCCATCCTTCCTTCGGCGCCGTTTTTGACCTATGACCCGTCGCTGGTGCCGGCGATGGTGTGTGGATTTGCGTATGGCCCTGGTGCCGGCACAGCTGTTGCCGCTATGGCGATCGTTATCCATGCGCTTACCACGGGCGATTGGGTCGGTGCGCTTATGAACTTGGTTGCCACGCTGGGCTATATTCTGCCTGCGGCTATCGTCTATCAGAAGATGCACACCTACAAGGGTGCCGTGATTGGCCTGGTGCTTGGCGTCATTGCCGCTACAGCGCTGTCTATGGTCGCAAACCTTACTATTGGCGTATGGTTCTGGTATGGCTCGGCCGATGTGATTCTGCCGCTCATGCTTCCCGCTGTTTTGCCGTTTAACCTCATCAAGACTGTGCTTAACTCGGTACTCACGCTGGCGGTGTACAAGGCGGTCTCTAATCTCATCACGCCCAAGAAGGACCAGGTCAAAGGCCGCGCATGATTGAGTGTCGGGGCGTTTCCTTTAGCTATGACGGTGCCGCCCAGGCGCTTGACGGCATCGATCTGAGCATTAAGGACGGGGAGTTTTTCTGCATCCTCGGTGACAATGGGTCGGGCAAGTCGACGTTTGCCAAGCATCTGAATGCGCTGCTGCAGCCCGATGCGGGCACGGTGCGCGTCAACGGCATGGATGCGTCCGATCCCGAGTTGGTCTACGACATTCGTTCGACCGCGGGCATGGTGTTCCAGAATCCCGATGATCAGCTGGTGGCAACGCTTGTCGAAGATGACGTTGCGTTTGGTCCCGAAAACCTTGGCGTGCCATCGGCGCAAATTGCGCAGCGCGTACGTGAGGCGCTGAAGGGCGTGGGCCTGGTGGGCTTTGAGCGCCACGAGACCCATGCGCTCTCGGGCGGACAAAAGCAGCGCGTGGCGCTCGCCGGCGTACTTGCCATGGAGCCGCGCGTGCTTATCTTGGACGAGGCCTCCTCGATGCTCGATCCGCGCGGACGCAAGGGCCTTATGAAGGCCTGTCATGCGCTCCACGATCGCGGCATGACTATCGTGATGATTACGCACTTTATGGAGGAGGCCGCCGAGGCCGATCGTGTCGCGGTGTTTCGGGCGGGGCACGTTGCCATGCTCGGTACGCCCGAGGAAATCTTGACGCGGGCGGATGAGCTTGCGCAGCTCAACCTGGATATGCCGGAGTCGTGTCGTCTGGGCAGGTCACTTCGTGCGAAGGGCGTGCCCGTTTGCGCGCAGGTGCGTGAGGCGGATATGGTCGCCGAGATTGCGCAGGCTTATGCCGAGCGGAGTGGGACGGACATCGCAGGGCAGCCTTCCGCATCCCAGTTGGAAATCGCTGACGGCACTGCTCCGGTAGACAACGAAGGCAACGCGTCGGAGCCCGTCATCGAGCTATCCCATGTTTCGTACAGTTATTCGCTCAGTCCGCGCGAGCGCCGCCGCTGGCATAAGCGCTCGGCCACTGCGGGCAAATCGAGCAAACAGGCTCTCTGGGGAAACGACCCCAGCAGCCCGTGGGCGCTGCGCGATGTATCGCTGACGGTGCGTCGCGGCGAGTTCCTGGGCTTGGCAGGTCATACCGGTTCGGGTAAGTCGACGCTGGTCCAGCATCTCAACGGTTTGATTCGCCCCCAGGAGGGATCCGTTCGCGCGCTGGGGCTCGATCTGTCAAACAAGAAAGACGCCGCCGCGGTTAAGGCCAAGGTCGGCGTGGTGTTTCAATATCCCGAGCGTCAGCTGTTTGCCGAAACCGTGGCGCAGGACGTGGCGTTTGGTCCGCATAACCTTGGCTTGCCGCAAGATGAAGTCGACCGTCGTGTCGAGTCATCGCTCTCACGCGTGGGCCTCGACCTTTCCACGGTCGGCGACAAGAGCCCCTTTGAGCTTTCGGGCGGTCAGCAACGGCGCGTGGCATTCGCCGGCGTGCTCGCCATGGAGCCCGAAGTCCTGGTGCTCGATGAACCCATGGCGGGGCTCGATCCGGCTGCGCGCAGGGATTTCCTAGGGCTCATCGATCGACTTCACCGCGATGGCCTGACCGTTGTCATGGTTTCGCACAGCATGGATGACCTGGCCAATTGCTGCGACCGTATTGTCGTGATGAACGAGGGCGCGGTGTTTGCCGAGGGCACGCCCGCGCAGGTGTTTGTGCATGCCGATGAGCTCAAGTCGATCGGCTTGGGCGTTCCCGCCGCCCAGCGTATGGCGTTGGCGCTTACGGAGGCGGGCGTGCCGCTGCGCTTTGACGGCCTCTATACGGTTGAGTCGCTGGCAGATGAGTTGGTGGACCTGCTAATCGGTCGCTCGGGCGGTCCCTCTAACGTCGCGGACATTGCTAAATCCAAGACGGTCGTGCGAGAGGAGGACTGCTGATGGAGGCGTTTTCGTTTGGCAGTTACTATCCCGGCGATAGTGCAATCCACCGCCTGGACCCGCGAACCAAGTTGCTCTTGGGCTTTGTGTTTCTGATCACGACGCTCACGGTCAGTGGCTTCCGCGGACTGGCCCCGGTCGCAATTTTCGTTGTGCTGACCTATGCCGTGTCTCGGGTGCCGGTTCGTCGCGTTCTGTCGTCGATGGCGCCGCTGCTGGCAATCGTCGTCGTGGTCGCGGTGCTCAACTTGTTTACCGATCAGAGTGGGCGCATCCTGTGGCAGCTCGGCTTTCTGCAGATAAGCGAGGGCTCACTGCGTTCTGCCGCCTTTATGGCGTGCCGCCTGACGTTGATAATGGCCGGCATGAGCGCCATTACACTCACCACGCCGACGCTCGACCTCACCGCGGGCTTTGAGCGCCTGCTCGCGCCGTTTGCACGTGTGGGACTTCCTGCGCACGAGCTCGGCATGATCATGGGTATCGCGCTACGCTTTATGCCGCAGTTTGCCACTGAGATGAAGCAGACGGCCGATGCACAGGCAAGCCGCGGCGCGCGCGTGACGGGCGGTCCGCTCGGCGGCGTGCGTATGCTCGGCAGTGTGGCGATTCCGCTGTTCACGGGCGTGTTCCGCCATGCCGAGACGCTGTCTGCCGCCATGGATGCACGCTGCTATCACGGCGAGCAGGGCCGCACGCGCCTGCATCCGCTTGCATTTGGCCGCAGCGATGCGTTGGCGGCGGTGGTGACGGCGTTGCTGCTCATCTGCGTCATCGTCATCAATCTTCAACTTGTTTAGGCGCGATTCGAGCGCAGGAAAGGGGTCCCTATGACCGACAACGACCGCACGGCGCAGCTCGAGCGCGCCTGTTCGTATCTTAGGCGTATTCCGGCGTGGTATCTCGCCACGATCGACGTGACGGACGGACATCAGCCGCGCGTGAGGCCGTTCTCGTTTGCCATGGTCGATGATGGCAAGCTGTGGTTTTGCACCTCGCGCGATAAGGACGTGTGGGCTGAGCTCAGCGCGAACCCCAAGTTTGAGGTTTCGGGTTGGAAACCGGGGGAGTGTTGGATTGTGCTGACTGGCGAGGCCGCGCTCGAGGACGACGCGGTCGTGAGCGACCGGGTGCGCCAAGCCGGCTTTAAGCACATGGTGGGCATCGGCGAAGACCACGAGAACGTCAACGACGGTCGCCTTGCGTTTTTCTCGGTGCGCAATATCGCCGCCCGCTTCTGTGATATCGACGGCAGCGAGGAGCGCCTGGAGCTTTAACCCTAGGGCAGCTAAAACAGCCCCGACCCAAAAAGACTAGTGCCAGGAGGACACATGGACGGATTGAATACGGTGTTGGAGTATCTGACGTCGGTGCCGGCATGGTATTTGGCGACGAGCGTTGACGGACAGCCGCATGTGCGTCCGTTTTCGTTTGCGCAGATTCAGGACGGCAAGCTGTGGTTTGTAACGGCGCGCACCAAAGACGTGTGGCAAGAGCTGCTGCAAAATCAACGCTTTGAAGTCACGAGTTGGTGGCCGGGCCATGGCTGGCTCATCTTGCGCGGGCATGCGGGTCTGGACGACCAGGCCGCTCCCGATATGCGTGAGGCAGGCTGGAAGCACCTGGAGCGCCTAGGCGAGCACTACGAGGGCGCAGGCGATCCCACGCTCGTCTTCTTTAGCGTGGAGGAACCCGAGGCCTTTATCTGCAACCATGACGAATGGGTGCCGGTCGAGCTCTAAACGAGTCTCTCAGCAAGCTTCGACAATTCAAATTCTCGCATGTAGCGGGCCCCACATTGCAACGTCACCGTAAGGTGCACTGGGCAATATGGGGCCCGTATTCATTTGTCAATTCCTTCGAGTGAATGTGTCGGGACTGTTTCAATGCATGAATATGTAAAAGATTTGCGTATATATGCATCTTTTGGTGCTAAAGTTTCAACCCACTTCATAACGACGGCTGCGGCATACGCATTGGTGCATAACTGCAGACAAGGAGTCCGATATGTCTCTAAAGGTTGGAATCGTAGGTGCGGCTGGATATGCTGGCGCCGAGCTCATTCGCCTCGTCCTCGATCATCCCGAGTTTGAACTTGCTGCCATTACGTCCAACGCCGATGCCGGCCAGCCGTTGTCTGCGGTGTACCCGAGCTTCGCCGGCGTAAGCGATCTTGTCTTCACGACGCATGATGCCCCCGAGCTCAAGAACTGCGATGCGGTCTTTTTGGCCGTGCCGCACACGGCTGCCATGGCACAGGTGCCCGCCCTGCTTGCCGCGGGAGTCTCCTGCATTGACCTCTCGGCCGACTATCGCCTGAACGATCCGGCCACCTTTGAGGCCTGGTATGCCGCTGAGCACACGAGTCCCGAGCTACTCAAGAGCCGAGCCTTTGGTCTGCCCGAGCTGTTCTGCCAGGATTTGGAGACTGCTGCATCCGACCACGCCGACGGCAAGCCCGTGC
>CABUXL010000095.1 GCA_902495525.1 uncultured Collinsella sp.
CGAGCCGCCGCCACCGAGGCGATGCCGACGCCGGTGTTGCCACTCGTGGGCTCGATGATGGTGTAGTCGCCGCCGCGCACGAGCTTGCCGGCCTTCTCGGCCTCGTCGATCATGTTCTTGGCGACGCGGTCTTTGACGGAGCCGGCGGGGTTGAAGTATTCCAGCTTGACGAGCACGCGGGCCTTGAGGTCCTCATCGGCCTCAAAGTGAGTGAGCTCCAGAAGCGGAGTGTGGCCGATAAGCTGATCGATGGACGTGTAAACATTGCTCATGGTGAACCTCCAAAGTGTTCAAATGACTGGATACCGTGTGGTTTTACGGTGTGTGTAGCAGCGAAACCCACAAACCTTATGGGTTGTTCGTTTTGCTGTTGGCAAGCATAGTAGACAGTAAAGCCTAGTAACGCAATAGGAAATAGGAGATTATTGCAAGTTGATTAACCATCTTGACCGGAACGGGTATTTTCAAAACCAATTTTTCGGCTAGAATTTCTACGGACTAAATGACCGAAAGGCAGCACTATACATGTTGGTTTCTACTAAGGGCAGATATGCCCTGCGCGTTATGGTCGACCTGGCCGAGCACCAGGCGGCCGGTCGCATCCCGCTCAAAGAGATCGCGGCGCGACAGGGGATTTCCGAGAAATATCTCGAGAACATCTTGGCTACGCTCGTGCGCGCCAACATGCTTTCGGGCATGCGCGGCAAGGGCGGCGGCTACGTGCTCACGCGCCCGCCCGAGCAGTACACGGTGGGCGAGATCCTGCGCCTGACCGAGGGCAGTCTGGCACCGGTTGCATGCCTGGATGGCGACTGCAAGGGCTGCTCACGCTCGGATGAGTGCCCCACGCTCGACGTGTGGAAGAACCTGGACAAGCTCATCAACGACTACCTCGACGGTGTGACACTCGATCAACTTGTCGCTCCCAACCATGGCTACGACTACGTCATCTAACCCACACCTGCCATTTGGGGACGGGGTAGAAATGGTAGATTCTCTCGCCCTTTGAGACTTGACAAATAAGAAGGCCGCCCATTTTTGCGATGGGCGGCCTTCGTTTTGGGCTGTTGAGACGGGCACGGCCGGAATGGCCGTTTTAGTCCTCGGCGATGCTGTCGAGGATGCTGCGCGTGATGGATACCAGGATACTGCCCATAAAGGCCGATCCAAAGCTGGCGATGGAGATGCCCGCGCCCAGCAGATTGACCGACAGGTAGCTGGCCAGCTCGAGCATAAAGCTGTTGACTACGAGCTGAAAAACACCAAGCGTAATAATAGTGAGCGGCAGTGAGATGACGGTCAGGAACGGTTTGACGAACGAATCGACAATGTTCAGGAACAGTCCCACAAAGGCAAAGCAGACCCAGGTCTCGGCAAAGCCGAAGGGTTGGATACCGGGGACGAGGAACGTGGCGATCGCGATGGCGATCGAGGTGAAGAGCCAGTTAAGCATAAAGCGCATGGCGTGAATCCTTTCTTGCGCCGGGATTGCTGGCGTCGCGTGAAGCGGCTTACGGCGGCGACCTGGATGGTTGCGCGGGCGCGCCGCGGTGTTTGGGCGCCCATTGTCTCAAATATTCGTGGAGCTTACGTGCGCATATGGTTTCTAAACGGCGTTCGTCCTGAAAAACGCGCCGCTGGCAGAGAGTCTTGTCGCTTTAGTTTGGTGGTGTGCTACACTGCTACGGGCAAAAGCCACAGGCGTTGCCCTATTGCATAGAACGGGTGAACGATGCCCGATGTCAGTATCAACTTCGATGCCTTTTGGCGGGTTTGGCGGTGATCGATGAATATCGAGAACATGTTTGACAAGCCTGATGTCAAGCAGCTGGTCCACGCATTTAGCCTTTTGGACGACGAGAAGGATATCCAAGCGTTTTTGACCGATATCTGCACGCCGCGCGAGATTTGCGACCTTTCTCAGCGTTTGCAGGTTGCGCGCTATTTGGACGAGGGCGAGCCTTATGTTGAGGTTCAGGCCCGTACCGGCGCTTCGTCCACCACGGTGAGCCGCGTTTCAAAGGCGCTGAACGGCGAGTACGGTGGCTACCGCAAGATCCTCATTAAGTTGGAGGATGGCGAGTAGGCCAGCGACAACATTGAATTACGAAGAACCGTCCCTCCGGGGGCGGTTTTTTGATCCCTTGGGGACGGAGGAAAACGGATCACCGGGTTAGACTGACCCCTTCTGTGATCCATTTTCCTCCGTCCTCAAGGGATCAAATCTGTTGGCGTGGGGCAAATCTGTCCGCTTGGGCGGGTAGGATGGATGCATTGATTATTGCGAACAGTTTGAGCGGAGGACCATGCCTGTTCGAATCTATACCACCAATGCCGGCACGGATTTGAGCGATGCCGAGTCGGCGCTGCTTGCCGACCTTATTGCCCGTCACGGGCGTGCCGTGTTGCTGGCACCAACGTTTGCCGAGCTCGATCTGTGCCGTCATGATGCGGCGGAAGCCGGCATTTCGCTGGGTATCGACTACAAGACACCCGCATCGTGGCTTCGCTCGCTTTGGGAGCTTTTGGGCGACGGGCGCGGTTTCGTCGACAACCTGCAACGTCAGATGCTGTTTTCGGATATGATTGCCCGCCGCGACGATGCCGACCTGCAGCCGCTTTCGCGTAGCCAGGGCACGGTGCGCATGCTCGCGCGCATGGCCCGCGATGTGCTGCCGGGTGTGGCGGGGACGACGGCCGAGCGATGCGGTGGCAACAATTGCCAGCCTGAGCCAAAAAGCGATGCCGAGGCTCGTGTGTTTGAGCTTTTGCGTGCCTACGCGGGCGGTTTGGACCGTCGAGATATGGTCGAGCCCTGCGAGGCAGCCGACATTATGGCCGGTGCCCTGGCCGATAGCCTGCCGGCGTGCGCCCGCGCCGTATGCGTGCGCGGTACCACGTCGTTTACGCACGGTCTACTCGAGCTGCTGTCTGCCGTGGCGAACAATGGGGGAGAGGTCGTCGTGCTGCTTGCCCGCGAGCAGGCGGCGATGCGCGAGGAGCTTGCCACGGCATTTGATGCCCGCGGTGTGCTGTTTGAGATCGCGCCGCTGGGGGAGGACGCCGTCGCGTCTGATGTCGCTTGCGGGGCCGCCGCTCAGCCTGCCTTTATTGAGGTCGCCGGCCCCCATGCCCGTGCTCATGTCTATGCGGACGCCATCGATAAGTTGGTGAAAGCGCACAAGGAGTCCAAGGCCGATAAAGCTACTGCAACGCCCGCCGACCCCGTGCGCGTGCTCGTCGTTTCTGCCCGGGCACCCCAGCTGTTCGGCGAGCTCGCCGCCCGTTTGGCGGCGCGTCACATTGCGGCCGAGACGACTGAGTTCACGGCGTTTTCCCAGTCCATCGCGGGCAGGCAGTTTACGGCGCTCGCCAACCTGATCGAGCGTATGAAAGCCGCCGACGAGGGCACCGCTTCCAAGACTGAGTGGTGGCCCGCGCCGGAGCTTACCGACTGGATCTACAGTCCGCTTTCGGGCGCTGATGCCGTCAATGCCCGTACCTTCGATAAGAATATGCGTCTCTCGCGCAGCAAGACTACCGCGGGCGTCAAGAGCCTGCTGCAGAGCGTTCAGGGCCAGGTGAGGGGCGCGCGCAAGGCGACGAGCGACGATAACTGGTTTAAGAACGTACCGTGTGTGGTCTCGGACGTGTTCCAGGCGCTGTGGCGTGACAAGCCCGTGACGGCGCTTAAGGCCATGCTTGCCGTTGCCGAGGCGTTGCCCGATCGCGCTCTAGGCGGCCTTGACGGCCAGGCCCGTCGCCAGGCAGAGACGGCTTTGCTGCGCCATGCCATCGACATCCTTATGAACGATGCTCGCGCGCTCGACGTGTCGCAGGCCGCGACCGTGCCGGTTCTCGACGGCGTTCGAACCAAGGTGGACAAGCGCAGTACCGCCTACGATTACGAGACCTACGAGGTCGATCGCACACCACGAGCACAAGTGCGCTTCGCGTCGCTTGCCGATGCGTCGGTTCTTCGCCCTGGCAGCTACGATGCCGTGCTGTTTGCCGATGTCGACCTGGACAGCTATCCGCTTTCGCACGAAGAGGGCCCGCTTGCTACGTTGACAGCCGAGCTGCGCCGCGACGGCGTGTCTTTGGAGCCCGCTGCCCTGCTGCGCGTGCGCTTTGGCCGTGCGATGCAGGCGGCGAGCGGTCCGGTCGCGCTCGCCCGTGTGACGCACGATCGCCAGGCACGCGAGTGCTACCCGGCAGCCGTATGGACCGAGCTGTGGGCACATGCCGAGGCCGCTGGCGCTGCCAAGCCCATGCGCGTGGGCGAGGGCGATATCATCGCCGACTTTGATCCCGCGGCAGGCGAAGGTCTTAGGCGCGAGCGCGTGACCTGCGAAGCTCCTCAGCATCTGAGCGATGAAGCCATTCCGTATCTGGTCCTGCGCCGTCGCGATGGCGAGGGCGAGGATGCGCCGCTGGTGCCGCGCCTGACGTCTGCCTCGCAGATCGAGGCCTATTCGACCTGCCCGCTATGCTGGTTCGTCTCGTACCGCGTGAAGCCCCAGTCCATCGATGCGGGCTTTGGCAATATGGAGAAGGGCAACTTTGTCCACGATGTGCTGGAGCATCTGCACGCCCGTCTGCCCCAGGAGGGCATGGAGCGCGTGACGCCCGAGAACCTGCCGCGCGCTCAGGAGCTGCTACGCGAGGTCTTTGACGAGACCTTGGTCGAGCATGCCTCCAAGCGTGGCAACGAGGGCCCGCTCGTGCCGCTCTCCCCGGTAGAGGAGCGCCAGGTGGCCGAGATTCTGCCGCAGCTGGAGGGTGTGCTTGCCTATGAAGCCGAGGCACTGACGCCTTTTGCTCCGCGCTACCTGGAGTTCGCCTTTAACGAGCTCAAGGTCGAGTATGCCGGCTGGCCGCTCGGCGGGCGCATCGACCGCGTAGATGTGGATGCCGAGAATCGCGCTGTGGTAATCGACTACAAGCATCGTTCGGGTGTCGAGGAGTTTAAGCTCGCCGACCCCACGGTGCGCGACGAGGAGTCGGGCGAGGCCCCCATCGACGACCCGCGCTGGCTGCCGCCCCATACCCAGACACTCATCTACGCGCAGGCCATGCGTCGGGCGATGGGCCTAGATACCCGTGCTGCGCTCTATTTCTCGACCAAGGGCGGCAAGCCCGCGCTGCGTGGCGCCGCAAGTGCCGAGTTGCTCGAGGAAGAGCGTGGTGACGGTCGCATCCCGGGCCTCAAGAAGGGCTTCCCGGGCGAGGGCGGCAGCATGGACTTCGATGCCCTGCTCGACCGCGTGGAGACCGGCATTGCCGAGCGCCTGCGCGAGCTCGAGGCGGGTGACGTCGCCGCTGTCGACCCGACATCGGCGCAAGCCGCGCATGCGCGCTGCTCGTATAACCACGAAGGGACGTTTGTAAGGAGGGACGTGTAGACCATGGATCTTTCGACCTTGATGCCGCAACAGCTGCAGATCGTCAAGACGCTCGACCGTCCGCTGTTTGTCTCGGCGGGC
>CABUXL010000096.1 GCA_902495525.1 uncultured Collinsella sp.
GACCTCGGTCAGTTGCGTGCGGTCGACATGCGTGTAGACCTGCGTGGTCGAAATATCGGCATGGCCCAAAATCTCCTGCAGCACACGCAGGTCGGCACCGCCCGCGAGCATGTGGGTGGCAAAGGAGTGGCGCAAGGTATGGGGATGGAGCCCCACCAGCCCCACCTGACGCCCATACCGCTCGCATATCGCATGCACGGCCTGGCGCGACAGGCGACGTCCGTTCTTATTTAAAAAGACCGCCGAGGTCTCGGTTCCGCGGGCATGGGCCGCCAAGCGAGAACGTCCCTCAGTTACATAGAGCATCAGAGCTCGCGCCGCGCTTCCCACCAGCGGGGACAGGCGTTCCTTTGAGCCCTTACCGCGAACGAGTACAAAGCCATCGTCAATATGGATATCGCCCACATCGAGCCCCACCAACTCGCTCACACGCAAACCGCATCCGTAGAGCACTTCCAAGATGGCATGGTCGCGCAAGCCCATCTCGCCCTCGGGGAAGTCTTGATCGAGCAGAGCCGAGACATCCTCCACCGATAGATACTCCGGCAAACGCTCAGCCTTTTTAGGCAGGCGCAACGCCGCCGTTGGATTTTGGGCTACAGCCCCATCGCGCACCAAAAAGGCATGCAGGCCCTTCACGGCCGCAAGCGCACGCTCCACCGAGGCATCGGAATAGCCCCCATCGCGACGGTCGGCAACAAAGCCCTCCACGACCTGACGGGTCACCTCTTCAAAAGACACAATACCCGCCCGCTCCAGATAGGCGCAGTACGTCGTCAGGTCACGACGATAGGCCGCAATCGTGTTGCGCGCCAAACCCCGCTCGACCGCGAGGTAATCGAGATACTCCCCCGCCGCCACGGCGAGCGACGAGGGAGTAGCTTCGGTATGTTCCTTATTCGCCGGCACCCTTAGTCCATAGCGAGGTTCATGGGCGTCACCTGCAGACGGTCGACACCCTCGTGCTGGCCGATCGAAGCGCGCACGAACTCGCGGAACAGCGGCTGCGGGTTGGTCGGGCGGCTCTTGAACTCGGGATGAGCCTGGGTTGCCACATACCACGGATGCACGTCGCGCGGCAGCTCGACCATCTCGACCAGGCGCTCGTCGGGCGACAGACCCGAGATAACCAAACCGGCGTCCTCGAGCTGGTCACGGAAGGCGTTGTTGAACTCAAAGCGGTGACGGTGACGCTCGTAGACGAGCTCCTCGCCATATGCCTCGCGAGCAAGGGTATCGGCGGCGAGCTTGCACGGATAGGCGCCCAGGCGCATGGTGCCGCCCTTCTCGGTCACGTCCTCCTGCGAGCTCATCAGATCGATGACGCTAAACGGGCCGTCCGGATCGAACTCGGAGGAGCTGGCGCCGGCAAGGCCGACGACGTTGCGGGCGAACTCGCACACGGCCACCTGCATACCCAGGCAAATGCCCAGATACGGAATCTTGTGCTCACGGGCAAACTCGGCCGCGAGGATCTTGCCCTCCAGGGCGCGCTTGCCAAAGCCGCCGGGGACCAGGATGCCCGAGGCGTCGCCCAAAACCTCGGAGACATTCTGCTCGTCGAGGCTCTCGCCGTCGACCAGCTGGACGTCCACATGGCGATCGTAGAAGACGCCCGCATGGTGCAGGGCCTCGATAACCGACAGGTACGCATCGGGCAGCTGCGTGTACTTACCCACGACGGCGATCTTCACCTTGTCGGCGTGATGGTTGGCGTGATTCTGTTTGCGCAGGAACTCGTTCCACTCGCTCATGTCGCGCTCACGCGGATCCAGACCCAGGCGTTCGCAAATGCGCAGGTCAAAGTCCTGCTCGGCAAGCAGCTGCGGAACATCGTAAATGCTCGCGCAGTCCTCGTTGGTAAAGACGCAATCGGTGTCGACGTCGCAGAAGCTTGCGATCTTTCCGCGGATAGCGTCATCGATATGGTGGTCGGAGCGCAGCACGATGATATCGGGCTGGATGCCAAAGCTGCGGAGCTCCTTGACGGAATGCTGCGTGGGCTTGGTCTTGACCTCGTGGGCGGCGGCGATATAGGGAACGAGCGACACGTGGATGTAGCAGACGTTCTCGGGGCCGGCCTCCTTGCGGTACTGGCGGATGGCCTCGACAAACGGCTGCGACTCGATGTCGCCGATCGTGCCGCCCAGCTCGGTGATGACTACATCGGAGCCGGTCTGCTCCTCGATGCGGCGGAACTTGTCCTTAATGGCATTGGTGACGTGAGGAATCACCTGCACGGTACCGCCCAAAAAGTCGCCGCGACGCTCGCGGGCGATCAAGCTCTTATAGATGGCGCCGGTCGTAAAGTTGGAATCGCGGGTCAGGTTCTCATCAATAAAGCGCTCGTAATGACCCAGGTCCAGGTCGGACTCGTAACCATCCTCGGTAACGAAGACCTCACCATGCTGGAAGGGGCTCATGGTACCGGGGTCGACGTTCAGATACGGGTCGGCCTTCTGCATCGTTACTTTGTAGCCACGCGACTTGAGCAGACGGCCCAGCGAGGCCGCGGTGATACCCTTGCCCAGGGACGAAACCACGCCACCGGTTACGAACACATGCTTGGTCATATTGAGTTACCTGCGCTTCCCGTAGAAGTTGTTTATCCACATCTTACGGGTCTTCATTGTAATACTCGCGCCGCGGACCGTTCGCAATTTTTCTCGCGTGCGATTGCATTTCTCAATCTTGAAACAAAACGCCGCCCGGTTTCCCAGGCGGCGTCGCTGTGGCAAGGGTTACATGCTGCTATCGATCAGCAACCTCGTCCTCAAGCATTTCTTGAACGAGCATGCCGGTACGGACGCCCTCAAGATACCACTCGCCACGTTCGGTGAGGCAAATGCCATTTGCAAGCTGACCGCCGTCGTCGCTATAACGCGAGACGACATCAATCATGCCTTCGGAATCCAAGCGATCGATTGCGGCGCGGACACGATACGGCGAAACCCCCACGCGCTCGGCAAGCGTTTTGCGCGAGAAACCATACGGCCCGCCATTGTCTTCGGTTTGCTGGTCGATCTCCATCAACACCAGCACCTCGACACGCTTCATATCGTTGACACTCGCACGACCCTTGCCCGCCATAGCAGCCTCCTCAAACCGAGCACGAGCATCTAACGCGCCGTGCGCGACCGACACACCTCACGATGGCAGGTAATATCCATCATGCGGCATCCCGCTAAGGATGAAACAGTTACGGTTATTGTATACCGCTCAAATTGTTTCTAGGCAGGTAAACAGCTATTTTTCGCCGAAATAGGCGCTTTATTGATCAAAAAGCCGTACCGGGCGCTAACCCGATACGGCCAAAATGCAATGCAATTACCGCGGTGCTTCAAACTTAGCGATGGAAGAAACCGCGGCGCTCAAACTTGGGCTCGCAGCACACGTTGATACCCAGTTTGCGCAGTACCGTCTCGTCCGTCGGCGAGATAATCACGCTAAAGAAGGCATCGCAACCGCGCAGCTGCTCCAGGCCCGAAAGGACGCGAGCGGCCGTCTCACTCGTGGCCGAGGTGATCGACAGCGCCATAAGCGTCTCGTCGGTGTGGAGGCGCGGGTTTTTGCTGCCCAGGAAATGCGTCTTGAGCTTGCTGATGGGCTCGATCGCCTCATCGCTGATAACCTCGAGCTCAAGGTCGACGCCCGAGACGTGCTTGAGGGCGTTCATAATGAGCGAACTTGCGGCGCCCAGGCGCGTGGAGGTCTTACCGGTCACCACGGAGCCATCGGGCATGACCATGGCACCCACGGGACCACCCGTCAGTTGCTCCCTGGTGAGGGCCGCCGAGCGCGCCGGTGAGTAGTTCTTATCGATGCCGGCTTTCTTCATAATAATCTTGAGACGGTCGACTTGCTCATCGCCCACGCCGGTACGGCGCACATTTTCGACCGCGGTAAAGTAGCGGCGGACAATCTCCATCTTGGAAGCGTCGCGGCAGGCATCGTCATCGGTGATGGCAAAGCCGACCATATTGACGCCCATGTCCGTAGGGCTCTGGTAGGGGCTCTTGCCCAGGATCTTTTCCATCAGGGCACGGACTACCGGGAAGGCCTCGACGTCGCGGTTGTAGTTGACCGTGGTCTTGTTGTAGGCCTCAAGGTGGAACGAATCGATGATATTGGCGTCGTCGAGGTCAGCCGTGGCGGCCTCGTAGGCAATATTGACCGGATGCGTCAGAGGAAGATTCCAGACCGGGAAGGTCTCGAACTTGGCATAGCCGGCGGCGGTACCGTGCTTATGCTCGTGATACAGCTGCGAGAGGCAAGTAGCGAGCTTGCCCGAGCCGGGGCCGGGTGCCGTCACGACAACGAGCGGACGCGTGGTCTCGACAAACTCGTTCTTGCCGTAGCCATCGTCGGACACGATCAGATCGACATCGTGCGGATACCCCTCGATGGGATAGTGCAGCTTGGCGGGAATACCGAGCGCGTTCAAGCGGTTGCGGAACACATCGGCAGCAGGCTGGCCGGCGTACTGGGTGATGACCACAGCCGCGACGGCAAAGCCGTTGCCGCGGAACAGGTCAACCAGGCGCAGCACATCCTCGTCATAGGTAATGCCAAGGTCACCACGAGCCTTGTTTTTCTCGATGTGGTTCGCGTTGATCGCGATGATAACCTCGACATCGTCGGCTATGCTCTTGAGCATGCGAAACTTGCTGTCCGGCTCAAAACCCGGCAGCACGCGGCTCGCGTGATAGTCGTCAAACAGCTTGCCGCCAAACTCCAAATACAGCTTGCCGCCAAACTGCGAGATGCGCTCCTTAATATGAGCGGCCTGCAGCTCGATATACTTCGCGTTGTCGAAACCCTGGCGCATGTATGGCTCCCGTCCCGTTTCCATTTAATGTCTTAGGCGATTATAACGGAGCAGACCCTCCCCAACGCCCAAGCAATCAACTGGCACCAACCAAACACGCCATCGATAAGTTGCGGTGAAATAGTTCCCGTTTAACCCCTCAAGAGGGGGTGCGGACAGAAAGTTGGACCGCGGGGCGGTCCGGACTGGAGGTTCGCATGTACAGCAGGGAGAAGGTCGAGCTCTTCCTCCTGGCGACGGAGGACGGCATGGGGCCGACCGCC
>CABUXL010000097.1 GCA_902495525.1 uncultured Collinsella sp.
CGCGTCAAGAGAAATCCTGTCGCGCTTCCCCGACACCAAGGTCGTATTTGGTGGAGACGGAGAGGTCGAAAAGAATAAATCTCTTGCGGCAGAGCTCGGTATTGCCGACCGCTGCGAGTTCCACGGCTGGGTCGCGGGCGCAGAACGCGAGGAGCTCTTCGAGCGTGCAGCGGTGTATTGCCTTCCCTCCAAAAACGAGGGGCTCCCCATGAGCGTTCTTGAAGCCATGGCCAGAGGAATTCCAACTGTCGCCACTCCCGTTGGTGGAATTCCTCAAGTAATTAATGATGGTGTTAATGGGGTTCTGATTCCGGTTGATAACCATCAAGCTCTGGCCGTTGCATTGAATCATCTTCTCGAATCAAGCGAGCTTAGAAAAGAAATGGGAACTTTGGCCCGAAAAAAGATACTCAGCTCATTCGATATCAATCTGCTCTTGAGCGAAATACTCGGCATCTATTGCAATGCTGTCAGCGGTAATTAGAGGATGAAATTGAATTCAAAGAAGTTAACAAATGAAGCTGGGCATATTGTTTTTGTTCACCCTTCCCTTATGGGTGGCGGGGCCGAGCGTGTCTCGCTTGCGCTCGCGTCGTACTTCGTTGCTCATGGCTTTAAGTTTACGTACCTGCTAACAAAGAGCCCACTCATTGATTACGACATTCCAAAAGGAGTCGAGGTAATTTCACGATTTGCTAGTCCCTCGGTCAAGCCCCTGCAGCAGATTCGTTACATACGTTGCGCCATGAAGGCCAACCCTAAGGCGACCTTCATCTCTTTTCTGCCGCATCAGAACATGTACATGCTCATGGCATCCACAGGCTTGCCCAATAAAGTCGTCGTATCAGTCCGTAATGACCCGCGTTTCGACTTCCCGGGCAACGCTGCACTTCCCGGCGTTCGTGATGTCCTGTATCACAAGGCAGCGGCTATCGTTTTCCAGACGCAGTCCCAGAAGGATTTGTTCCCACGATCCCTACAGGAAAAGGGCACGGTCATCCTGAACCCCATATCCGGCTCTGTCCCCGAGCCCTTCGAGGGGCCCAGGCGCAAGGCCATCGTGACCTCAGGGCGCTTGGAGGAGCAGAAGAACCACGGCATGACAATCAGAGCGTTCGCCGAGTTCCATAAGTCCCATCCTGACTTCACGCTTGAGGTTTTCGGCAAGGGAAGCTTGGAAGCCGAACTCAAGCAGCTCGCGAACGATCTCGGCGTCGCAGAATCCGTAGTCTTTGAGGGCTTCAGTCCAGACGCCCTCGAGCACGTGCGAACTGCGTCGGCCTTCGTCATGTCCTCGCGATTCGAAGGACTGTCGAACTCCATGCTCGAGGCGCTTGCTATGGGCGTACCCACGGTCTGCACTCGCTGTCTCGGCGGCGGAGCCGAGACGGTCATCGAAGACGGTGTAAACGGCTTGCTCGTCGACGTCGACGATCTTGCTGCCGAGGCGCGCTCATTTGACCGGATTGTTGATGACCTCGAATTTGCGCAAACCATTTCGACTCGGGCCCGAATGCTCCGCGACGAGCTTTCGCTCGAAAACATCGGAAACTCCTGGCGGAGGCTGATCTCATAGCCATTATGAACAATAAATTCTTCAATGTCCCGGCAGCGTCTCCTGTCAAGGAAGGTGGCCGCAAGCGGGCGGTTATCCAGTACTTGCTCTGCTACTGCGTGCTACTCACGGGCAACTCGTATCTCATGTCATACTTCATCGAGCCCTACGTCAACTACCTCGCTGTATTCGTCATAGCAATCGCGCTTCTCGTCCCCAAGTACTGGCACTTCCGTGATGTGGCGTTTGTAACGAGCGTCCTCGTGATGTCCATGTTGGTAAGGATCACGGCTGGCGGTGCGGGCATCTCAGTATTCACCCGATATGCACTGACCATCGGCCTCATCGTCTTCGCCATCAAGGTATCGCCGGCGAACTTCCTCAAGCGCATGCTCCGGATCATATGCTTCTTAACGGCGGTGAGTCTGGTACTCTACTTCGCCCGTCTCGCAGTCCCCGGCCTGTACTACAGGCTGCCCTTCTATGAGTTCGAGTCGCAAGGCACCTATTACAGCATGGCGGCGGCAGATTCCGTGAACTTCCACACCAAGGGCCTTTTCCTGTGCTGCGTTCGCGAAGGCGAAGCACGCAACATTGGCATCTTCACCGAGCCTGGCGTCTTCCAAGGGGTCCTCACGGCGGCCCTCTTCTGTGTCGTGTTCATGTACGAGCGGATGAGCGTCAGCCCCAAGGAGCGTGCCGTCTCTGCCCTGGTCTTCCTCCTCGGCATCGTTACCTGCGGATCTACGACCGGATTTATTTCGTTGCTTGCCATGCTTGCGTTCTATTTCATCCTCCCCTCCGGGGACCTGCGCAGACGAAAAGTCTCAGCGAAGGGTGGTTTCAAGCAATATCTGGTTCTTTTGGTGTCGTTGGGCCTTATGGCGTTGGTGTGCGACTACTACGTGCGCGGCGACGCATCCATCCTCGTTGAGTCCGTATTCAGCAAGCTCTTCAGCTCCGAGGGTTCCTTCAACGTAAACCAGGGCAACGGTGCAGTGAGAATCGACTCGGTCGTGGCGTCCCTAGAGCTGTTGACGCAGCACCCCTTTGGAGTCGGATTCGACGAGGTCCAGGCATACAAGGGCGCGCTGTCGGTAGGCGCCGGGTTGTTTACCACCACGGCCGCATTGGGCTTTCCGTTCGCTCTCGCGTACCTCTACTGGCTTTTGGCTCCCGTATTTAGCTCGCGTATTGGCGCCGCCGCCGTCTGTAGTTATCTGTTCCTGTACTTCAACTTCGCGGTTTCACAGTCGCTCGTACTGACGCCGCTGCTCGTTTCCATCTCTGTCTATCTCGCCCTGTGCAACGAGAAGGGGGTGACTGCCGATGAGGATAGCGTGGCTGTGCAACGCGCCGGTGCGTGCGATAAGCGAGGCGCTTGGGCGTAGCGGATCTGTAAATAGTGGGTGGCTCGACGGCGCCTTCGCCGACGTGATGTCTGTCGGTGAGCATGAGCTCATCATCTTCTATCCTCAGAAAGCCGAGCCAAGGGTGGAACGGTCCTCAGGTACCGGTTTCGAGGCCCACGGCTTTTTCTGGTCAAAGGGAGACCTCCGCGAACGCGATGCCGCAAAAGGCCTGTTCACCGAAGTCCTTGCATCGACCAAGCCCGACGTCGTACACATCTTCGGCTCGGAGAACGAGTTCGGCGAGCTCATGGCCCAAGCCGCCGGGGACTGCGGGCTGCTAGACAGGACGGTTGTCTCGATCCAGGGCCTCGTGTCAGTAATTAGCCGCCAATTCATGCCTGGTTTCCCGGATGCCTGGCTTAAGTGCATGACGCTTTCCGAGCTCAAGAACCACTATTCTCTCTACCAGCAGCGTGAGGGCTACCGGAGGCGGGGCCAAAGCGAGGAACGACTTATCGCCTTGGTTCACCATATTATAGGGCGCACGAGGTGGGACGAGGGCTGTTGTCGGCTTGTGAACCCCGATATCGAGTACCACCACGTCGGGGAAAGCCTTCGGCCCGAGTTCTATGAAGCCTCTCCGACGAGGGACGCGTCATCGCATAGGCTCTACTTCAGTCAGGGCTCCAAGCCCATCAAAGCCATGTACCGCCTCGTCGAGGCCCTGCCCGCCGTCGCGCGGCGGGTGCCCGACGTGCAAGTCGTCGTCGCAGGCTCTTTTGGCCTTCGCACAGACCCCTTGAGAGGTTCCTCCTACGATCGGTATCTGGCGAGGAAGATGGATGAACTTGGCGTTCGCGACCGTTTCGAGTTCGTGGGTTCGCTCGGCCCCGCCGAGGTCATCGCCCAGATGGCGCTCTGCTCTGCCTTTGTGTCCACCTCTGCGATAGAGAACTCCCCTAACTCCATGGGTGAGGCCATGATGATGGGGTTGCCCTGCGTCGCTACATTCGTGGGCGGTGTGCCCGACATCGCGGAGCACGGCAAGGAGGCCCTGCTCGTGCCCTTCAACGAGACCGAGCTTATATCGGACGCCCTCATCCGTGTCCTCACGGACGAATCACTCGCTCGCGAGCTCGGTGATGCGGGCAGGGAAAGGGCCAACATAAACCACTCAAGAACTGCAAACCGGAAAGCGTTGCTCGGGGCATATACCCGCATCGCGGCCCATAGCGTCTGGAACTAGCTGTATGGCGGATTATTCCGAGAAGAACCTCAAGAAGAACAGTATGCTGCTCGCCTTCTACAAGGCTGCGAGCATGGTGCTGAGTATGTTGTACGTGCCTGTCATCTTGGGCTACTTGGGCACCGGCCTCTATGGCATCTGGGCAACGGTTCTGAATGTAATCTCCTGGGTAAACTATTTCGATATTGGCATCGGCAACGGTCTGCGCAACAAACTCAGCGCCGCCCTGGCCAAGGATGCCGATGATTCCGAGGTCAAGTCCCTCATATCAAGCGCCTACGTGCTGCTGAGTATCGTCGTCCTGGGCGTAATGACTGTGGCGCTCATCGTTTTCCAGTTCATCGACTGGAACGCGTTACTCAACATTCCTGAGCCGCTCTACGGCAACGCCGAACCCGTTATAGCAGTCAGCTTCGCGCTCATGTGTATCGGCTTCGTGTTCTCCATCTGCAAAAGCCTCTTCTTTGCGGTGCAAGAGGCGCACTTCGTTAGCCTGCTCGGCGTGGCCCAGCAGGCGTGCATGCTCATGAGCGTCCTCATGCTCGGCTTTTTTGACTCCGACAGGCTCATGTCGGTTGCCATTGCCTACGGCATCTCTGCACTCGTTATCGAGCTTGCGTTCACGTTTGCCTTCTTCAGGAAGCGTCGCCCCTGGGTGCCGACCCCGATGGCGTACGACAAGAGCATGGCTAGGGATGTCACCGGGCTCGGTGTCCAGTTCTTCATCATCCAGATGGCATCACTGGTCCTCTCGAGCACTGATAATGTCATAGTCTCCAACATCTTCGGGCCCGAGGCGGTCACGCCGTACGCCACTGCCTTCAAACTGTTTACCGTCCCCGTCAGCCTGTACGCTACCATGGTTTC
>CABUXL010000098.1 GCA_902495525.1 uncultured Collinsella sp.
ATTAGACACTCACCATTGTCGGCCTAATCCGCGGTCCTTCATGCAGCAGGGGCTCTCAATGTTTTTATGTCCTGCTCATATCGTCTGTGCCGGCACTTGGGGACACTCCTTGTCATTGGTGCAAAACAACCTGTCCCCATTGCGCCAAGCGGCGCGTGCTGTTAAGCGGAGAGGCGTATTGTTGCCCTGTCGTTTGGGCATACAATGGCTATTGGTTTGCTGCGGTGAAGGCCTGTCCGCTCCGCAGCTTTTTTCTACGGTTAAAGGAGTATGTATGTCCGTTGAGGTCATGAGGTCTGTGATCGAGGCCGCCGAGGGTCGCGTGCCCGTCGACACGCTGTTTGCCAACGCGCAGATCGTCGATGTGTACGGCCAACGCGTAGCGCCCGGTAGTGTTGCCGTCAAGGATGGCGTGATCGTCGGTGTGCTCTACGATGGTCGCGACGATGCCGCCGGTACGTATGAGGCTACCGAGGTCATCGATTGCCAGGGTCGCTATCTCGCTCCCGGTTTTATTGACGGGCATCTGCATATCGAGTCTTCGAACATCCGTCCCGCCGAGTATGCTCGCATGGCCGCGACGCGCGGTACTACCACCGCCATTGCCGACAGCCACGAGATTGCCAATGTGGCGGGGCTCGACGGCTTGCGCTTTATGATTGAGGACGGCCGCCGCGCACCCATCTCCATCAAGTACATGATGCCTTCGTGCGTGCCCGCGCTGCCCGACGAGCAGGCCGGTGCCGTTATGTCGGCTGCCGATATGCAGGCGTTTTTTGCCGAGCATCCAGGCGATGTTTTTGGTCTGGGCGAAATGATGAACTTGCCGGGCGTCTTTATGGCCGACCCCGAGACCTGTGCTCGCATCGATGCTGCCAACCAGACGCCGTCCAAGCAGGTTGACGGCCACGCGCCGCTCGTTGCCGGTAAGGACCTCAACGCCTATGCCGCAGCGGGCATTATCGCCGACCACGAGTCGACGATTCCCGAGGAGGCGCTCGACAAGCTGTCTCGCGGCATGTATGTGATGCTGCGTGAGGGCACGTGCAGCCACGACCTGGCCAATTTGTCCCCGATGCTGCTGGAGAATCCTGCCCGCGCCCGCCGCTGCTGCCTTGCGACCGACGATCGCGCTCCCTCCGATGCTCTTTCGACCGGCATGATCGACAATGCCTGCCGCGTAGCTATTGAGGCCGGTATTGACCCCGTGGTCGCCATCTCTATGGCGTCCCTGTCCACGGCCGAGGCGTTTGGCCTGGACCACGGTTGCCGCGACCCGCACGAGCTGCGTGGCGCCATCGCCCCGGGCAAGCGTGCCGACCTGCTGGTACTCAACGACCTGACGTTTGCCACGGCTCCGCATTGCGTGTATGCCGCCGGTGCTCTGGTGGCGCAGGACGGCACCTTTGTGGGCGAGATCGCACCCGAGATGGCCGAGGTTGCGGCCCTTGCCGATGAGCTGCGTGCTTCCGTTAAGCTGCCGAAGCTATCGCTCGACGTGTTCGACTATGCCTTTAAGCCGGGCGAGGCCGTGATCGATGTGATCCCGGGCATGGCTATCACGGGCATGGTTCGTCCCGAGACTGACGAGGACTTGCGTCGCATTATGCTTATCGAGCGCCATGGCCGCGGCGTGTCGCTGCAGGCCGAGGGCGTCGACGGCGACGGCCCCGCTGGCCTGGGCCTGGTTGGCAAGCATATCGGTCGCGGCTGGGTGCGTGGCTTTACCATCACCGGTGGTGCCATTGCCTCCACGATCGGCCACGACTCGCACAACGTGTGCGTGGTGGGCGACAACGCTGCCGATATGATGACTGCTGTTGAGGCCGTGGGGCAGGGCGGCCACGTGCTGGTGCGCAACGGCGAGGTCGTGGCGCGCATTCCGCTAGCGCTTGGTGGCCTGATGAGCGAGGGCACGGCCGAGGATGTCGCAGCGCAGCACGACGACTTTATGGTCAAGGCGCGCGCTATGGGTATTGAGCCGCCGCTCGACCCCATCATGGGCATCATCTTCCTGCCCCTGCCGGTGATCCCGACGCTCCGCATCCGCCCCGAGGGCATGTTCGACGTCACGACCTTCACCTACGCCGACTAGTCATTGGGGACGTTCTTAAACGACTAGTCGTTGGGGACATTCTTTGGCGTGTCGGATGCTGCGGACGCGAACCGCCTGGCGTATGTGAGGCATCCGCCAGGCCCTTGTAACGTTTATGACTGCGGGGTCTTATTTGAGCTTCCTTTGGGTACGTTGGAATCGGATACACGTTCGATTCCAACAAGCCCGAAGGGAGCTTTTCTATGTTTAAACTGATTGCATCCGATATGGACGGCACGCTGCTTGACGAAAACGGCCAGGTGCCTCCCGAGACCTACGAACTGATTTTGGCGCTACGCGAGCATGGCGTGCATTTTGCCGCATCGTCAGGCCGCCGCTACGATCGCCTGTGCGAGTTCTTTGCGCCCGTTCGCGACAAGATGGACTTTGTCGCAGCTAACGGTGCCCAGGTCTACGCCGACGGCAAAATGGTAGACCGCGAGGTGTATTCGCACCTGGCGATTCGAAGGCTCGCCCAGGCCGTCGCGACGTTTCCCAATCTGCATCTTGCGCTTTTTGACCGAACCAAGTCCTTCCTGCTCGATGACGAGTGCAAGTTCGTGCGCGAGGTCGATAAGGACCTTCCCAATGCCGAGCGCATTTGGGAGCTGCCCGATCCCAGCGTAAATATCATCAAGGCGAGTATCTTTTGCGATGACGGTGCCGTTATGGACAGCGCCTACGTACTGCAGCGCGAACTTGGTCAGCTCTTTACCTTTGCGCCTTCGGGCAACGCGTGGATTGATGCCATGCAGCCTGGTGTGTCGAAGGCCTCGGGTATCGCGCAGCTCGCGGAGCATTACGACATTGGGCGCGACGAGGTCATGGCGTTTGGCGACTCGATGAACGACTATGAGATTATTCGCTTTGTCGGCACGGGCTGCGCGATGGAAAACGCGCGCCCCGCGCTCAAGGCGGTGGCCGATAGCGTGGTGGGTCGTAACCGCGACCACGCTGTCCAGCAGGAGCTCCGCCGTGTTCTGGAGAGCCTCGCCTAATCCGGCAGTTAGGGACGTTCCTTTTCTGCCGGCAACCGGGGACAGTCCTTGCAGCTTTTTCGCGAAGAGTGTCCCCAACGACTAGTCATTTAAGAACGTCCCCAGTGACTAGTCGTTTAAGAACGTCCCCAATGACTAGGCGAGGGCGGCCATGATGGTGCGGGCGACGCCGTCGTGGTCGTTGTCGAACTCGGTGATGGCGTCGGCGGCGTCGCGGTCCTCGGGCTCGGCGTTGATCATGGCCATGCCGTGTCCCGCTGCCTGCAGCATGGGGATGTCGTTGATGTTGTCGCCGAACGCCCAGGCGTCGGCGAGACGCTCGCCCAGGTGCTCGCACAGCCACGTGAGGGCCGTCCCCTTGGTAGCGCCCTCGCCCATGACCTCGATATTCATGGCGTACGAACGCGTGACCTCAATGCCCCCGAGCGTGTCGAGCTCCGCTGCGATGGCGTCGCGATCGACCGGGTCGTGCCAGTACATGGCGATGCGTTCGAGCGTCTCGACCTCGTCGATCTTGCTGTCGATATCCATGTCGATCGGCGTTCGTGTACGCTTGAGCGAAGCCGCAATGTGGGGATCGCCGCCGCAGAATTCGTCCAGGCGCGTGTAGAGCGAGCGGGGGAGGAAGCACTGCCCGTCCGCGAAGATATCGAAGGTCACATCGTGGCCGGCGGCGATGCTATGGATGCGGTGGGCGATGGCGCGGTCGAGCGGTCGGCTCAAAATGCGCGTAGCGCGTGAAGTATCGGTGGGCGTACCGTCGTCGAGCTGCCAGACGCTGGCACCGTTGGCGCAGACCGCGTAGTGTACGGCGGGGTGGGCGAGGATGGGCTCAAAGATACCCGACAGCGGGCGCCCCGTGCAGGGCACAAACTCAATACCGCGGCGCGCAAGCTCGTCGAGCATCGCCCAGGTGGCATCGCTCATCTGCTTATCACTCGTCAGCAGTGTTCCATCCATATCGGAAAACACAATCATTTGATGCAGCCCTTTCTACTGGCATAAAAAGCGTGGCCGAGGGCGGTGATGCCCTGGCCACGTTCGGGTTCTATAACGGTCCGCGTCTTAGCGATCGGCGAGCGGCTTGTACTCCAGCGGATCGATAACCGGGCGATACGCGGGACGGATGATGCGATGCGCGCAGAAGAGCTCTTCCATGCGGTGCGCCGACCAGCCGGCCATGCGGGCGACGGCGAACAGCGGCGTAAAGAGCGTCTCGGGCACGCCGAGCATCTTGTAGATAAAGCCCGTGTACAGGTCGATGTTGGCGCAGATGGGCTTGGTCATGCCGTGATCGCGCATCACCTGCGGGGCCAGGCGCTCGATGCGCTCGATGAGCGCGAACTCCTCGCCCAGGTCCTTCTTGGCGGCAAGTGTGCGCGCGTAACGGCGGCACACCTCGGCGCGCGGGTCGCTCAGTGTGTAGACGGCGTGGCCCG
>CABUXL010000099.1 GCA_902495525.1 uncultured Collinsella sp.
ACGGCCGCACAGGCTGCGCTCGTCGTTGCCGACAATCACAGGAATCCAGCCGTAGCGCTCGTAATACAGGTAGTGGACGGCCTCGGGCAGACGGTCCAGCTTGACGGTGATCGTCAGCTGGTCCTCGCACTGCCATTCGACCTTCTCGATAGCGCCCGGCACTGCAGCACGCAGGGCCTCGACGTGGCTTTCGCAGCGACGAGCGTAGTCCTTCTTTTCAGGTTCTGCCATGGTGCTAATTCACCTCACTTGTCTTGGTCTGGGAACTGAACACCATGCGGTAGAGAGGGGCCTCGTGGAGCTCTTCGACGCTCTGGTTCAAAACAACGGACGTTGCATCCTCGACGCCGCTCGTGATGGCGACCGGGGTGGCGATACCGAACCACATGACCACGATCGCGAGGGCGATCTCGGGGATGATCATGAGGGCGGGCACCTCGTGGCGCTTCATGCCCTCGGGCGCCTTGCCGAAGATGGACTTGAGCGCGATGCCGGTAAGGGCGAAGTACACGCCGGTGAGGCCGATGGCCACGAGCACGACCACCCAGATGGGACCGGACTGAACGCCGGCCACGAAGGTGAGGAACTCGGAGATGAACAGGGCGAACGGCGGGAAGGCGGCGAGCGCGAGCAGGGCGATGATGGTGAGCGCTGCCGTGACGGGAGCGATCTCGACGACGCCCTTGATCTTGTTCAGGTCGCGGGTGTGGTAGATGTGCTGGATGTTACCGGCCATGCAGAAGGCGAGCGCCTTCGTGAAGCCGTGGAAGATGCAGTGCAGCAGGCAGGCGGCGATACCGAGCGGGCCACCGATACCCAGGCACAGCGCGACCACGCCGACGTTGTCGACGGAGGAGTACGCGAAGCGGCGCTTGATATCGTCCTGCTTGAAGATGCACAGGGCAGCCACCAGGATGGACAGCGTGCCCAGGATGAGCAGGAGCGTTCGCGGATAGGTGTCGCCCACCGTGATGATGGACAGGGAGTAGAAGCGGATGATCACCAGCATGGCGCACTTGAGCAGCACGCCCGAGAGCAGCGCGGAGACCGGGCTCGGAGCCTGGGAGTGCGCGTCGGGCAGCCAGGTGTGCATGGGGAACAGGCCCGCCTTGGTGCCGAAGCCGATGACGATGAACGCGAACGCGAGGCGCACGAGCATCGGGTCGAACTGGTCGGCGTAGGGCATGATGGAGGTGAGGAAGGCGGCCTCATGCGCGTTGGGCATGATATCGGCGGCGTTCGCGTAGATGAGCAGCGTGCCGAACAGGCCGAAGGCCACACCGGCGGTGCAGACCATCGCGTACTTCCAAGACGCCTCGAGCGCCTGCTTGTTCTTGTAGATGCCCACGAGGAACACGGTCGACAGCGTAGTGGCCTCGACCGCCGCCCAGGTGAGGATGATGTTGTTGGACAGGCAGGCGAGCAGCATCGTGAAGACGAACAGGCTGAACAGCGCGTAGTACTGCTTGGTGCGCTCGGCCGGCATGGTCTTCTCCTCGATATCGATCTTGATATAGGAGATGGAGTACACGCCGGTGATGAACCCGATGATGCCTACCAGAAGGACGAAGATCGACGAGAGCGAATCGAGATGGAGCCACAGGCCCAAAGCGTCGATATTCTGCCCGCTCGAGAGCATGGTTCCCGCGGTGACGACCGAAAGGACAAGGGTCGCCGCGACGGAGATGGTGTTGAGCCCCGCGAAGACGTTGTAGGACGTCGTCTTGGGGAGCGCAGCCATAATCAGGGAGAACACGAGAGGACAAGCGAGCAGGGCGACCGTCAGCATTGAAACATCCATGGCCTACCCCTTCAATTCGGTCAGGTCGTGGGAGTCGAGCGACTTGGTGTCGTTCCAAATCCTCACGACGACGGCGGACATGATGATGACGGCGAAGATGGCGTCGGTGGCGATGCCGATCTCGATGATCTCGGGGGCCGTGGGCGCGAGCAGAGCGAGCGTCACGTGGCTACCGTTCTCCATAAGGCAGTACCCGAAGATCTGCTTGAGGATGTTGCGCTGGGAGATGATGCACGTGAGGCCGACGAAGAAGTGCGCGAAGCTGATGGCGAGGGCCGGAGTGGCCACCTCGGCGGTGGGCAGGCTCAGGCGCGTGACCACCGCGAAGCAGACGGCCACCTCCAGACCGGTGAGGATGATGGTCCAGGCCGGCTTGATGGAGGAGGTCAGCGTGCTATCGGCAGGCGAACCCATCTTCTTGTAGGCACGGTTGAGAATGAACGGAACGAGGATCACCTTGGTGACGAAGGCCGACGCGGCCCACATGAGAAGCTCGGTGGCACCGGTGGTGAGGCCCAGGGTGAGCAGCACGCCCACCAGGACAACCGACTGGATCGCGTACCACTTGATGGCGGACGGGATGGTCTTCGAGACGACCACCATGGTGGAGGTCACGATCAGAAGACCGCCCAGGATATTGACTAACGAATAACCCATGTCCTACCTCCTAACCCATCCAACTAGAGGACAGAGGACCGGCGACGACGACCATGATCATGAGGACGACGAACACGAACGCCATGGCGCGCGGAAGGGGCTGGCCGGCGGCCACGGTCTCGCTCGGCTCACCGGGCAGGACCTTACCCATCCAACGCAGGAACCATGCGAAGGTGGCGACGGTCTCGACGACCATGACGCACACGAGGACAAAGATGACCGTGTTGGTAGCACCAACCGCGAAGCCACCGGAAATGATCTGGAACTTGGAAAAGAACGTGCTCATGGGGGGCACGCCGGCGATAGCGGTCGCGGCGACCGCAAAGCCCACGCCCGTGACCGGGTACTTCTTCATGAGGCCCTGGATCTTGGGCAGCATACGGGTTCCCAGCGTGAAGCTGAGAGAGCCAGCGATGAGGAAGAACAGGGTCTTGGTGAACGCGTGGTTGAAGATGTGCTCGACGGCGCCGTTAAACGCCATCTGGCTTCCGAACACGGAGAGGCCCAGGCCAAAGAACACGTAGGCGAGCTGCGCGATCGTCGAGAAGGCGAGCAGGCGCTTCATATCCTTCTGGGGCAGGTACATGAGGAAGCCGAAGAGCATGGTCACGACGGCGTCGATGATGGCGACCCAACCGACGATCTCGGGGATATCGCCGGCGCTCGCAAGAGCGCGGGCGAACACGCACACGCCGACCTTAACCATGGACGCGCCATGAAGGTAGGCGGAAACGGGCGTGGGGGCCTCCATTGCGGAGGGCAGCCACATGTAGAGCGGGAACTGGGCGGACTTGGCCCAAGCAGCGAACAGGATGAGCAGCAGCACGACGGTCTTCATACCGGAATCGAGCTGGGAGATCGCGCTCAGCGCGAACGTGCCGGTTCCGGCGAACAGGAAGGCCGCGCCGATGTAGAGTCCC
>CABUXL010000100.1 GCA_902495525.1 uncultured Collinsella sp.
CAACGACGTGCTGTACAAGGAGGGCCTGGACCTTCTCGTCGTGCCCTCCGCCGAGCTCTCCCGCGGCCGCGGCGGCCCGCGCTGCATGAGCATGCCCTTCTGGCGCGAGGACCTCTAAGTCTTTCCGTTTCCGGTGCGGTCTCCCTACAACCGCACCGGTTTCGCCCGTCAAACGGGCAACACTGATACTTATGTAATTCATTTCTTCGAAAGGATTCGAACCATGGGTGTTAACCTCTCCGGCCGTAGCTTCCTCAAGCTCCTCGACCTCACCACCGAGGAGATCGAGTACCTGCTCAAGCTCTCCAAGAACTTCAAGGACATGAAGCGCGCTGGCGTTCCGCACCGCTATCTCGAGGGCAAGAACATCGTTCTGCTCTTCCAGAAGACCTCCACTCGTACCCGCTGCGCCTTTGAGGTCGGCGGCATGGATCTGGGCATGGGCGTCACCTACCTCGATCCGGGTTCGTCGCAGATGGGCAAGAAGGAGTCCATCGAGGACACCGCCCGCGTTCTCGGCCGCATGTATGACGGCATCGAGTTCCGTGGCTTTGCCCAGGACGACGTCGAGGAGCTCGCTGCTAAGTCCGGCGTGCCCGTGTGGAACGGCCTGACCACCGAGTGGCACCCCACCCAGATGCTCGCCGACATCTTGACCGTCCAGGAGAACTTCAACTACGACATCAAGGGCAAGACTCTCGTCTTCATGGGCGACTGCAAGAACAATGTTGCTCGCTCCCTCATGGTCGTCTGCTCCAAGCTCGGTATGAACTTCGTGGCCTGCGGCCCCGAGGAGTGCATGCCCGCCGACGACGTCATCGAGGCCTGCAAGCCCATCGCCGAGGCCAACGGCTGCACCATCAAGCTGACCACCGACGTCAAGGACGGCGTCACCGGTGCCGACGTTATCTACACCGACGTGTGGGTCTCCATGGGCGAGCCCGACGAGGTCTGGGCCGAGCGCATCGCTCAGCTCACCCCGTATCGTGTCACCTCCGAGGTCATGGCTATGGCCAACCCGGGTGCCATCTTCCTGCACTGCCTGCCCAGCTTCCACGACACCAACACCACCATTGGCGCCGAGAAGTGCGAGCAGTTCGGCATCACCGAGCAGGAGGTCACCGACGAGGTCTTCGAGAGCCCCGCTTCCAAGGTCTTCGACGAGGCCGAGAACCGCATGCACACCATCAAGGCTGTCATGTACGCTACGCTCAAGTAAGAGCATCTAGCATCTCGCTCGGGGTGTATTGTTGAACACCCCGAGCGGCTTTATCTGGTAAAAATCTCGCATCGAGCGGCAGGCACGGCACGGAAGAGCCGCTTCGGGCGAGATCAGTAAATGATTTATGAAGGGGGGATGAGAACTATGACTGAGACCGCTAAGAAAAAGCGCGGTATGCCTTCATCGTTCACCATTCTTCTTGCTCTGCTGGCAATTGTTGCAGTTGTTACCGTTATCGTCTCCGGCACGTCCGGCGGCGCGGTTACTGCCGCCCGTCTGAGCGATTTCTGCACCGCCCCGATTAAGGGCTTCGCTGACGCTCTGCCCGTCTGCCTCTTCGTTATGATCCTGGGCGGCTTCCTCGGTATGATGACCGAGACCGGCGCTCTGGACAACGGCATCGCCGTCCTGGTGCAGAAGCTTAAGGGCAACGAGATCATGCTCATTCCCGTGCTGATGCTCATCTTCTCCCTCGGTGGTACCACCTATGGTATGTGCGAGGAGACCGTTCCCTTCTACGCCCTGCTCGCCGCTACCATGATGGCTGCCGGCTTCGACCCGATGGTCGGCGCCGCTACCGTCCTGCTCGGCGCTGGCTGCGGCTGCCTGGGCTCCACGGTTAACCCGTTCGCCGTCGGCGCTGCCGTCGACGCCCTGACCGGCGTTGACATTGCCGTGAACCAGTCCATCATCATCGGCCTCGGTGCCGTCCTGTGGCTTGTTACCACCGTCATGTCCATCGTCTTCGTGATGAACTATGCCAAGAAGGTCAAGGCTGACAAGGGTTCCACCATCCTCTCGATGCAGGAGCTCAAGGACGCCGAAGAGGCTCACGGCAAGGCTGCTTCCGAGGTCCACAAGGAGGTCAAGCTCACCGGTCGTCAGAAGGGTGTTCTGATCGCCTTCGCCTTCACCTTCGTCGTCATGATCGTCGGCTTCATCCCGCTGGCCGACCTCAACGAGGGCGTCGCCAACTTCTTTGACGCTGGCGCTGTCTACGATGCCGACGGTAACGCCGTCGTTCAGGGCTGGTCTGCCCTGATCACCGGCCTGCCCATTGGCCAGTGGTACTTCGACGAGGCTTCCACCTGGTTCTTCCTCATGGCCGTCCTGATCGGTATCATCGGTGGCCTGTCCGAGAAGCAGATCGTCAACACCTTCATCACCGGCGCTGCCGACATGATGTCCGTTGTTCTCGTCATCGCCCTTGCTCGTGGTATCTCCGTCCTCATGGCTAACACCGGCCTCGACGTCTACGTCCTCGACGCTGCTGCCAATGCTCTGGCTGGCCTGTCCGGCGTGATCTTCGCTCCCATGAGCTTCCTGGTCTACTTCGGCCTGTCCTTCCTGATCCCCTCGACCTCCGGTATGGCTACCGTTTCCATGCCCATCATGGGACCGCTGGCTGTTAAGCTCGGCTTCTCGCCCGAGGTCATGGTCATGATCTTCTCCGCCGCCATCGGTGTCGTGAACCTGTTCACCCCGACCTCCGGCGCCATCATGGGCGGTCTCGCCCTGGCCAAGATCGAGTGGACGACCTGGCTCAAGTTTGCCCTTAAGCTCATCGTCGCTCTCTCCGTCGTCTGCGCCGTCATCCTGACCGTCGCCTGCGTGCTGCTCTAAGTACCCAACGGGTACCCCACGGAAACCTTGACGATCCTGTAGAGGATCACCTGGTTATCGTCTGTCCGGTGGGGTGAACCCACCGGTAGACTCCTACCTTTAGCCCCCTTCCGTTCCGTGCGCGGGAGGGGGCGACTTTTTGTTCCGCGGTTTTACCAAACCGCGGAACCGGTCGACGCTACGCGCCGTCCAGAACGACAATTTGTCATTCAAAAGGCAAGGCATGACCAAAAGGTCTATGCCTCGCCTTTTTCATGCCAACTTGTACGTTCTGGACGGCGCTCGCTGTCCGTCCTCTGCCTGCGGCGCTTTCCATTGTTGGTGCAGAGGGCGCTTTGCCTACTCTGGCGGGCTTTCGCTCATATGACCCAATCCGCTGTCAAGAGCCACAATGGCCCCGCCGACCGCTTGCAATCGGTCGGC
>CABUXL010000101.1 GCA_902495525.1 uncultured Collinsella sp.
ATCCACGAGGGCGATACCGTTATCCTCTCGGCAACTCCCGTCCCCGGCAACGAGAAGGCCGTCCAGCAGGTCGTCAACAGCCTGGCCAAGCTCGGCTGCGACGTGTGGGATAAGAACCGCGCTCTCGTTCACGTCTCCGGTCACGGTAGCCAGGAGGAGCTCAAGCTCCTGATGGCCATGGCCAAGCCCACGTACTTTATGCCGGTTCACGGTGAGGCCGTGCATCTGCGCGCCCATGCCCAGCTGGCCCGCAAGATGGGTCTCAAGGACGATCATATCTTTATCCTCGATAACGGCGACACGCTCGAGATGCGCGGCGGTATCGTCAAGCGCGGTACGCCCGTCGAGTCCGGCGTCGTCTACGTCGACGGCCTGCGTATCGGCGATACTGACCCCATCGTCCTGCGCGATCGCCAGAAGCTCGCCAACGACGGTATGGTTACCGCTGTTGCCATCGTCTCGCTCAGGCACAAGAAGATCGAGGCCATCGAGTTCTCGGGCCGCGGTGTTTCGTTTGCCATCGACGACCAGTTCTCCGAGGATGCCTCCGCAGCCATCATGAAGACGATCGAGAAGGGCAAGTTCAGCTTCACGAGCAGCGGTTCCGATGCCATTCGCAAGGCCGTGCGCGATTCGCTCTCTAACTTTATCTGGAGCCGTACGCGCACCCGTCCGATGATCATCCCGGTCGTCATGGAGGTTTAGTTTGGCGCGCGGATCTGCACAAAACGCCAAAGGCAATAAGGCCAATAACCAACCGGCATCTGCTAAGGGTGCCGGTTCCCATCTGCGTGCCAATAAGGGCCACGAGGCGGACTTCGACGATTTTGAACCCTTGGTCGAGCCCTCGGCCAACCGCGATATCGCCGGCGTGGTCATCGCCGTTTTGGCGATTGCGTCCTTTATTGCCGTGATTTCGCCGGCGACTGCGCCCGTTACGGCTGCGGTTGCCGGTTTCTACCACTTGGGCTTTGGTCTGGGCGCCTACGTGCTGCCGATCGTCATTTTGCTGTTTGCCGCCACGCTCTTTTTAGGTGAGGACTCGCCGTTCAACGTGCGCTCTGTTGCGGGCGGCGCCGTGGTCTTTATCGCCGTCGTCTCCATTCTTTCGCTGATGGTGCCGGGTACGAGCGACTCGTGCGACCTTATGTTCACGCCGCAAAATCTGTCCGCCTCGGGTGGCTACATTGGTGCCTTTATCGCAAGTACCTTGCAAAACGCCCTGGGTAAACCTATCGCCATGGTTGTCTTGTTGGGGCTTGTTGTCGTGGGCCTGGTTATCATCGGCTTTTCGGTGGGTGGCGTTTTGCGCTCTGCTCGCGACCGTGCGGCCGATTTTGCCGAGCGCCGTCGTGCCGATGTCAATGCCAGCCCGTGGGGTGACGACGAAGCCCTGTCGGTGCCCGGCGTTGCCCGTCCGCACCTGAGCATTCTTCGTCAAAAGGGCTCCGATGCTGCCGTGACCACGGTCATGGGCAACGATGTGGACCCGGTTTTGGACGATGACGACGAGGACGATGATCCGTTTGTCGACGTGTCCGATGCCGTGGAAGCTGAGCGCGCTAAGACGACGCTGCTGCCGCGCCGTCATGCCAAGAAGAGCAAGGCCACACCCAAGTTGAATACAAGTGAGCCCGATCCGTCCTGGTCCGAGAGTGAGATTGAGCTCACCGAGGGCGATGACGAGGACGACGAGGCTCCGATTGAGACCGCAAAGACGACTTTGCTGCCGCGTCGCCATGCAAAGTGCGACCAGGTAGCCGGCCAGCTTTCGATGGAAGACGACCCCGATAAGATCGACGAGTCCGAGCCGCCGTTTGCCGTGAATCCTGTCTCGGCGGCACCTCAGATTCCCGACTTCCTGAAGCATCCCAAGGTTGCCGATGCGCCTGCCTCGAGTGCTGTCGAATCGGCTGCGGCTAGCGATGGGGGAGCGAACGGCGGCGCCGCAGATAACGAGGGTGAAGAAGAGGACGGCCTCAAGCTTCCGCCGCTCGAAATCCTGCATGCCAACCCGCAGTCGGCTTCCGCTGCGTCTTCTGACAAGGAGCTGGAACAGACTGCCGAGTCGCTTCAGTCCACGTTGTTGGAGTTTGGTCGTAGTGCCCGCGTGGTCGGCTGGATCGCCGGCCCCACGGTGACGACCTTTAAGCTGCAACCTGGCGAGGGCGAGCGCGTGAGCAAGATTTCGAGCCTCGAGGACGATATCGCGCTATCGCTCGCTGCCCAGTCGGTGCGTATCTTTGCCCCGATCCCCGGCACCTCGCTTGTGGGTATCGAGATCCCTAATCGCAAGCGCCAGAACGTCAACCTGGGCGACGTGCTTCCCTATGTGAAGGGCGGTCCGCTCGAGCTGGCCATCGGTCGAGATGCCGAGGGTACGCCTGTCGTCGCCGACCTTGCCAAGATGCCCCACCTGCTGATCGCCGGTACCACGGGTTCCGGTAAGTCGGTCATGATCAACTCCATCATCACGACCTTGCTCATGCGCGCCCTTCCCGAGGACGTTCGCCTGATCATGGTCGACCCCAAGCGCGTCGAGCTTGCGGGCTATAACGGTCTGCCGCATCTTTACGTGCCTGTAGTGACCGAGCCCAAGCAGGCCGCGAGCGCTCTGCAATGGGCCGTGTCCGAGATGGAGCGTCGCCTGAAGGTCTTCGAGCGTCTCAACGTGCGTAAGATCTCGACCTACAACGAAAAGCAGGCCGCCGGCGAGTTTGAGCATTACGATAACCCGCCGCAAAAGATGCCCTACCTGGTCATCATCATCGACGAGCTCTCGGACCTGATGATGGTCGCCGGTAAGGATGTCGAGGCCTCGATCGTGCGTATTGCTCAGCTGGGCCGTGCCGCCGGTATCCACCTTATCGTGGCCACGCAGCGCCCGAGCTCCAACGTGGTGACGGGCCTCATCAAGGCCAACATCACCAACCGCATCGCCTTTAACGTCGCCACGGGCATCGACTCGCGCGTCATCATCGACCAGATGGGTGCCGAAAAGCTCACCGGTTTGGGCGACATGCTGTTCTCTAAGGTCGACTGGGGCAAGCCCCGCCGTATCCAGGGCTGCTTTGTCTCGGATGATGAAATCAACGAGATCGTCGAGTTCGTCAAGTCGCAGAGCGAGCCCGACTACCAC
>CABUXL010000102.1 GCA_902495525.1 uncultured Collinsella sp.
CCGTTCCTTCAACTGGGAAAACGGCGCCCCCGGACCCCGGGAGGGGCCGCGGGGGCGTTCGGCTAGGTGCGGGAATGGCCTATTTGCTCAATGTGTTCGGCTGAGATCGGAAATCAACCGGATTGAAACGGGAAACCTGCTGCTTGCCAGTCTTATGGTCAAAAATAAGCGCGGAGCGGCGATATAGAAAAGGGCCGAGGCTCAAAGCCCCGACCCTTTATTGCATTGATGACTATCGCTGCGTGTGGATGACAACCTAGAACGTCTGCTCGTAGTCGCTGTGCTTTTTGGCCGAACGCACCAGGAACTCCTGGTTGGTGTTGGTGCCCTTAAGACCCTTGATAAACGACGCAGCTGCGCGCTCGGTGTTGTTCATGCCGGCAAGAATGCGACGCAGGCCAAAGACAAACGGACGCATCTGCTCGTCAACCAACAGGTCCTCGTTACGCGTACCGGAGGCAACGGGGTCGATAGCCGGGAAGATGCGGCGGTCGGCCAGGTCGCGGTCGAGCTTGAGCTCCATGTTGCCGGTGCCCTTGAACTCCTCAAAGATGACCTCGTCCATCTTGGAGCCGGTGTCGATGAGGGCAGAGGCCAGGATGGTGAGCGAGCCACCGTTCTCGATATTGCGGGCTGCGCCCAGGAAGCGCTTGGGCGGATACAGTGCCGCCGAATCGACGCCGCCCGAAAGGATGCGGCCTGAGGCGGGCGCCGCCAAGTTGTAGGCGCGGGCAAGACGCGTGATGGAGTCGAGCACCACCACGACATCGCCGCCCAGCTCCACGATGCGCTTGGCGCGCTCGATGACGAGCTCTGCCACACGAGTGTGGTTGTCGGCGGGCATATCGAAGGTCGACGCCACAACCTCGCCCTTGATGGAACGCTGCATATCGGTAACCTCTTCGGGGCGCTCGTCGACGAGCAGGCAGATGAGGTGCACCTCGGGGTTGTTAATCGAGATAGACTGGCAGATCTTCTTGAGGATTGTGGTCTTGCCGGCCTTGGGCGGGGACACGATCAGGCCACGCTGACCCTTGCCGATCGGCGACACGATGTCGATGGCGCGACCGGTAATGGAGTCCTTGCCGTGCTCCATGCGCAGCGGCTCGTTGGGATAGACCGGGGTGAGGTCACCAAACTTGGGGCGGTTGCGAATCTGCTCGGGGTCCAGACCGTTGACGGTCGTGATTTTGGCGAGGCCGGCGCGCTTGTCGCCGCCGCGCGAAGGACGAAGCGAGCCCTCGATGACGTCGCCCGTGCGCAGACGCGCAGAGCGGATAAGGTAGGCGGGGACGAAGGCGTCGTCGTTGGACTTCATGTAGCCATGGGCATGGATGATACCGGAGCTGTCCGGACGAATCTGCAGGATGCCCTTGATGTCGCGGAAGCCCTCGGCCTTCGCGGCGGTGACGTAGATCCCCTCGACGAGCTCGGCTTTCTTCTTGCCGGTCGTCTCAATCTCGAACTCCTTGGCCTTCTCGCGCAGCTCGGCGACCTTCATGGCCGCGAGCTCCTCGCGCGAAAGCGTGGGCTCGGTGGGAGCGGCATTACGCTCCTTGTTGCGCTGCTTGCGATCGCGCTGGCGGTTGCGGCGGTCGTTGTTGCGCTCGTCCTTGCGCTCGTTGCGCTCGTCGTTGCGCTTGTGCTGGCGACGGTTGGGGCGAGCGCCGTCTTCGGCCTCGGCGGGCGCGGCGCCATCGGTTGCGGCGGCATCGGCGTTAGCCGCAGTATCATCGCTGGCCTCGGCCTTGGAATCGCCCTGCAGCTCGGCCTCGGCCTGCTGCTCGGACGCCTTGGCCTTAGCGGACTTCTTACGACCGCGCTTGGGCTTCTCGGACGCAGACTGTTCGACGTCTTGGGGCTCGGCGGCATCAGTCGATGCATCGGCGGTCGTCTCGGCGGAATCCTCGGACGCACCCTTCTTGGCAGTCTTGGCCTTGGACGTGCGCTTAGCAGCAGTACGATGGCTGCGACCAGGACGGACGTCGGCGGGCTCGACATCGGCGGGAGCGGCCTCGGAAGTCGTAGCATCCTGGACGGGTGCATCGGCAGCGGTTGCAGACTCGGCGGTCGCCGCAGCATCCCGAGCGGCTGCAGCTGCGGCTGCGGCCTTCTCTGCCTCGACGAAGGCCTTGGGCTTGCGACCGCGACGGTGCGGGCGCAAAGCCGGATCGACAACGGGAACTTCGCTGGCCTCGACAGGCGCAGCGGACTCAGCAGGCGATGCGCCCTCCCCTGCCGCGGAACGAACCGAAGCCTCGGTGAGCTCGAGGGTTACCTGATCGGCAACCTGCTCGGCCTTAGCAGCCGTGCGACGGCGTGTGCGCGGTGCCGGCTTCTCGGTCGGCTGGTCGGCGGCAGGTGTCTCGGGCACAGACGGAGCTGCAAGCTCGGTCAGAGCCGCGGCCTCACGCTCGGCAGCACGACGGCGGGCGCGCACCACCTGAGCCTCGCTAATCTGCGCCAACGCACGCGCCTGCGCGACCTCATCGGAAATCGGCTCCGAGGAGTCAGCTGCAACGGTGCGCTTGACGCGCGTCGTGCGCGTGGTACGGCGCTTGGGCTTGGTGACCTCCTCGCCGTCAGCAGCAGACTTGGCCGTGCGGCGCGTACGCTTGGGCTTTGCCGGAGCAGCCTCCTCACCAGTTGCAGGCACGGCCTTCTCAGCCGCTGAAGGCGTAGGCGTCGAAGCAGCCTTAGGCGTCTCAGGAGCCGAGGCTTGCGCGGGCGCCGCGACCTGGTCCAACGCAACCGGTGCAGCGGGAGCGGCTTGCGTCGTCGTTATTTCGTTTTCTTGCTGTTGATCAGACACAGTGTTTGCTCAACTTTCTTTTCAAGCCCTGTGATCACATGCTCCCTGCATAAACCTTCAGGGCGGCTAAACAGTCTAGCTCCGTCAAATACCGACGGACATCATTGATCTGTATCGAGATATTTGCGTCATATACGCAGCGTTAGTGTAACACAACCGCAACCACCTGCAACTTAGTCATTGAGGACGTTCTTAAACGACTCCTTGATTATCGACTTTATCCGAACACCTCCCACATTCATCCGTACATGTACGGATGAATGTGGGAACCCGATACCCTGAGGGCCGGATCGGCCGGCCCCGGGAGATCGGAGGACGGCA
>CABUXL010000103.1 GCA_902495525.1 uncultured Collinsella sp.
AGAGCGCCTTCAAGCTCCTCAGCGCGGTCGCGACGGCTCTCGAGTGAGGCCGTGACCTCCTCGAGCTGCTCGTCAATCTGCTCCAGGCGCGAGGCGTACATGTTGTCCTCGACCTCGGCGTTGCTCAGCGAGTCCTTCACCTTGGCGAGCTCGAGCGCGGCGTTATCGGCCGCACGCTGCACATCGCGCTGCTCGCGCGTGAGCTGCGAAATCTGATTGTCGAGCGCAACGCGACGCTCGTGGAGCTGGGCGGCGGCAGGACCGGCGGCGTCAACGTCGTCCTGGGCCTGCATGTGCGCACCGGTAACTTCCTCAAGCTGGGCACGCGCATCCTCGAGCTCCTCGACCACGCGACGACGCTGATGTTCGGAGCTCGAAATCTGCCCGCGCATGTCGGACAGGCGCGACACCATGTTGTGGCCTTTTTCCTCGAGCAGGCGCATGTCGGAGTTAATGCGGCCGACCACATCTTGCATATGGCGGCGCTGCTCGCCCAGGTCGCCCACAAACAAGCCTTTTTCCTCGAGCATAACCTGGAGCTTCTCGAGCTCGCGCTCCTTTTCGCCCATGCGGTACTGCGCAAGCTCCAGCTCGGCGGCACCTTCCTTGGAGCGGCTCTCCAGATCGTTCCACTGCGACTGCAGCGAACGCAGCTCGTCGACGGCCAGCATCTGCGTAAGCTCGTTCGCGCGAGAGGACAGCTCTTTGTACTTGCGTGCGCGATCGACCTGACGCTCCAGCGGTCGCAGCTGACGGGCGATTTCCTTATTGATGTCGCGGGCACGCGTCAGGTGCTCGTCCATCGACTTAATCTTTTTGAGCGCGCGCTCCTTGCGGCGCTTGTGCTTGGAGATGCCGGCGGCCTCCTCGATGAGGGCGCGACGCTCCTCGGGGCGGCTCTGCAAAATGGCGTCGAGCTTGCCCTGGCTGATGATGGAATGCGTATCCTTGCCCAGGCCCGAATCGTGCAGGATGTCCTGAATGTCCATCAGGCGGCACGGACTCGAGTTGATGAGGTACTCGCTTTCGCCCGAGCGATACATACGACGGGTGATGGCAACCTCGTCAAAATCGACGGGCAGCATATGGTCCGAGTTATCGAGCACCAGCGTGACCTCGGCGACACCCACCGGCTTGCGAGCCGACGAGCCCGAGAAGATGACATCCTCCATGGCCTGGCCGCGCAGCTGCTTGGCGCTCTGCTCGCCCAGAACCCACAGGATGGAGTCAGAGATGTTCGATTTTCCCGAGCCGTTGGGACCGACGATGACGGTCAGGCCCGGCTCAAACGTCATATGGGCGCGGTCGGCAAACGACTTGAACCCTTTGAGCGTGAGGGACTTGAGATACACGGTTCCTCGCTTACACGTGCTTCTTGTTCAGAATCACGCCGTTGGTGGTGTAACCCATGCGGTCGAGCGCTTCGAGCGCGGCGGCTCCCTCGGCTTCCTTCTTTGAGGAGCCGGAGCCGCGACCCTGACGAATGCCATCGATGAGCACCACGGCGGTAAAGGTGGGCGCATGCGCCGGGCCCTCGGAGCCAACGAGCTTATACGCTGGGGGCTCGTGACCGTCGGCCTGCACGCACTCCTGCAAAAACGACTTGGGGTTCGCAGGATGCTCGGCACGCTCGGAAGCCAAATGCGGCTTAAGCGTACGGTGAATGAACTCCGCCGCCGCATCCCAGCCGGCATCCAGGTACAGCGCACCCACGAGCGACTCATAGACGTTCTCGAGGGCCGAATGCAGGCCGCGCGCACCAGTACCGGTCTCAGAGGCACCAAAGATGATGATGTCGTCGATGCCCAGCTCGTGAGAAACCTCGGACAGCGTAGCGCCCGAGACAAGCGACACCTTCAGGCGCGTGAGCTTGCCCTCGTCAAACTCCGGATAGGACTCAAACAGGGAGCGTGCGACCACAGCGCCCAAAATGGAATCGCCCAAGAACTCAAGGCGCTCATAGCTGGCAGAAACCGGCTGTCCCTCGACTGCCGAGGGATGCGTAAGGGCCGCGCGCAGCAGCACCTTATTGTTGAACTCGTGGCCCAGGATTTCCTGGGCCCGCGTAAGTCGGTCGGATAAAGCCAAGACTTAGGCCTCCTTGGCAGCTTCGATAGCGTCGACGGCGTCGGCGACAGAGTTGAGCGAGAGCAGGGTCTCGTCATCGATCTCGAGGTTGAACTCGTCCTCGATAGCCGTAACCAGCTGCAGGCGCTCGAGCGAGTTGGCATCGAGGTCGTCAAAGGTGGTCTCCTCGCTAATTTCGGCAACATCGACGCCCAGAACGTCAGCAGCGACCTCGGCGATCTTGTCGAAGATTTCGGAGCGGTCCATAGCGCTTCCTCTCATAGTGCATGAATACCAAAAGAATGGTACCGCCCGGGCGGTACCAAGACACGGTTCTGATTCTACCCCACGGCGTGCACCGCGAAGCACATAACAGCGCTCTAACTCGCTCTTATAAAACGATACCATCCATAGAGTTGGCGACATTCTCGACCAGCCCGGCGCGCACGGCTTCGGCCGCCGCGAGCGTACCGTTTTTGACAGCCTCGACTGAGGTGGCACCATGGCCGATCAGGACCACGCCGCGCAGGCCCAGAAGAATCGCGCCGCCCTTGGCGTCGCCAGAGAGCTTGGCCTTAATCTCGCGCATCTGCTTTTTAATGAGCAGCGCGGCGATCTTGGTGCCGAGCGAGGCCATAAAGGCGCCCTTGAGCTCCTGCAGCAAAAACTTGGCAGCGCCCTCAGTGGCCTTGAGCGCAATATTGCCCGACATGCCATCGGCAACGATGACATCGAAGTTACCTGAGGTGAGGTCGGTGCCCTCGCAGTTACCAACAAAGCCGGGAACGGCGG
>CABUXL010000104.1 GCA_902495525.1 uncultured Collinsella sp.
CGCCGACCTGGCGTCCGAGCCGTTTGTGTTGCTGGATGAGGGCGAACAGAGTCTGGTGCTCGATGCATTCGCGACGCATGGGCTGTCGCCGCACGTGACGAGCGAGGTTACCGACGACTACACCATCATGGCGATGGTGGAGGAAGGCCTTGGCGTGAGCATGCTCTACCGTCGTACGGTCGAGGGCATGAAGGCCGATATCTGCGTGCGCCCCATCGTGCACGCTCCCTCGCGTGATGTGGTGGCGGCTTGGCGCAGCTGGGACACCATGCCTATCGCCACGAGGCGCTTTATCGATTATATGAGCTCGCATATCGTGAGCTAGTTGCCGATGCGCCACCTTGTTGGATGTGTCTAGCGCGTCCCGGTCTTGGCTTGCGTCAGACGGTAGGTGCGTGCCGGATGGCAGAGCAATACCGCCACGACCATAAAGAACGCCGTGGTGCCCAGGCTGATGGGGTAGACCATCATGATGTTCGCAAAGGTGCGGAAGTTCGGGAACACGCAGAACACCCAATAGAAGCGGATGCCGCAGACGCAGATCATGGTGATGAGGGCGGGCATGAGCGAGATGCCAAAGCCGCGCAGGTAACCGGACATGTTTTCGTAGAACATGCTAAAGGCGTACGCCGGGAAGATCGAACACACGCGTATATAGCCTATCGAGACGATGTTGGGATCGCTGTTGAACAGCGCCAGGATCTCGCGTCCCAGACCGACGATGATGACGATGGTGGTGAGCGCAACGATGCCGCCTTCAACCAGGCAAACCTTGAGCGTCTTGGTGCAACGGTCGATCTGGCGAGCGCCGTGGTTTTGTCCCACAAAGGTGGTGCAGGCCTGGCTAAAGCTGTTGAGCAGGTTGTAGCACACATACTCTAGGCTCATGGCGGCGCTGGATGCCGCCATGACCTCGGTACCCAGGCTGTTGATGGCGGACTGGATGATGATGTTGGCGACGGCAAAGACAGCGCTTTGGATGCCGGCGGGCAGCCCGATCTTGACGATGCGCTTGAGGGCGACGGGGTCTAAGCCTAAGTCGCGTGGGGTGACGCGGACGACGGAGTCGGTCTTGAGCAGGTGGACAAAGAGCGTGCCGGCGCTGACGGTGTAGGCGATGGCGGTGGCGATGGCGACACCCGCGACGCCCCAGTGGAGCACGGGGACAAAGATGAGGTCCAGGCCAATGTTGAGGATGGTGGACACGGCAAGCGCCTGCAGCGGCATGCGGGTGATGCCGACAGAGCGGAAGATTGCTGCCTCAAAGTTGTAGAGCAAGATCGAGGGCATGCTGAGCAAAAAGACGCGCAGGTAGAGCGAAGCGAGCGGCATGGTTTCGGCGGGAACGTTGAGCGCGGCGAGCATGGGCTCGGCAAAGATCTCGCCCAGCGCGATGACGACAAAGCCCACGAGTGCCATCAGAATCGAGGTATGGACGGCGCGCTTGACCATGTTCTGATCGTTGCGGCCGATGGCGTTGGCGATGACCACGTTGGAGCCAAGCGACAGCCCAATAAACAGGTTGATCATAAGACTGGTAAGCGGAACATTGGAGCCGACCGCCGCCATGGCGAGGGTTCCCTGGTCGCCCGAGAAGTTACCGATAATGACCGTGGCGATGAGGTTCGACAGCTGCTCCAAGATGCTCGTGGCGGCCACGGGGAAGGCGAACAGGGGAATATTGCGCCACAGCGATCCGGTGGTCATGTCAATATGCTTAGATACGGTATCAGCCATACGCTCTCAATCTCTAATATGCGATTCGCTCCTTATTTGCGCAGACGATAATACTCCTAATGCATCTAGTCGGTACTTAGGGACGTTCCTTTTCTGCCGGCAGCTGGGGACACTCCTTCAGGCTAGTCAGTGGGGACGTTCTTGTTTGACTAGTCATTTAAGAACGTCCCCACTGACTACCCTGTTCCGAGTTACCTGATCTTGCGCATCTCCTGTACGAGGTCGGTAATCACAATGGGCTTGGACAGGAAGCCGCTCATGCCGCTTTCCAAGGCATTGCGGCGGTCTTCATCAAAGGCATTCGCCGTCATGGCAAGAATGGGGACGCCTGCCAACGCGGGGTTTTCCAGTTCGCGGATGCGGCGGGTGGCGGTGTAGCCGTCCATGATGGGCATCTGCACGTCCATCAGTACCAAATCGTACTGCCCGGGCGCTGCAGAGCTGACCTTATCCACGGCGATAGCGCCGTTTTCGGCGGTGTCGACCTCAAGGCCGTAGGCCTTCATAATCTCCTCGGCAATCTCACGGTTCAGCTCGTTATCCTCGACAAGCAGAACATGCATGCCCTTGAGGTCGGTGGCATTTTGGGGCAATATGCTCTGCTCCTCTCTCGCCTGTTCCTGCCCGATGACGGTCATCAGCGTGTCGCGCAAGTCGGACATAAACATCGGCTTGGAACAGAACGCCGTGACACCGGCTGCCTTTGCCTCCACCTCAATGTCAGACCAGTCATAGGCGGTCAGGATAATAATGGGCGTATCGTCGTTCAGGGCGCGAATCTGGCGGGTTACCTCAATGCCATTCATATCCGGCAGGCGCCAGTCGATAATATAGGCTTTGAAGGTATCGCCCATCTCGAGGGACTGCCGTGCGCGCAGCACGGCCTCCTTGCCGGAAAGCGTCCATTCGGCGCGCATCCCCACCTTGACCAGCATTTTGGTCACGCTGTCGCAGGTGTTGAAATCGTCGTCAACCACCAGCGCCTTCAGCCCTTCCAGCTCGACGATTTTTATCTCCTTGCGGTGGTTAGCCTGTGCGCGCAGCGGCACACGGACGATAAATTCAGAGCCTTTTTCCGGC
>CABUXL010000105.1 GCA_902495525.1 uncultured Collinsella sp.
GACCTTCTGGACCGCGTAGATAGCGACGTTGCCGGAGCCGTGAACGACGACGTTCTTGCCCTCGAAGGAGTCGCCGCGGCTCTTGAGGTACTCGTCCACAAAGTAGGCCAGACCGTAGCCGGTGGCCTCGGTACGGGCGAGCGAGCCGCCAAAGGAGAGGCCCTTGCCGGTGAGGACGCCGGTCCACTCGTTGGTCAGGCGCTTGTACTGACCGAACAGGTAGGCAACCTCGCGGCCGCCAACGCCCAGGTCGCCGGCGGGAACGTCGGTGTTGGGGCCGATGTGGCGATAGAGCTCGGTCATGAAGGACTGGCAGAAGTGCATGATCTCGTTGTTGGACTTACCCTTGGGGTCAAAGTCGGAGCCGCCCTTGCCGCCGCCCATGGGAAGGGTGGTCAGGCTGTTCTTGAGGATTTGCTCCAGGCCCAGGAACTTGAGCATACCCAGGGTGACCGTCGGGTTAAAACGCAGGCCGCCCTTGTAGGGTCCAATGGCAGAGTTGAACTCGACGCGGTAACCGCGGTTAACCTGAACCTTGCCCTGGTCGTCGACCCAGGGGACACGGAACATAACAATGCGCTCGGGCTCGACGAGGCGCTCAAGCAGGGCGGCCTCCTCGTACTCGGGATGGGCGTCGAGCGCCGGCTGGATGGTGCCGAGGATCTCGGTCGCGGCCTGGATGAACTCAGGCTGCTCGGGATAGCGGGCCTTGAGCTCGTCGAGAACTTTCTGCGTGTAGCTCATGCTTCCTCCAATTGATGGAAAAGAAAAGTATCGTTCGAGGCGCCCCATGCGCCGCGAGCTTTATCGAGTATGGATAATATCGCACTGTTGCAGCAAAGTTACGCATAAGCCGACGAGCAGATGTTTCGTTTTGATTACGATGCAGGTAGAGGCGTTTTTGAGTGCCTGACGTGCAAAACCTGTGTTTCAAACCTGTTTCGTCCACGTGTTCCAAACCACAACAAAGGTGCCTGTCCCCAATGTGGTGGTGTGGTGGTTAGAGGACGAGCTGATGGTAGTCGGCGGGGGTTATGCGGCCCTCGGTGGCAGCGCGGAAGGCAGCGAGCGCATCGCCCGAGAACGGCATGGCCCAGCACAGCCCGCAACCTGCGGTAATGGAGCCGGGCAAAGGCATAATGCGCCCGGGCACGCCGGCGGCAAGGCACAGCTGTTCACATTCCATCACATCGAAGGTGCTATCGAACGAAACGATGATCTTGCGTTCGTGGTCGAGGGCATCACCGGACGGGCCTTCGCGGTGTGCCTCACGATACGCCGCGGCGGCCGCTTCCTCTTCCGCAGTATGTCCACAGCCACCGCAGCCGCAGGTACAAGGCTCGGACCCATCGCAAGTGCAAGGCTCTCCCGTGTCGGGGCAAATATCGTGAGACATGGCAACTCCAATCGTCTAGGCGAGCAGCTCGGCTGCCGCAAACTCCTCGGGTGTATTGACGTTTTCGAAGCAGAGCGTGGAGCCCGCGGCCTTAACGATCTGCGGCTCATCTATATAACCAGCCTGAACGCGATTGATCAGGCAGCGAATGCGCTGGCGGTCGCAGGCGAGCAGCTCTTGGGCAACCGGCGCACACGCGTCACGGCGCCAGACGGCGCAAAGCGGCTCAATCCCCCGCTCCTCGCACGGCACGCACACGTCGAGCGCCTCGGCCTCAACACGATCGGCAAGCGCGCCGATAAGTTCCGGCGAGACAAACGGCATATCGCAGGCGACAATCGCCACGAGCGGCAATCGGGCCGCGGCCAACGAGCTCGCGATGCCGCGCATGGCACCGGCGGGACCGTCGACGTCCATCACCACACGTGGACGCAGGCCATCAAACATAAGCTCCTCAAGGTAGGCAAGCTCGCAAGGGCGCGACGTCGTCACGACCAGCTCGCCGGCAACTTGAGCCAGGCGGCACAGCACGCGCTCGATGAGCGGCTCACCGCAAAACGCCATGCGCGCCTTATCGCAGCCCATGCGCGACGACAACCCGCCCGCCTGGACGACACAAGAAAGATCGGTCCGTCTTACGGTAGTCATACGGCAAACCACCCCCATCGGCATGCTCAAAACCCGGCACACGAAGCCAAATACCGCCACCGAAATAGCGGCGCTACGAAAAGCCCGTGCAAAAACAAAAAAGCGCCTTTGCGGCACGCAGCAAGACCGCGAGCACAAAAGCGCTGGTAGCGTGTGGCGGGAACGTATGTGAATCGAACACATCCAAGACGTTTTACACGCCTCGCAACGGTTTTGAGGACCGCGGAGCCCACCGGAGCCCATCCGTTCCCAAGTGCTGAGGTATTTTACCAAACCGAGCAGGCCCCATCCCAAAAAGACAAGCAAGAAGTTGCGGTGGAATAGTTCCTGTATGGGGGTGCGGACGATTTCTTGGACCGCGCCTAGGCGTATCCAAGCTTCCTGCGGTACTCCATCGGGCCCAGCCACCCGAGGGACTTCTTGATCCGCTCCTCACGATAGTACACGAGGTAGGCCTCGAGCCTTCCCATGAACTCCTCGGCCGTCACGCCCTCCCAGTCCCTGTAGCGGAAGAACTCGTTCTTGAGGCGCCCGAAGAAGCCCTCGCAGGCCGAGTTGTCCGGGCTGCAGCCCTTCGCGGACATGCTCCTGACCAGGCCGTTCTCCTCGCAGATCCCGATCCACTCC
>CABUXL010000106.1 GCA_902495525.1 uncultured Collinsella sp.
CTCGGCGGGCGCCGGTTCGGGCAAGACCTTTACCCTCACGCGCCGCATCGTCTACGCGCTCTCTCCCGAATCCGGTCCGTTCGTTGAGCATCTGGACCAGGTGCTCGCCATTACCTTTACCAAAGATGCCGCGGCCGAGATCCGTGACCGCGTGCGCCGTGCGCTTATCGACGAGGGCATGGACGAGGAGGCCCTGACCGTCGACGATGCGTGGATCTCGACCATTCACGGCATGTGCTCGCGTATCCTGCGCGCACACGCGCTGGAGCTGGGCATCGACCCCGAGTTCACGGTGCTCACCGATACCGACGAGCTCATGGACCAGGCTGTTGAGCATGTGCTGGCCCGCGCGACGGCACCCGATGCCGCCCCCGAGCTCGCCGCATCGCTCAAGGCCCTCTATGCCTGGTATCCCATGGCGGGCGAGGGCGGTCCCTTTGGCGCCGGCACTACCATCAAGGGCCTGGTGCGCGAGCTGCTGGAGCTCTCGAGCCAGCTGCCGGGCGGCATGGACGACGTGAGCGTGGCGCGCGGCCAGGCCGACACCTCGGCGCTTGCCGATGCCTATCGCGCAGCACTGGGTGCGAGCAAGGCTGCGACCGAGAAGGCACAGGTGGCGCTCGATGCCATCGATGCATTCGAGGCCAGCGGCAAGACCATGGCCGATGCGGCGCGACTCATGATGTCGTGCACCATGCTGCGCGCGAGCAAGGCATTCCCTAAGGAGCAGGTCGAGCTGCTCAAGGCCGAGGCCGCCGATGCATTTATCAATATCGTGCTGGCCTGCGGTGGTCCCGCGCTCGATGCACTGGTGGGCTTGGCCCGCTCTGTAGAGGCTGAGTATCGCGCGCTGAAAGCTGCCCAGTCCGCCCTCGATAATAACGACCTGCTGCGCATGACCTACGAGGCCCTGCGCGATTACCCGGCCATCCGAGCGGCATACGAGGGCCGCTTTAAGATGGTCATGATTGACGAGTTCCAGGATACCGACCAGATGCAGGTCGATCTAATCCGCTACCTGACGGGTGCGGGGGAGCGCGCGCTGTGTACCGTGGGCGATGCACAGCAGTCGATCTATCGCTTCCGCGGCGCCGAGGTCGAGGTATTCCGTCGCCAGGAGCGCAAGGTGGGCTCGTCTGCCGCGCTCGAGGCGACTGCCGTGACCGACACCCCCGCCGGCGAGCTCATCAAGCTCGTGCGCAACTTCCGCAGCCATGACGAGGTACTGCGTTACGTGGCACGCGTCTTCGACGGCGATGACGGCGGCCTGATGCAGGGCTTTTTGGACCTTGAGGCGAGCGACGGCCGCAAGGACACGCTGGTGGCAGATGCCTCGCGTCGCCAGGCCCTCTTTGTTGCCGGCGGCAGTACGCAGGAGCGCACACAGGCCAAGGCCCGTGCGATCGCTGAGCGATTCCGCGCGCTTGCCGATGCCGGCCAGCCTCAGGGCGGCATGGTGCTGCTGCTGGGCCGCATGACCAACGCAGACGTCTATGCACAGGCCTTCCGCGACCAGGGGCTCGACTGCGTCATCGCGGGCGGCTCGGTCTTTGCGCAGGCTGCCGAGGTGCAGACGGTGCGCGCCCTGGTTTGTGCACTCGCCAATCCGGCCGATACGGCGCAGGGTCTTATGCCACTGCTGGCCTCGCCGATGTTTGCACTTGGCGCCCAGGAGTTCCTGGCGCTGGCAACCAAACTCGATAGCGAGACGGGGGAGACCTCGCGCCGGAATATCGACGTGGGTATCATGAGCGATTCCGATGTGCCGGGTTTGCAAGACTTGCCGCTCGTGACGCGCGCCCGCGAGGTGCTGCGGTATGCGTTTCGTCGCGTGGGCCGCGATTCGTTCGCCGCCATCGCGCGCGACGTGGTCAACGCCTCCGGCTGGTTTGTGCGTCTGGCACAGCGTGGTCCCGAGGGCAAGGCCATTGCCGCCAACGTGCTCAAGGCGCTCGACGCTGTGGCCGAGGCGGAGGCCGAGTTCGGCAACTCGCCGCGTTCCATCGCGCTTGCCTTCGATCGCTTCCTGGCGGGCAAGGAAGCCCCGGGTGCCCTCAACGAGGAAGGCGACGGCGCGGTGCGCATCATGACGGTGCATGCCTCCAAGGGTCTGGAATATCCGGTCGTGGCGGTCGCCGAGTGCTTTGGCGTGCGTAAGTCCTCGGGTGCGGCACAGATGGGTCGCGTCGAGGGCGGAGCGCAGGTCGTGGCACTGCCGGCACGCTTCGACGGCGTTAAGCTTGCCGACGGTACCTTTGTGAAGGGCGACGACGTCAAAAAGCAGTTTGAGCACGCGTTTAAGGGCAAGGGCACGTCGCTGTGGCTGCCGCC
>CABUXL010000107.1 GCA_902495525.1 uncultured Collinsella sp.
AAGTCGGCACTGATTGAGGCTCTGACCGGCAAGAATCCCGACCGTCTGGAGGTTGAGCGCCGTCGCGGTATGACCGTGGAGCTGGGCTTTGGCGAGCTGGCGCTGCCGAGTGGCAAGATCGTCGGCCTGGTCGACGTGCCGGGCCACGCGCATTACCTGCGCGCCATGGTGCAGGGTGCGACAGGCATCGACGTTGCCGTGCTGGTGGTCTCTGCCGTTGAGGGCGTGATGCCGCAGACGCGCGAGCACGTGCACGTGCTGGAGCTGCTGGGCGTTACGCACATGGTGGTCGCGCTGACGATGTGCGACCTGGCCGATAGCGAGATGGTTGATCTGGCCGAGCTCGATGTCGATGACTTTTTGTCGGGTACTGTGTTTGCGGGCGCGCCAATTGTGCCCGTGTCGTCTAAGACGGGCGAGGGGATTGACGGGCTGCTTGCGGTGCTCGACGAGCAGGTGGGTGTCTGCTGGGATACCTGTCGCGAGCGTGCCGAGCGGAGCGATGCCGCGCCGCGCCTGCCGATTGACCGCTGCTTTACGATCAAGGGCGCCGGCACCGTCGTGACGGGAACGCTGCACGATGCGCCGGTTGCGGTGGGCGACGAGCTGATGGCTTTGCCGTCGCGTACGGTCTGCCGTGTCCGCGGGATTCAGGTGCATGGCGATACGCTGCGCGCGCTGCCTGGTCAGCGTGTGGCGCTCAACCTAGTTGGTGACGGTGCCGCGGCGCTTGACCGTGGCGAGATGCTGGGCGTTTCGGACCGCTTTGGCCAGACGTTGCGCTTTATGATGACGTTCACCTACCTCGGCCGCGAGGGCGCCAAGCCGCGCGTGCTCGAGTCGGGCGCGCGTGTGCATGTGATGGCCGGCACGGCCGAGGTCGTCGGCCGCATCATGCTTATGGAGGGCGAGGCCCCCATGGCGGTGGGCGAGACCCGTACCGTGCAGGTGCGCTTGGAGGAGCCGCTGCCGCTGCGAGCCGGAGACCATGCTGTGGTGCTGTCGTATTCGCCCGTTATGCTCATTGGCGGCGGGCGTGTGCTGCTTTCGCGTTGCCGTCGTTCGCGCGAGCTTGCCGAAGGAGAGCGTGCGCTGTATGTGGCGCTTGAGGCCGGCGATACCGCCACTGGTGTTGAGGCGTGGCTGGCGCTGCAGACGTTGCCGGTTGCGGCCGTTGATGTTGCTAGGGGTTTGGATCTTGGTATCGGCGAGGTCGATACCGCGCTGCGCGGGCTGGTGGCGCAGGGCGCTGCTTGCGCGCTTGCTGGCTCGGATGGCTCGCTGTATGCAGATTCTTCCGCGCTCGACGCCGCTATGGATGCGCTGGCGGCGACCCTGTCAGCCATGCACGCGGCGGCTCCCAAGGAGACGGGCTTTACGCCTGGCGCCGTTGCCCATGCTGCGTGGCCTGCCGCTGATGAAGGCGTTGCCTCGGCTCTGATTGCCGAGGGCTGCTCGCGTGGCGTGTGCGCCGCCGAGGGCGCCGAGGTATTCGATCCGCATTCGGCCGCCGCGGCGGCACGCGTGGTGCGAGAGGCTTGCGAGCGCATCGTCGCGCTGCTTGACGAGGCTGGCCTGGATGCACCGGCGCTTCCCGAGGTGGGCGAACAGCTGCAGCTCGGTCGCGACACCATGACGCGTGCCCTGCGCGAGCTTTCGCTCAACCGCTCGATCGTTAAGGTCGAGCGCGACGTTGCCCTGTCTGCCGCCGCCGAGGCCCATGCGCGTGAGCTCGTCGCCGCCGCCATTGAGGCAGCCGGCGGCGCTGCGACCACGAGCGTGCTGCGCGAGGCCCTGGGTGTGTCGCGCAAACGCGCCATCAGCATCTTGGAGCACCTGGATGCCGTGCGCTTTACGGTGCTCGACAAGGATGCCGGCGGCCTGCGCTCCCTGCGCTAGGCCGGTCACTCGCTCCCGCCTCCTCAGTTGCGGTGAAATAGTTCCTATTTGGAGGCTTTGGCAGCAAATAGGGGGTGCGGACAG
>CABUXL010000108.1 GCA_902495525.1 uncultured Collinsella sp.
ACGTTGGCATAGGAGCACAGCAGGAAGCCCAGGAAGTAGAAGGGCACGAGCTGCTTGGTGAGCACCAGGCGGCCGAGCATGGCGAAGCCCATGGCCGGCAGGATGTTGGCGGCAACGCCGCAACCGTCGATGATGAAGGGCGGGATGAAGTCGAGCAGGCCCTGGATGGCGTCAGACCCCAAGTAGAATGCGCCGCCGCACAGCAGGAAGTACTCGACGCAGCCCCAGATTCCAAGCCCCCAATGGACGGCGTAAATGCCTTTGAGATTTCCCTTGAGGGCGAACTTGTCTGCCATGTCGACAAACACGGGGAACAAGGCACTGGTAATGTTGTCGAACGTCAGCGAAAGGACGGCGATGGGCATGGCAAGCGCGATGGCTGTCTCGGTACCCTGACCGAGCTGTATGGCAAACGCGCAGGCGAGTACGCCGCCGATGGTTTCGTTAGGCGGCACGTAGGCGCCGATGGAGATCGAGCCCATGAACAGCAACTCCAGGCTGGCGCCAACGGCAAGGCCAGTCTGCAGGTCCCCCAGCACCAGGCCCACGAGCGGGCACAGGACGATGGGGCGAAATGCGTAGAGGGTGCCGAGCTGGTAGTCGAGGCATCCAAACGCTCCGACTAAGCCGACGAGGATTGCTTGGACAAGCATAGTTCCTCCCAATTAAGAATCTCGAACCGTCGTCACTCCCGTCGCGCGCGCTGCTGATATCAATTCCGGGAGTTCGATCACATGGCTCGAAGCGTACCTGGTGTGCTGCTAACACCCATGCCAGGCACATATGATTTGATACCAATTATAGGTATGCAGGTTCTTACTATTTAATACCACTCGCTCAGCGGGGTGTTTTTTACCGTAAACGGCAGACGTATCCCGTCAGGCACGCTCTTTATTTCGATGGCTGACAAGCGTCACCAGAAAGCCATCGCCAAAGGCATCGGATGCCAAGTTGGCCACAATCACCAAAACGATAATCGCTGCGCCCAAAAACTCGTTCCAGCGAAAGACCTCGCCAAAGAGGAGCGCCGACCAGCAGGGAGCGAGCACGACCTCACTCATGCAGACCAAGTTGGCCGCAAACGCGTTGGTGCGCGCAATCCCCTTGGCATACAGCACACTCGCAAGGCCGCTGCAAAAAAGGCCATGCACCAGCATAAGCCCCCACTCAAAGGGTTTCACGGAGCCTAGGTCGCCGGCAAAATAGACGATCGGCAGTATCGAGATGCCGCAGGAGATGAGCGAGGACACCATGGGCGACGCATCGGGGCGAGAGTTTAAAAAGAAACACAGCCCAAAGGTGGCGCCCGAAATGACGGCAAGCAGGTTGCCGAGCATGCCCTCGGCGCTCAAATCACCTAAAAAGAAAAGTCCCATACCCGTAAAAGCAACCACCACGGAGGCAATCTTCGCAGGCGAGGGCAACGTGCGAGTTGCGAGCGATTGATACACGATAACGAAAATCATCGAGGTGTACTGCAGAACGATCGCGTTGCCGACCGTCGTGAGCTGGTTGGCAAAGTTAAACGTGGCGCCCGTCACGAAGTTGCAGACGGCCACAAGGACAATAAGACGGCTGACGCGAAGGACGGGCCTGCCGACGAGCAGGATAAAGAGCGCTATAAATATTGCCGTGACGGCACCGATCAAAAGAGCTGACTGCGAATTGGCGCGAACGAGGATGCCGATAAAACTCCACAAGAGCGCCGTGCCAAATAGATACATCGCCCCGCTCACGCCATTATCGGGTGGATTGTCAGATCGAATCACGAAGCACCTCCAACTAGCTTTCGGTAATAAAAAACGGCGACCGCAATGGGTCGCCGTTTCCCTTGGGGGCAGATAATAGGCCGGGCCCTTACGCCAGCACGCCGAAGAACGCGCCGATGATGCCCACGACCATGGTGGCCACGATCAGCACCATGGGGTTGATCTTCTTGGACAGCAGCCAGTAGTACAGCCAGAAGG
>CABUXL010000109.1 GCA_902495525.1 uncultured Collinsella sp.
ACGTTGGCATAGGAGCACAGCAGGAAGCCCAGGAAGTAGAAGGGCACGAGCTGCTTGGTGAGCACCAGGCGGCCGAGCATGGCGAAGCCCATGGCCGGCAGGATGTTGGCGGCAACGCCAAAGCCAGCAAGGACAAAGGGCGGGATGAAGTCGAGCATGCCCTGGATGGCGTCAGCACCCAGATAGAACGACAGCGAGCACAGCAGGAACGCCATGATGATACCGGTCAAACCGATCAGGAAGTGCATCGCATAGACACCCTTAAGGTTGCCCTGGCCGGAGAAGACATCAGCGCGGTCAACCAGAATCGGCAGGGCGGCGTTGAGGATGTTCTTGATGGCAAGGCACAGCGTGGCGATGGGCATAGCGAGCGCGATGGCTGCCTCGGTGCTCTGGCCCAACTGGATAGCGAAGGCGCAGGCGAGCACGCCGCCGATCGTCTCATCAGGCGGCACGTAGGCGCCGATGGAGATCGAGCCCATGAACAGAAGCTCCAGGCTGGCGCCGATCGCGAGGCCGGACTGCAGGTCCCCCAGCACCAGGCCCACGAGCGGGCACAGGACGATGGGGCGGAACGCATAGAGCGTACCGAGCTGGAAGTCGAACTTACCAAATGCGGCGATAAGTCCGATGAGGATTGCTTGGGTAAGCATATATCCCCCTTTCCTAATAGGACACTACGAAGAGCTCAGACTCTTCGAAATTGAACGCCTAGAGCACGCTTGCGCAGTCAACCTTGGGGTCATCGGCCAGAGGACGGATCTCGACCTCGACGCCGTTGTTCAGCATCTCGCGCACATCGGCCTCCTCGGCTGCAGTCAGGAAGATCTGACGAGAGACCTGACGAGCATCGGGGCGCTTCTCGTCCTTGGGCTTGGTGTTGCCCAGGTTGACCGACTTGATCTGCGGGCAGCCTTCAACAAGCTGCTTTGCCTCAGCGATGGTGGCGACACAGATAATCATCTTGTATTTGTCGGTCACACCCGAGTTAATGGCCTCGATGGCATTCGCCATATCCTTGATGACGAGCTTGCAGCCGGCAGGCTTGCCCATCTTGAGCGTCGTCTTCCACACCGGGTCGTTGACGACCTTATCGCCCACGCAGAAAATGCAGTTGGAGCCAAGGCCCTGGACCCAAGAGACCGCGACCTGGCCATGAAGCAGGCGATGGTCGACGCGAAGTAGCTGAATCATAATGTGACCCCCCAAAGGTCTTGTGCCGTCTTACGGCGTGTCAGTAGGTGCTGCGGATTAGAACTCTTCTTCCTCGTCGTCATCGACCAACAGGTCGTTGACAAACTTCACGCGCGTATCGTCCGCAGCGACGATGGCGCGAATCGTCTCCTCAACCGGCGCCGACTCGTCAGAGAACAGCAGCTGGATGAGCAGAGGAAGGTTCATGTTGGTAACGAGGTACGTGCGGGGACGCGTCTGGACGATCTTGGTGAACTCGTTGTTGACGCTGCCGCCAAAGAGGTCGGTGCAGACAACGACATCATCGTCGGCAGACATGCCTGCCAGCAGTTTTTGGGCCTCCTCGGCCACGTCCATGCGGCCATCGACGAACATCGAAAGATCGTGGACGTTGTCGCGAGCGCCCGAGAGCAGCTCGACGCTCTCCTTGATACCGGTAGCGAAGTGCGCATGGCTGGCGATGATGTACTGTCTCATTCTGTGTTCCTCTCAATAGCCCGGCACGTTCCCGCACCCGTCTTCTTTAGTAGTCGAACTGGTGATAGTAGCGACGATACTTGAGGTTGTGCTTGGTGACCGTCTCGTAGTAGCGAGCCAGGCGGTCGGTCACGAGCACCGTCAGAATCCACGGGGAGACGATGACGCGGAACTCGTCGTCAAGGCCGGGGATCGCGAACTCGGCGGTGTCGATGACGTTGATGTCGGTGTCGCCGGTCACGCCGCGGGTCAGGAACGCGCGGACGCGCTCGTCGAG
>CABUXL010000110.1 GCA_902495525.1 uncultured Collinsella sp.
CACCCCCGCCGTCGCTTCTATCGCATCGTTGAAAGGATGCAACCATGCTGCTACCCGATTCCAAGACCGAGCTCGTCCGCCGTGGCAACAAGGTCGTTTACGACCTGGGCGACAAGATTGTCAAGGTCTTTAACGAGACCAAGCCTGTCTCCGACGTGTTCAACGAGGCTTTGAATCTTGCCCGCATCAATGAGTGCGGCATCCGCAGCCCCAAGGCGCTCGAGGTTTCCCAGCTCGAGAACGCCAACGGCTGGGCGCTCGTGACCGAGAAGGTTCCGGGCACCACCCTTGCCGAGAAGATGACTGCCGAGCCCCAGCGCTTTGGTGAGTACCTCGAGATGTTCGTCGACCTCCAGATCGAGATCCACGGCTACACCTCCCCGCTGCTCAACCGTCAGCGCGACAAGTACGCCCGCATGATCGACAGCCTTGATCAGCTCAATGCCACCACGCGCTACAACCTTCAGGAGCGTCTGGACGGCATGACCAAGGAGTTCAAGGTCTGCCACGGCGACTTCAACCCCTCCAACGTCATCGTCGGCGACGACGGCCAGCTCTATGTGTGCGACTGGGCACACGCCACCCAGGGCTCCCCTGCTGCCGACGTTGCCACCACCTACCTGCTCTTTGCTCTCAACAGCAAAGACCAGGCCGAGGCCTACCTGGAGCTCTACTGCGACCGCGCCGACATGCCCATGCAGGTCGTGCGTCAGTGGACGAGCATCGTCGCCGCTTCCGAGCTCGCTCGTAAGCGCAACGTGAACGATGAGTTCCTGAAGAACTGGATCGACGTCGTCGATTATCAGTAATATCTGAGCGATTTATTTCGCATCGGAGGCACAAAAACCCCGCAGCTCATATGGGCTGTGGGGTTTTCCTTTACCCGTCGAGTTTATTCACGCAACAAAAAAGACTGCTCCGCATCTCATCCTAAGAGAGATACGGAGCAGTCCCGCAATTACATCTAATGGCAGAAACGTCGATTAACGGCGAGCCGCCTTAACAAGCTCGGCAACCTTGGCGACGACCTCGTCAATCGCCACGTCCTCGCGCTCGCCCGTGGCACGGTCCTTGAGCTCAACGGTGCCGTTCTTAAGGCCGCGCTTGCCCAGAACCACCTGATACGGGAAGCCCATAAGATCGTTGTCGGCAAACTTAAATCCGGGACGCTCGTCACGATCATCGACGACGACCTCAATACCCTCGGCGCACAGGCCCTCGACGATTTGGTCGCAAACGGTAGCGCACTCCTCCTTCTTGGGATCGAGCGGAATCACCGCGACCTCGTACGGAGCAACGGAGACCGGCCAGACGATGCCATGCTCGTCATTGTGCTGTTCCACGACGGCAGCGAGTGAGCGGGACACGCCCACGCCGTAACAACCCATGATGAGTGGCTTCTCCTTGCCGTCCTCATCCATAAAGGTGGCGCCCATGGCCTCGGAATACTTGGTGCCCAGCTGGAAGACCTGGGAGACCTCGATGCCGCGGGCAGCGGAGAGGGGCTTTCCGCAGTGCGGGCAAGGATCGCCGGCCACGACGGTGACCAGGTCGGCCCACTCATCGACGGTAAAGTCGCGCTCGGGGCAGGCACCGGTAAAGTGATAGTCAACCTCGTTGGCGCCGCAGGCCCACTGCTTGGACTCGCGCAGGCTCTCGTCGCAGACCAGACGAATGCCCTCGGGAAGGTTAACCGGTCCGATAAAGCCCTTATGCAGACCGTAGGTCTGGAGCTCCTCATCGGTCATCATGCGATAACCCTTGCCAAAGACATGCTCGGCCTTGCAGTCATTGAGCTCATGATCGCCCG
>CABUXL010000111.1 GCA_902495525.1 uncultured Collinsella sp.
GCGACACCGAGAACCTTGAGCGCTACGCTGCCTTTAACAAGCAGATGGGCCTGCCCGTGACGCTTGAGCAGGTCGGGCTTTCCGAGTCCGATATCCCGGCCCTGTGCGAATACGCGCACGCCACCAACGAGTGGAAGCAGGGAAACCCCGAGCCCTTCACCGACGAAAAATTCGCCGCCGCCATCAAGGCTGCCAACGACTACGGCCACACGCTCTAGGACTGGCCCAAAACCACCACAAAGGGGACAGGCACCTTTCTGGTGGTTTTTTATTGATCCAGCATGTTGGGGTCGAACTCGCTTGCCGGGATCACGCGGTACCCGTGACGCAGCAGCAGGTCGACGAAAACACCGTTGCCCGCGGTGAGCGTACCGCTAAAGGTGCCGTCGTAGATGTGACCCGCACCGCACGAGGGGCTGCGGTCCTGAAGGATGCACGCGACTATCTCTTCCGGTCCGCCTGCCTGCTCGCACATATCAAGCGCGCGCTGAGCACCCTGGCGAAACTCGCGATCGACTGAGGTACCCTCGCAGGTACGGACCTCGCCGTTCACAATCTCGGACGGCTTGCGCGGCGTGGGCAGGCCCCCAAAGACCTCAGGGCACACCAAGAGGACCTCGGTCCCTGTACGCTCGCAGGCCTCGACCAACTCGCGATGGTAGTTGTCGAGCCCGTTATACTTGCAGCTCTCGCCCATCAAGCAGGCGCTCACCACGATCTTCATTTCCATCCCTCTCAAGCAAAACGCCCCATTTGAGAAAGCTGCTCAAATGGGGCGTCGGCGTTTACTGGCTCGGCCGCGGCTTTACTGCTGCTTGGGCATCAGCGGATTCTCGCGCGTGAGGAGGTTCATGAACTCCTCGCCCGTGATGGTCTCCTTCTTATACAGATAACGAGCCAGCTCGTGGAGCTTAAACTTGTTCTCCTTCAGAATCTGCAAAGCGCGGTCGTGCGCATCCTCGATCAGCTTGGCGACAATCGCGTCCACGCGCTCGGCCGTACCGGGGGCGCAGGTGAGCGACGTGTCCTGATTGAGATACGCGTTCTGCACGGTACCGAGCGCCATCATGCCAAACTCGTCGGACATACCAAAGCGCGTCACCATATTACGGGCGAGCTTGGTGGCCTGCTCGATGTCGTTGGCGGCGCCGGTCGTCATCTCTCCAAAGATGAGCTCCTCGGCTGCGCGGCCACCGCAATAGACAGCGAGCTTGTCCAAGACCTCCTGGCGCGTCGTCAGGAAGCGCTCGTCCTCCTCGACCTGCATGGTATAACCAAGAGCACCGCTCGTGCGCGGCACGATGGTGATCTTCGTGACCGGCGCAGAGCCCTTCTGGCGAGCGGCAACGATGGCATGGCCGATCTCGTGATAAGAAACGACCTGCTTCTCGTGGTCGGACAGCACCGTGGACTTACGCTGTTGGCCGGCAATGACGACCTCCACCGACTCCTCGAAGTCGTCCTGGGTTGCACGCTTACGACCCTCGCGAACGGCGCGCAGGGCGCCCTCGTTGATGATATTGGCCAGGTCGGCGCCCGAGGCACCGGGCGTGGCGCGGGCA